>JAHDEQ010000094.1:0-2439 GCA_020628755.1 Saprospiraceae bacterium
AAAATTATTTGTATGAGAATTTACAGTTTCCTCCTTATCTTTTTAGCAGCCATCGGCTGCAAAACGACATCCACTACAACAATCCCCAAACCCAAAATCCAATCCATTGCTACCAAAACGGCAAGTATGAAAAAAATGGAAGGATTTTTCAATATCTTTTGGGAAGAAAACACTGGAAAACTTTGGCTCGAAATAGATAAATGGGATACCGAATTTCTTTATGTAAATTCCTTGCCAGCAGGTGTTGGTTCTAATGACATTGGCCTCGATAGAGGCCAATTGGGCGGGGAACAGGTCGTCAAATTTCAAAAAGTCGGCCCCAAAGTTTTGCTGATTCAACCCAATTATGCTTATCGGGCAGTTAGCAATAATGAACTCGAAAAACGCTCGGTTCAAGAGGCTTTTGCCCAATCTATTTTGTGGGGTTTTAAGGAAGAAATAAGTAGTGGAGGCAAGACGCTTGTTGACGCAACAGATTTTCTGTTGCGTGATGCTCACGATGTTATTGGTACTTTAAAGAGAAAAAAAGAGGGTGCTTATGCTTTAGACAAATCTCGTTCAGCAATTTATACACCAAAGTGCAAGTCCTTTCCCAAAAATACCGAAATGGAAGCCACGCTTACCTTTAAAGGCAACCCAACGGGTCGCTATTTGCCACAAGTCACCCCTAATCCTAAAGCCGTAACTGTCCGACAACATCATTCTTTTATTGAATTGCCTGACGACCAATATGAGCCTCGAATACTTGACCCACGCTGTGGTTATTTTGGAATTTCGTATCAGGATTATGCTACGCCAATTGAAGAAAATTTGGTCAAAAAATTTATAAAAAGACATCGTTTAGAAAAGAAAAATCCAGAGGCCGAAAAAAGCGAAGCCCTTGAACCAATCATTTATTATCTCGATCCAGGTGCGCCCGAACCCATACGCTCGGCTTTGCTAGATGGTGCAAAATGGTGGAATCAGGCTTTCGAGGCTGCTGGCTATATCGATGCTTTTCAGGTCAAGATTTTGCCCGAAGGTGCCGACCCGATGGACGTGCGGTACAACCTCATTCAGTGGGTGCATCGAGCTACACGGGGCTGGTCTTATGGTGGTTCGGTTAGTGACCCACGTACAGGCGAAATTATCAAAGGTCATGTCTCTTTAGGCTCGCTTCGAGTGCGCCAAGATTACTTGATAGCACAAGGTATTTTAGCTCCTTTTGAAGAAGGAAAAACCGTATCTACAGAAATGAAAGAAATGGCTTTGGCTCGTCTCCGCCAACTCTCAGCACACGAAATTGGGCATACAATTGGCTTGGCACACAACTTTGCGGCAAGCACCAACGGTCGAGCTTCGGTCATGGATTATCCGCACCCATATATTCAACTCAATGACGATGGGAGCTTTGATTTTTCGGCAGCCTATGATGACAAAATTGGAGCTTGGGACAAGCGAACGGTTTTGTATGGTTACCAAGATTTTCCTGAAGGGACGGATGAAGAAAAGGCACTTTTGGAAATCTTAGAAGAAAACAATCGTTTGGGATTACGTTATATTTCAGATGCTGATGCACGCCCGATGGGAGGCGCACATCCCTATGCGCACTTATGGGACAATGGCCAAGATGCAGTTGCTGAATTGGAACGTGTGCTGGCCGTCCGTTCCAAAGCATTACAAAATTTTGGTCTCAATAATATTCCAAAAAATACACCTTTGTCTTCCTTAGAAGAAGTTTTAGTTCCCTTATATTTATCGCATCGTTATCAGATGGAGGCTGCGGCCAAATTGATTGGAGGTTTGCATTATACTTATGCTGTAAAAGGTGAAAATGATATTGAAAATAAACCCGTCAATGCCAAAACCCAACAAGCCGCCTTGCAGGCGATGTTGCAAACCCTTCAGCCTGAAGTTTTGGAAATTGATGAATCTATACGAAAACTAATTCCTCCAAAAGCCTACGGAACGTACAAAGGTCGAGAGAGTTTTAAAACTCGTACGGGTTTGACCTTTGACCCAATTGCAGCAGCCGAGAGTTCGGCCAATATGACTTTGAGTTTGCTTTTGCATCCGCAACGGGCAGCACGTTTGGTAGAGTATAGCGTTGCAGGCACAGAATTTGGATTAAATAAGATGATTGAAGAACTTGTTAATGCTGTTTTTGGAAATAAGGATTCAGGTTTGAAAAGTGAAATTAATTTTATGGTACAAAAACTGACCTTACAGCATTTGCTTGCATTGGCAAGCAATGCCAATGCTTCGGAACAGGTCAGAGCTATTGCACATTATGAGATTTTAAATTTAGAAAAAAAGATAGTTTCCAAAATTAATACAGGACAAGCCAATCAAAAAGCACATTATACATATATATTGCATCAAATAGAGCATTATATGGAACATCCCAAAGAAATTGTACCTAGTCCTGCTGTTGACTTACCTGCGGGTTCGCCTATTGGT
>JAHDEQ010000094.1:2539-7505 GCA_020628755.1 Saprospiraceae bacterium
AAAAAAGAGGAACTATAAAACAAGGATTCATATTTTGAAGGAAAAATTCTAAATATGAAAACGTATAAAATCATCAAACACTCAAGTATGTGGTCAACTACTAATTTAATGCGAAAAGTAGAAAAGACATTAGAACACATGACAGATCAAGGTTGGGAAATTGTTACTGTTTCCTTTGGAATGAACTTATGGTATGCCCCAACTGCATATATTACTTTTTCAAGACAAAATGATATAGTATAAACCTGAAAAATCAAAAATATGGATTACATGATTATTGCATCGGGAGGAATGGTTGCCGCCATTAACCCCGAAACTGGAAATATAAAATGGGAAACGACGTTAAAAGGTAAGTCTCGTTTGCAAGGCGATGTAAGCCTTATGATTGAAAAAGATGTCATTTTTGCGGGTTGTATGGGACATTTATTTTGTTTGGACAAACATAATGGCAATATCAAATGGCACAATGGACTCAAAGGCTGGGGTTATGGAAGTGTGCTGATTGGTTTTAAAGATAAACTAGCAGGAGCTAGCGGTTTCACAAATGGAAGTGTAACTACTGGAACTATGTAAATATTGTGTTGTTTATAAATTATCTTACGCAAACATCTACCTGTCGATAGACAGGCGCAAAAAAAGTATCATGCAGAAAACACTAATTCGTATTTTTATAGCACTAGGTCTTTATCTGGGTTTGACCTATTTGGGAGGCGATATTGGAAGGAAAATAATGTATCCGATTCGTTTATTGGTTACGTTTTTACATGAATTTGGCCATGCTTTTGGGGCGATAATTACGGGCGGAGATGTGCTCAATTTGCAAGTCAATGCCGATGGAAGCGGTTTTACTCGGACGGCTGGCGGCAATCGTGCCATCATCTTGTTAGGAGGTTATATTGGTAGTGCTATTTTTGGAAATTTGCTCTTGTATATTGCTTCAAAATGGGAGCGAGCGTCCAATACGACTTTACTGATTTTGAGTGGTATCATGGTCATTTCGGCTCTGTTTTGGTTCAATTCGTTTTTTACGACAGGCCTCTTGTTTGTATTTGCCCTAGTCTTGGCTTTTATTGCTCTGAAAACCAATTTTGCATCTGATGTATTGATGTTTTTAGGTTTGACGAGTATTTTATACATCATCCAAGATTTTAATGTAGGACCTCGTTCAGACTTGAATGCTTATGCGGAGTTGTTTGTGTTTCCGCCTGCCGAAGTTTGGATGTATATTTGGTTGGCTGTTGCGGTAGTGTTATTCTTGTTCAATATTCGACTTATCTTTAAAAGTAATTCTTCTAATGTGGAGTGATTTCAAACGACGGAGGAAGTTTGAAATTTGGGCTGGCTTAAAACGGACTTTTTTGATAAACCTTAATTTTTTTACCAATTTTAGCTTTTACACCAGTTTCTAAACTAAGTGTGTTGAAACTTACATTATTCGCTCCAAATCCATTGGATAAAATAGTGTGTTGGTACATGGCTTGAATAAATAAATTGTAGCGCAAACCCAAAGCTCGTTCCAAGCCCAAGCCTGCATTGAAGGTAAAGTAGCGATTTTCGAGAAAAGAGCCTCCTTCTAACCATCCATCTGCAAAATCTTTTTGGTTGAATGAAGAATTTTCAGCGATAAGCTCCGTATTACTTTGTTCTGGCGCACGTACAGGTTGACCAATGTTATTTCTAAAGTCGGTTTCATCAATGAATTTACTCTCCAAATTGTGCGTGGTTTGAGCCGCTACATTCAAAGCTGCTCCTGCAATAGAAGAGAAATTCCAGCTTTTTAGCTTATCAAAATTATAACGAATACCCAAAGGAATTTGTAAAAAATTAAGTTCAATCTCGGTCAAACTTCGATTGAAATAACCCGATTCAAAACTCCCCAAAGTTTCGGTAAGTGGCTCTAGCTGATACAAAACAGAAACGTACTTGGCACCTGTTTCTACTTCCCAGTTGCCATAGGAGATACCAAAAGAAGCTCCCAATCCGTAACCAAGAGAAGCATTGTTGTAAGATGCTTTATCGAAAATACGATCATCGGGAGTCATGATATAATTATAGTTTCCGAGCAAAGACATTCCAGCACGATAACTGATGGTCTTCGGCATTTTACAAGTCAAACAGCCTGGCAACTTCGTCTCCTCGTTGAGGCTGATAAAGTTTATATCTTTCTTGGGTAAAGCCAATAAACTAAACTCATAAGGATAAAAATTGGGATCAATTTTTTTAATTAAGGCTTTCTCTGATATAACTTTTTCTGGTAGCGTGGATTCAGCAACCGCTAAAAATGAGATTTGATTGGTTGAGTGAGCAGAACTTGCTACAACAGTTTCTCTAGGCACAATCTTCGAAGGAATATTGCTTGTGATGCCCAAGACTTCAGCACCAGCGGGAGGCAATATATTCGGTATTTCTATGTTTTTTTGAATCGCTCCTTTTGTATGATTAGCTTTTGAGGGCAAAGATTTAGTAAGGTTGGATTCGGATTTTGTTTGAACTGCTGTAGAAGGAATATCTTTTTGAACTTTATCGTTTACAATCTTATCAGATTCAGATTGCACTTCATTTTGAGCAATAAGCGGTGCTTTTTCAGCCTCTACTGGTGGAGTGGATAAGGGTAAGAAATTGAAAATTGTAATAAACAATAATAAAAACAAAGCCATTTCGGCTACTTTGTAACGCAGAACGAGACCCTGACGATATTCGGGCTGAATTTCTAATTTATGAGATAGCGCTCTCCAATTGGAGGTCTTTGAATCGGCTTGAAGATTACTTATTTTATTGTAAACCACATGGTCAACGTCGCCTGTATCATTCAACTCTTGCATACTGTCCTCAAAGTCAAGTTGAGCTTCGAGCATATCCCAAGGCGCAGTTGAATATGGAGCTTCTATATTTTCAAGACCATCTTTAAATTGCAAATCAAAATCTTCTAAAGCCAAGGAAGGATCTTGCTCTATTAAAGATTCCATTTTAGACCAATCCATCAAAGGAGTTGCTAAACTTGGAGTAGTGATGGCCTTTTTGATGCTTTCGTCAAAAAGTGTATCCGCTACGAGGCCATTTACAGCATCAGGATTTAACTCAGGGTCAAGTTGAATGTCTTGTTCGAGTTGCGCCCAAGACTGTTCCGAATACGGAACATCCAATTTATCCAGAGCTTTCTTTACAATGTGGTCAAGGTAATTATTTTCCATTCTCTTTTTTACTCAATACAAAAAGCAAATAAAGCCATTTCAGTTTTGAAATAGTGTGCTTTGTTTACGGTTTTGATTTTGTAAGAAATGTTAACTAGATGAAAGGGAATATAAAATAATACCTTTTTGACTCCCTAACGCATATGTCTTGCTAACATGATTTCTTTGAGTTTCATACGTGCTTTTACTAAATTAGAGCGCGATGTACTCTCTGTAATGTCAAGTTGATTTGCGATTTCTTTGTGCGAAAAGCCTTCAATCACATAAAGATTGAAAACTGCTCTATAGGCTGGGGATAAAGATTGAACTGATTCTAAAATTTCTTGCTCTGTGAGCTGACTCAAAGCATCAGCATCATTGCCACTTACGCCGTATGCTTGTTCAATATCTTCGGTACGTCTGCGAATACTTTTGCGATAAAAATCAATTGAAGTATTGACCATTATACGTCGAATCCAAGCGGATAAAGAAGTGCCTACTTTATACTTTTCGATATTTCTAAAGATTTTGATAAAACCTTCGTGCAAAATATCTTGAGCATCTTCTTTATTGTTGGCATAGCGAAGACAGACCCCCATCATTTTACCATAATGAGTTTCATAAAGCTTTCTTTGTGCCCAGCGTTCTTTCTGGATACAAGCTGTGATGAGGTTTTTTTCTTCTTTTTTCAATTGTAAAGCGATATCCATGGGTCAGGATGATTTAGTAAAAAAATTGTAATTGGCTTATATGATTTTTATCATATAGCAAACATTAACAATTAACAAACTTAATGTGAGCGAAAAATCTCTCACACATCGCTTCAGCTTCAAATAATATCCAAATATCCAAAATTAGAAAAGCTAGTAAATTTTTATAAACCGACAGAGAAGATTACTTATCATTAATTTTTCTGTCTTTCTATATAACTAACTTCATAATTCAAACGCAAGCAATTTATAAATTGCTGCCTACATATGCAAATTAATTTTTTTATAATATTAAATTGTACTAATTTAGCAATTCAAACAAAAGACTCACCACACACCTTCTCTGGCTACTCCAAATTTAAACACTAAATAATTCCTACAATGAAAATTTTGTACACTACTTTTCTAATTGCATTTCTTACAATTGGCTTATTGCAAGCACAATCCAAAAAATTAGTTGAACTTACAAATGATGTCGAAAAAATACTAGGACATGGTCATCATCATGGACATCATCATTTTCATTTGACACCGATGATTTGCGATGTCAAAATTGAAAAAAATAATTTGGTTGTTTATGTCGAAACTGAAGCACAAGAAATAGAAGAAGATTTGTATGACCATTTTTTAGAGTCGCTACAACCTGCAGTTGAAAAATATGGACTTCAAAAACTGAAGGTCTTTATCAAAAGTCCGCAATGGTCAGACTATAAAGACTTGACCACTATTGATCCACTCAAACCCATTCCTGCTTACCAAGAAGTCAAAAATGATGATCCATTTCCAAATATCCGCAAAACCGAGGAGCGTGGCCCTGGCAATCCACATTTGGGACAAGGTCTTCCTACCGGTTCTTTGTCGGGTAAGGTCGTTTGGCTCAGTCCTGGTCATGGTTGGAAAGCCGATTTTGCCAATAATAACTGGCTAACCCAGCGAGGCAATACGAATGATTATGTAGAAGATTTTGGAACAGTTGGAGGGATAGATTATTATTTGCAACAATATTTGATGAATGCAGGTGCAAGCGTTTGGGTCGTTCGAGAGCGAGATGTCAACACCAACGAAGTGGTGGTGGACAATGATGCT
>JAHDEQ010000094.1:7605-16478 GCA_020628755.1 Saprospiraceae bacterium
AGTGTCAATCAAGAAGTACATGGATTGACTTGGTATTATTTGGGACAATTTTATTTTGATGCAGGAACTCAAGGAAGTGTCGTTTTGAGTAATGAATCTACTGAAGTCGGACAAGCCATTATAGCCGATGCTGTTCGTTTTGGTGGCGGTATGGGTTCTACGATTGACTGTACCTATGGAGGTGCGCCAAGTGGTCGGCCTCGCTTTGAGGAAGCTGCTCGACAATACGCTCAATTTCAAGGCTATCCGACTTGTACGGGTGATGTAACTATTCGACCCAAATATGCGGAGTGGGAACTCGCCAAAGGTGCGCCTTGGGAACAAGGCAATGCCTTGTACTTGTCTTGGCATACCAATGCTTTTGATGGAACAGCTCGTGGCACAGTTACTTATACTTATGATGGTTCGAGTACACCTCCGATTACACCTGGGAGTGTGGACTTAGCAACTTTTGTTCAAGACGAACTGATAAATGATATTTGGGGCGAATGGGATGCTTCTTGGCAAAATAGAGGTACAAAGACGGCAAATTTTGGAGAATTACGGGAGTTGACAACAATGCCTGGTTGCTTGGTTGAGGTCGCTTTTCATGACAATCCAGATGATGCAAATGCTTTAAAAACGCCTTCTTTTCGCAACATGGCGGCTCGTGCGATGTATCAAGGTATTGTGAAATTTTTTAATGATAGAGATGGTTCTCCGATTGATTTGTTGCCAGAGCCACCAACACATTTGGCGGCTCAAAATTCCAATACGGGTGAAATTGCTATTAGTTGGCAAGCTCCCGATTTTGGAGATAATATCGTTGGCGATGCAGCTACAAGTTATAATGTCTATGTTAGTACACATGGCAAAGGTTTTCAGGATGCTCAAAACGTTACCACAACAGGCGCAACTTTGACGGGCTTACAAGCAGGAACAACCTATTATATACAAGTGACGGCTCTAAATGCAGGAGGGGAGTCTTTCCCAACGGCTACAGTTGCAGTTCGCACTCCAAGCAGTGGATTTACACCACAATATTTATTAGTAGATGGATTTGATAGATTGGACCGTTCGGCTTTGATAGATCAATTTGAAAGCAATCCTTTGGGAACAGTTGACCGTATGTTTTTGGAACGAATGAACTCTTATGATTATATGGTCGAGCATGCACAGGGATTTGATTATTGTGGAATTTCATTTGATGGTGCATCCAATGAAGCAGTTATTTCGGGAGCAGTTGATTTGAATAATTACGCTGGAGTGGATTGGATAATGGGAGAGGAGTCCACTATTGACGAAACCTTAGATTTGACAGAGCAAGCTCTGCTTACAACTTATTTAGATAACGGAGGCAATCTCATTATTTCGGGAGCTGAAGTAGGTTGGGATTTGGGACGTGTTCATAGTGGAAATTCTTCTACAAGTTTTTACAATAATTATTTGAAATCCAGCTATGCTGGTGACGATGGAGCGACTTATGATTTTGTAGGCACAGCAGGAGAAATTTTTGATGGATTGGCAGGGAGTTTTGATGATGGAACAAATGGTTATTATGATTCGGAATTTCCTGACAGAATAACGCCTTTGGGTGGCGCAAATACAGTCATTACTTACAATGGTGGTACAGGCGATGGCGCAGCCATCGCCTACAAAGGCTCAGATTTTGGCGTGGTCAATTTTGGCTTTCCGTTGGAATCGGTTTATGACCCAACTTTGCGAGGAAATTTGATTTGTGATGCCATTACATTTTTGACTCCAAATGTTTGTCCATTCGATGAAAATATCACAAACGATTATAATAATGGTGATGTCATAACAATTGTTACCGAAAATGAAATTAGTGCCAATAACATCGTCAATTCAGGTGCTACTATTATATATAGCGCAGGAACTCAGGTTTGTTTAAATTCAGGATTTGAAGTACAGCTCGGAGCGGAGTTTGAAGGTTTTATTGGAGGTTGTACGAATTTTCAAGAGGAGGAGGCAGAAGAAAAAAAATAGATTATCAAGTGTTCACGTCAAATTTGGACGTGAACACTTGAACACCTGAATACTTGAACACCCTCTATTAAAACTTCCCATTCTCATTTTTCCAAGCAGCTTTTGCAGGAATCGGTTCGATAACATCCCAATGCTCGACAATTTGACCATTTTCTAAACGGAATAAATCATAGTACGCAACGTGGTCGCCTGGAGCTTTTCCAAACTTACCTTCACTCATTGTCAAAACGAAATTGCCTTCACCTAAGATTTTATGTACTTTATCGTACACCATGACCATATTGTTTTCAGCGAAATATTTTAGAGCAGCACCCAATCCATCCAATCCATCTGCTACCGCAGAATTGTGTTGGATATATGTTGTAGGATTAATCAATGTAGCCAAGTTATCCATTTTACCTTCCAAGAAAACTTCGTTCATAAGTGTTTCAACCACTTTTTTGTTGGCATCCGTTTTATCTTTATCTGTTAAGATAGTAGTACCATCAAATTGTGTTCTACCACTAGGATTAGGAGGTGTTACTTCGCCCATATTATCCCAATGTTCTACAATCAAACCATCTTCAAAACGGAATACATCAAAAGCAGCTTTAGGACCAAAGAAATCATATTCGGTATGTGTAATTACAAAGTCTCCATCTTCAAGCGCACGAACAACATTGGCTTTAAATCCACCAGGAGGCGCATTTTTGATGACCTCACCAAAACCAGCCAAACCATCTCCAACAGCTAGGTTGTGTTGAATATATTTTTCTGGATTGATGTAAGAAATAGGTGTTTTATCACCTGTATTAAAACTATTGAGTAAGGCTATTACTTTTTCCTTATTTGTCATTTTTTAAAATTTAATTTTTAATGAAAGTACAAATATGGAATACTTTGCGGAATGAATAGTTATAAAAAAAAGCCTAAGGACTGTAAAAATGGGAAAGTTAAGGTAAGATTCTAAATTGTTCAGGAGTGCTTTGAGTATTTTTTTTAAAGTATTTATAGAAATTTGTCGTTTCTTCAAATCCTGATTTATAAGCAATTTCTTTGATGCTGAGAGGCGTATTTAACAATAAACGTTTGATTTGTTTGATGCAAATTTCGTCAATAAATTCTTTGGCAGTTTTATTGACTATACTTTTTGAAATCGTGTTGAGCGTTTTGGTACTTATGCCCATCATTTGGGCATAATCCTTTACTTTATTGGTTTTTTTTGCATGCTGTTCTATCATTTTTTGGAACTCAATAAACTCATTTAGATACTTTTTATCGGGGAAAAGTGTTTTTTTGCCAGCTTTTAACCGAAATAATTTGGAAATTAAGATATGAAGCTCACTTCTGATAATTTCTAAAGAATAATTGTCATTGACTTCAAAATATTCGTTTCGGATTCTATCAATAAGTGTAAAAATCTCCTTTTTTTCTTTTGTATTAAGCTGAATTTTTGGAGAACCCAGCATTTCATTAAAAAGCTGAAGCGTTTTTAAGCCTTCTAATTGTTCGAGATAACTCGACAAAAATTCATCCGTAAAAAGTAAAATACTTCCTTGCAAATTGCTAATGAAAAATTTATGCAATTGGTCTTTTCGGACTGTCAAAATCGTACCTTCTGTGCATTTGTAATCCGTAAAATCAATGGTGTGAAAACCATTTCCTTCTTCAATCAGCATGATAATATAAAACTCTACAAGATGAATTTCATCTATAGCATGGTCTAGGTTTTTCCGTTGAGGCAACTCTTCAATCCGAATAAAATCAAATGCAGCTTTAGGGTTTTGTTGGTTTTCAAAAGCTACATGCTTAATGCTTTCTTTCATATGCTGTTACTCTTTTTTTGCCCGAAAATATTCAAAATGCTCCCCATCATACCGACCAAGGCCATACTCCAGACCAAACCAAATATCGCCTTTGTTGTCTTCAAAAATTCCAAATACTTGCCCAAATCCATCCACAATAAGCGTCGAGCTAACTTCATTAGAAGGTACAGGGCCAGCCTTTTGTATTTTATCAACTATTTCAACATCAAAACGATGCAATTCCATTTTATAATCAAAAGCAGGCATTTTACTCACCCAAATATTTTGTTTGCTATCTTCATAAATATTACCAATAAAGTTGGTCGTATATTGTCTGAAAATTTCACCATCATAAGACCACAAGCCGTCATTGCCACCCAACCATAATAGTCCTCTCGAATCTTTTATAATACTACGAACATTCGTAAACGGTTGATTTTCTTGATTGCGAATTTCCTTAAATTCATTGACATCAAAGGTACAAGACCAACCCCTTGTAGCAATCCAAAATTCGCCTTTTTTATATTCCAAAATGCCATTCACGTCATTGTCGCAAAGACCATCTTTAGAAGAATAATTGACAATTTTTTCATCATTCAAAATACTTATTCCTTCTCGTGTTCCAAACCAAATTTGCCCTTCTGAATCTTGATAAATACAGCCAATTTCATTATTGATTAAGCCATCTTGCATACTAAAATGCTTAAATTTTTGACCATCATATTTATAAACACCTGCACCAATTGTCCCAAACCAAATATTGCCAGCATTGTCTTCAAGCAACGAAAAAACACGATTCTTTTTTAAGTTTTCATTGTAGGTATAATTCGTAAAAACCTTACCATCGTAACCAATGATACCCTGCCAAGTGGCAAACCAATAATTGCCTTTTTTGTCTTGTAAAATATTTCGAGTAATGCTTTGTGGACCAGAAACGGAAATGATAGAATCTTCCTTCGTATGATAAGGATCAAAGTCCCAAAAATTGCGCTCATTTTGTGGCGGCGGTGCTGAAACTGGAGGTTTTAGTTGAGGTGGACTCACCTCAACTTTCGCTTTTTCTTCAGCCTCCGTTTTTTGACTTTTGCAAGAGATGAAAAGTAATAAGGTAAGAATAATATATAAGTTGTTCATTAATGATTTTTCAGAATTCCCTTCAATTTTTGAATATTGGTCTTAGCCATTTTAGTGAAAAAAAAGAGACAATCCGTTAAGAATTTCATACTTGTTTGACCGTAGGGAGTTTATGAAATTTAGGATTTTATCGTTTTTTGCAACGTTAAGAAATGGATACAACCTTGATTTTTGCTTCTTTGTATCAAGACAAAGAAGAAAATAAAGTTTAGTTTTCTAAAATATAAAATTAAGAATTGAACATTTTACTCAGCCCAAGTAATCTTAATCACTACTAACTTACTCGCAGGCGTATGACTTTTGTCCGCAAAACTATCAATCGGAACAAGCACGTTCGCCTCTGGAAAATAAGTCGCAACACATTGTTCAGGAATATCAAACGGTACGACCATAAAATGCGGAGCTTTGCGTAGAACACCATTAAAATGGCTTTCCAGATTCACAAAATCACCAGATTTTAGATTGGAATTTTCCATGTCATTTTTATTCATCAAAATAACACGGCGACCATTTAGAATACCTCGATAACGGTCATCCAAACCATAAATCGTCGTATTAAATTGGTCATGACTACGAATCGTCATCATCATAAATTCATCCTCTGCCAAATCATGTTTTGGGACAGGATTGACCGAAAAATGCGCTTTCTTTGAAGCTGTTTTAAAATCGCCATCTCTAGCACCATTGGGCAAATAGAATCCACCAGGATTTCTTACCCGTTCATTATAATTTTCAAAACCAGGAATTGTATTTTCTATCGCATTTCGGATATGATCGTAGTTTTCCATATAATCTAACCAATCAATAGAAGTATCTTTTCCAAAAACGGCTTTCGCCAAACAACAAACGATGGCAATTTCGCTCATTAATATTTTGGAGGCAGGTTTGAGTTTTCCTTTAGAAGAATGCACGACTCCCATCGAATTTTCGACACTTACAAATTGCGCTCCGCTGCCTTGCATATCTCTTTCGGTTCGACCCAAACAAGGTAAAATTAAAGCCGATTTTCCCGTTACCAAATGACTTCGATTGAGCTTAGTTGAAACCTGAATCGTCATCGAACAACGTTGTAAAGCTAAAGCCGTAAATTCTGTATCGGGTGTCGCCGAAAGGAAATTGCCACCCATTGCAAAAAAGACTTTCGCCTTTTGATAATACATTGCCTCAATAGCTTCCACCGTATTATAACCATGTTCTCTAGGCGGTTCAAAGCTGAAATTTTCTTGGAGTTTATCAAGAAAAGCAGGTTTTGGTTTTTCCCAAATTCCCATCGTACGGTCGCCTTGCACATTGCTATGTCCACGTACAGGACAAGTCCCCGCACCAGGTTTTCCAATGCTACCTTTTAGGAGTAACAAATTGACAACTTCTTTGATGTTTTGAACACCATTTTTATGTTGCGTCAAGCCCATTGCCCAGCAAGTAATGATTTTTTTAGAACTAGCAATTAGCTCGGCAGCTTGCTGAATTTCAGCAAGCGCAAGGCCAGATGCAAAGGCGAGTTCATCAACATTTGCCTTTTCTAAATCAGCTATTAAATCATCATAACCAATGGTTTTTTCTTTTATAAAATCATGGTCAAAAACAGAGTTTGGATTTGCCTTTTCTTTATCTAATAATAATTTTAAAATAGCTTTAAAAAGCGCAATATCTCCATTGATTTTCACTTGTAAAAAAAGGTCAGTTAAGCTCGTGCCTCCACTTAGTAAATCACCAACAGATTGGGGATGTTTAAACGAAATTAATCCCGTTTCAGGCAAAGGATTAACCGTAATAATCTTTGCGCCAGCGCGCTTTGCTTTCTGCAAAGCACTCAACATTCTTGGATGATTGGTTCCAGGGTTTTGACCAATTACAATTATCAAATCCGAAACATAAAAATCCTCTAATTTGACCGAGCCTTTACCAATACCGACCGTTTCACTCAAGGCAACTCCGCTACTTTCGTGGCACATATTGGAGCAATCAGGCAAGTTATTCGTCCCAAATTTTCGGACAAATAGTTGATACAAAAAAGCAGCTTCATTACTCGTTCTTCCTGAAGTATAAAAAATCGCTTCATTGGGATTGTCCAATTGATTTAGCTCCTCCGCAATCAAATCAAAAGCCTTTTCCCAAGAGATTTCCTCGTAATGATTACTACCTTCTCGTTTCCACATGGGCGCAGTCAGACGGCCACTTTTACCAATTTTGTAGTCCGACCAATGCGACATTTCTTGAACCGAATACTTCTTAAAAAAATCAGCCGTAATTCGTTTTTTAGTCGCTTCTTCAGCGATTGCTTTTACACCATTTTCGCAGTATTCACCTAACTTGCTTCGCTCATCGTCGGGGTCGGGCCAAGCACAACCTGGACAATCAAAACCATCCATCTGATTGACACTAAACAAGACCGAAGCACAAGTTTTTAAATTCAATTCCTTTAAAATATGTAGAGCCGAGGATTGCACCGCAGGAAGTCCTGCTGCGGTCGTTTTGGGAGAGCTGAGTTTTATATTTTCCGTCTCAATAGGAGGCGTAATACAAAGTTTGAGTTTTTTCATGAAGTGCTGATTTGAATATGATATTCTCCAAATATTATGCTTAGTTCCTTGAAAATGAAATCATGCGCAAAGGTGGCAAGAAATTATCAAGGACTTAGTTTGATTGTATATTTTTTTCTCTTGGTTTGATTAACAAACGTAAGGATTGGTCATAAGTGAGGTAATTCCAAACCCAATTAAGAAAAACAAAGACTTTGTTTTTTGTGCCAATCAATGCAAAAAGGTGAACCACTAACCATACAAACCAAGCAAAAATACCTTTAAAAGAAAATTTGGGCAAATCAACAACTGCCAAATGGCGACCGATGGTCGCCATAGAACCTCTATCTTTATATTCAAAAGCTCGCCAAGACTTTCCTTTTTGAGTATTTTTAAAATTTTTAGCCAAATTTTGGCCTTGCTGTATAGCAACTTGTGCTACTTGCGGATGTCCGTAAGGATATTTTTCGGTTTCTCGATAAGCAATATCTCCAATGGCAAAAATATTTTCTTGCCCTTTGACTTTATTGTATTCATCTACAAGGATTCTACGGCTTCTAGTAATGGCGGAATCGTCTAAACCTTCTATTGTATTGCCGACAATACCTGCCGCCCAGATGACTTTATGGGTTGGAATGATTGAGCCATCTGCCATTGTCACTTTACTACCGTCATAATCCGTTACCCTTGTTTTGAGTCGAATTTTGACACCGAGTTTTTCCAAAAATGCTTTGGCTGCAAGGCTCGATTTTTCGGACATCCCTTTGAGTAAGCAATCGGCTCCTTGTATGAGATGAATGTCCATTTCATCGCAGTTTAATTCAGGATAATCTTTAGGAAGTATATGCGTTTTCATTTCTGCCAATGCTCCTGCTACTTCTACGCCCGTTGGGCCACCACCGACGACAACAATATCAATAAGTCCTTGCCTCTGGTCATAATCTGTAGTCGTGAGGGCTTTTTCAAAATCTTCTAAAACCGCATTTCTTAGATAAAGTGCTTCTGAAACGGACTTCATAGGGATGGCTTTGGAAGCGATTTTTTCGTTGCCAAAAAAATTGGTATTTGCTCCAATGGCCAAAACCAAATCGTCATAATCTAAAGTACCCGCACTGGTATGAATTCTATTTTTAGAAGATTCTATTTTGGTGACTTCGGCAACTCGAATAAAGACATTTTTTCTACTTTGAAAAATCTTACGGAGTGGAAAAGTAATGGAACTCGGCTCTAAACCTGCCATTGCAACTTGATAAAAGAGTGGCTGAAATTGGTGGTAATTGTTTTTGTCAATAAGGACAATTTGATAGTCCAATTTGGCAAGTTTTCTTGCCAAAGTAAGTCCTGCAAATCCGCCACCAACTATGACAACTCGTTTTTTGTCTGTTTTCGGAATATTTATCGTCATATTATTCTATATGTTTCCAATATAAAAGTAAGGCTGTTCTTT
>JAHDEQ010000095.1:0-2859 GCA_020628755.1 Saprospiraceae bacterium
TATGCCACAAAGTGATATGCTTTTACATTTTTTCTGATTTGTTTGCGATGACGCACAAAGTGTCGGTCAAAGAATACGAGCATTTGCTTAATTGTTTGGCGGCCAGCCATAGCGTGTTTATACACTTCTTTATTTAATAATTCAGGAGGGAAATTTTCGAGCAATTCTTTGAGTTCTTCACGAGTTGTATTATATAATTTCACGGTTTCCCAAAAGGTAGATTCATCGGGCAATTTAGAATCACCAACAACTTCAGGAGCTTTAAATTTCATAGGTACACCCATATAAAATTTTAAGCCCAAATGCCTAAAACCTGTCATCAAACCAGCCTTTGTATATTCTGGATTAAAACTCATTTTCTTTTTGACATAAGCAACCGAGCCTCGTTCTGCAATAATCAAATGATGCATAACTTGTAAAACCGACCATTTTCCTTCGGCCAGTTTTTTGTTCAACACAACATCGGGCTGGTCTTTAAGTTCATTATAAAGACCTTGCAAATCAGCTTGCATTTTTTCGTAAAGAGGTGACAATGAGGTATGCATAAAAACTAAGGTTTGTATATTGAGAATGCTAATATAAGCAAATTGTATAGTACAAAAAAATGTTTTGTTTCTTTGTTGGAGATACAGTATTTTGTTCGCTAAAACAAGATTATGAAAAACACTGCCCAATACCACATTACTACTTTATTTAGGGTTTTAGTCAAATTTTTACTCTTCGTACTCATCACTACCGTAGTGAGTTTCGCACTATTACTATTCAGTATCTTATTTATAGACCAAGATACGATGCTGACGACATTAAGTTCGGATTTGAATGCTGCCAATGTCAATTACTACTCTTTGTTTTATGCTTGTATTGCTTTGGGGCAACTCATGGGCTTTTTCGTTATTTATAGAGGAATCGAAAAAAAATCGCTCTCAAAGATGGGAATGAATTGGGCGGTTTTTCCCAAACAATTTTTGAGTGGTTCTTTATGGGGAATTTTACTCATTAGCAGCGTTTTTGCAACATTATGGTTGAGCAATATCATAGAAGTAGTTCAGGTCAATTGTTCTTGGAAACTACTTTCCGAATTTTTTCTTTTTTTCTTTTTTGTGGCATTAGTCGAAGAATTTATTTTTCGAGTATTTACAATTAATTTGATTAGTGAAAAATACGGAAATATAGCTGCTTTAGTTGTATCCTCTTTATTATTTACCTTGGTTCACAATACCAATCCTGGTTATGATTTGATTCCATTTTTCTCCATACTATTGGGAGGAGTTTTATTAGGAATACTTTACCTCAAAAGTCGTCAATTGTGGTTGCCTTTGGGCTTTCATTTGACTTGGAATTTTTTCCAAGGCAATATTTATGGCTTTGAGGTGAGTGGCTTGCAAACGCAATCGCTCCTACAAATTACTAAGCAAGATTATCCATTATTAACGGGTGGAGATTTTGGTATGGAAGGTTCTCTATTAGGACTTTTGGCTTTGGTGCTTTGTATTATTTTTTATCAGAAAGACTTCAGAAATATATGGATTGGAGACTTAGAAATGGATAAAACAAAACCCTAAAAAAAGAGGTACTTGCAGATGCAAGTACCTCGCTAAGGCTTATTCCAATTATATATTTTTAAATAAAATTATTTTTCAAAAGAAGCAAAATCAAATCCATAGTTTGTATCGTATTATGGATTATCTTAACACTAAGTTAGTAACTTAAATTACTTTCACCAAATTTTTTGTTAAAATTTTCTCCCCTAGCAGAACAGTAATTTTTTATATAAAGAATTACCTTTGTCTAAAATTCCTCATAGTTGAATGGCTAAAATAGACTTAATCAAAGGCGATATTACCAAAATCAAAGTAGATGTCATTGTCAATGCAGCCAACAGTTCTTTGCTAGGTGGCGGAGGAGTAGATGGTGCGATTCATCGAGCAGGTGGCCCTGCGATTTTGGAAGAATGCCAACAAATTAGAGCCAAACAAGGTGGCTGTAAAACAGGTGAAGCCGTTATGACAACAGCAGGTAATTTGCCCGCCCAAAAAGTCATACACACCGTAGGTCCTGTATGGAATGGTGGCGAAAATGGAGAATACCAATTGCTCTACAATTGCTATTGGGAGGCACTCCAATTGGCCAAAAAGCATGCTTATCAAAGTATTGCTTTTCCCAATATCAGTACAGGGATTTATCGCTATCCTAAAGAATTGGCCAGCGAAATGGCTATAGATTCGGTTACAGAATTTATTATAAGTGAAGAAGGTGAAAACGAAGTTATTAAAGACATTATTTTTGTGTGTTTTGACGACGAAAATTATCAAATCTATTTGGAGGTACTCCGAAATTCAGGTTTGAGAAAAAGAGATTTTATATGAAAAAAATAGCAGTTTTTCCAGGTTCTTTTGACCCTATAACGGTTGGTCATGTGGATATTGTTCGGCGGGCAGCATCACTTTTTGACAAAGTGATTGTAGCAATTGGTATCAATTCGCAAAAGAAATATTTGTATTCATTAGAAGAACGTATAGAAAAATTAGAAAACGTTTTTGAAGAAAATGCAAATATTTTCGTTGAATCTTATGAAGGTTTGACCGTCAAATATTGTCAAAAAGTAGGCGCACAATTTCTAATTCGGGGCTTGCGAAATGCTTCTGATTTTGACTATGAAAAACAGATTTCTCAGATGAATGCCATTGTTGGCAATGGCATTGAGACTATTTTTTTGATTAGCAAACCCGAATATTCGCATATCAGTTCCACCTTAGTAAGAGAAATTATAAAAGGAAAAGGCGACGCTTCTTCTTTTTTACCTAAAGAAATCTCGCTTTAAATAAAAAAAAATTACATTTGTAAACTTTATAATAAGAA
>JAHDEQ010000095.1:2959-16427 GCA_020628755.1 Saprospiraceae bacterium
AAGAAATCTCGCTTTAAATAAAAAAAAATTACATTTGTAAACTTTATAATAAGAAGCGAATGTTTTCCTAAACTTGTTGGAGGAAAATAATCAAGCTGAGTTTACTAAAGCGAAATTTTTTCAAAAAATAATAAGAAACCAATTAAAGAATAATAAATATGTCCAACGCATTTTTTGATGTACCAATTGCTAGTAACGAACCCGTTTTGAGTTATGCTCCTGGTTCGCCTGAAAAAGAAGCTGTAAAAGCTGCACTCAAAGATTTGAAGTCAAAAGAAATAGAAGTGCCGCTTATCATTGGCGGCAAACGCATTAAGACCAAAACCAAGGTTTCTATGCACCCACCACATGAAATCAAGCACACACTTGGACACTATTATAAGGGAGATTCGACTCATGTCAAAGATGCCATCAAGGCAGCCCTAAAGGCGAAAGCTGACTGGGAAAACTTGGATTGGCACCAACGTGCTGCGATTTTTCTAAAAGCTGCCGACCTCTTGTCGGGCCCTTATCGAGCCAAAATGAATGCGGCTACGATGTTGGCACAATCCAAGAATATTTATCAAGCTGAAATTGATGCTGTAGCTGAAATGTGTGATTTTTTCCGTTTCAATGCACAGTACATGAGCGAGATTTATATGCAACAACCCGAAAGTGCACCAGGCATCTGGAATCGCTTAGAACACCGACCTTTGGAAGGTTTTGTATTTGCAATTACACCTTTTAATTTTACTTCAATTGCTGCCAATCTTTGCGCTGCGCCTGCAATGTTGGGCAATACAGTTGTCTGGAAACCTGCCGAAACGCAGATTTACTCGGCGATGGTGATTATGGAGGTGTTTGAAGCCGCTGGTTTGCCTCCTGGAGTGATTAACCTCATCAATGTGGACGGCCCTGTGGCAGGTGAGATTATTTTCTCGCATCCCGAATTTGCAGGTTTACATTTTACGGGGAGCACGGGAGTTTTCCAAAATTTGTGGCAGACTATTGGAAATAATATTTCTAAATATAAAACTTATCCTCGTATTGTAGGCGAGACAGGCGGAAAGGATTTTGTGGTGGCGCATTCTTCGGCGGATGCCAAAGAAGTGGCGACGGCTTTGGCGCGTGGGGCTTTTGAGTTTCAAGGACAAAAATGTTCGGCCGCTTCAAGAGCTTATATTCCTAAAAACTTGTGGCGTGAAGTCAAAAAGGTTTTGGTACAGCAAGTCGAATCTTTTAAGATGGGAAATCCTGAAGATTTTACTAATTTTATAAATGCCGTAATTGACGAACGGGCTTTTGATAAAATTTCGGGTTATATAGCGGAGGCAAAAAAATCGAAGAAAGCGGAAATTATTGTTGGTGGAAATTACTCTAAAAAAGAAGGTTATTTTATTGAACCAACAGTTATTGTCACAGAAGACCCGATGTATAAAACGATGTGTGAGGAAATTTTTGGGCCTGTTTTGACGATTCATGTATATGAAAGTCGAAGCTACGCAAAGATTTTGGAAACGGTTGATGCGACCTCGCCTTATGCTTTGACGGGGGCGGTCTTTGCTAAAGACCGCTACGCAGTGGATTTGGCCGAAAAGAAACTCCGCAATTCGGCAGGTAATTTTTATATCAATGATAAACCTACAGGAGCCGTAGTTGGTCAGCAACCTTTTGGTGGAGGAAGAGCTTCGGGTACGAATGATAAAGCTGGTTCAGTTCTTAACCTTTATCGTTGGATTTCGCCAAGAACAATTAAAGAAAATTTCAATCCTCCTTCGGATTATCGTTATCCATTTTTAGCAGAAAGCTAAGGAGTAATTTTTTAACGAGTAAGGAGTAAAGCTGCAAATACGTAAAGTTGGCTTTACTCATTACTCGTTATTAAAGTTATACCGAGAACGGGGTGAAAAACCGAAAATAAAATGAAGGTTTTACCCCTTCGGCATCACTATTCACGGGAAAATTCCCTTTAGGGTAAATTCGGAAATTTATCCCGTGAATAGTAGATACGTTAAAAAACTAATCTTTTCCTACTTTTTTTCCTTTCAGTGATTCTCGGATTGTTACATCCATCGCACGGTGGGCGAGGGGAGTGGTATATTCATTCAATTCCTCCATTGCTTTGTTGATAGCATCTTTGTCGGTTTCGGCGACTTTGATTTTGAGTTTTTGATGAAATTTTAGGGTCGTTTCGACTTCTTCTTTGCTGAGAATTGAAGCATTTTGAACGATAAATTTATCTGTTGATAAAAGTATATTATTTGCTTCATTTCGGGCTTCAAGCAAGGCGCGCTGCTTCATATCACCTTCGGCGTTATGAATGGATTCGAGCAACATTTTAGCCATTTCTTCTTCACTCAAACCATATTGCGAGCGAATTTCAATTTCTTGTTCTATATTAGAACGCAATTCTTTAGCTTTTACTTTAAGAATACCATCTGCATTGATGATAAATTGAATTTCGATTTTGGGCAAACCTGCTGGCATGGGCGGAATTCCTTTAAGGATAAATTCGCCTAATTTTCGATTGTGTTCTACCAGATCTCGCTCTCCTTGGTAAACCGAAACTTTGAGGTTGGCTTGTCCATCTATGGAGGTCGTATAATTTCGCCCTGCTTTGGTTGGAACTTTGGAGTTGCGAGGAATAATAGAATCCATCAAGCCGCCTACCGTTTCAATCCCCAAAGACAAAGGCGTGATGTCTAAAAGCAACATATCTTTTTGGTTGCCTGCCAAAATATCGGCTTGAATCGCAGCTCCCAAGGCTACTACTTCGTCGGGATTGAGTTTGTCAAAAACTTCTTTTCCGAAAAAGTTGGCAACCGACTCTTTGGCTAGAGGAACTCTAGTCGAGCCGCCCACCATGACAATATGATTGATGTCTTTTGCAGAGAGATTGGCATCTTTGAGTGCTGATTTACAAGAATCAATTGTTTTATCAATCAGAGCTTGAATGAGTTGATTGAATTGTACTTTATTAATGCTGTATTTTACTCCTCCAATATTTTCTTGATAGTTTTTTTCTGTAGATAAAACTTTCTTAGCTTGTTCTGCTGCAAGACGAAGTTCTTGTAGGAGAGAGGGCTGTTTTTCAAGACTTTCTAAATTTAAATGCTGTTCTTTTATCCAAAAATCAAGAATTGCTTTATCAAAATCATCACCTCCTAAGTAAGTATCTCCATTTGTAGAAAGAACCTCGAAAATTCCATTTTCGATTCTTAAGATAGAGATGTCAAAAGTCCCTCCACCGAGGTCATATACCGCAATCGTTTGAGCTTCTTCAGCCAATTTGTCCACACCATAAGCAAGGCTTGCGGCTGTTGGTTCATTGACGATACGTAGCACATCAAGTCCCGCCAATTTCCCTGCATCACGAGTTGCCTGTCTTTGTGCATCATTGAAATAAGCTGGAACCGTTATGACGGCTTTGGAGATATTTTGATTGAGTTCTGTTTCGATTCTATTTTTGAGTTCCTTTAGGATTTCGGCCGACAATTCGATAGGCGTGTAGTACTTGTCTTTTACTCGAATCTTGACGAGACTATCGGGGTCTTCGTCCAATATTTTGTAGCCAAAATATTGTTGCACATTTTGGACATCGTTGTAGGATTTACCTAAAAGGCGTTTTACCGAATAAATTGTATTTTCAGGATCTTCTACAAGTTTGGCTTTGGCTTGGTCTCCAACAATGATTTTTTTCTCTTTATCAAAATGAACAATGGATGGAACAAGCGTACTTTTGCCATTTTTTCCTTTTACAGCTACAGGATTGCCCTCTTTGATATAAGCCACCAAGCTATTGGTTGTCCCTAAATCAATTCCAATAATGAGGTCGCTTTCTTTTTTTACATTACCCGACTTGATGTCTATGGAGATTTTTGCCATTTTTTTATTGTGTTCACGTATTCACGTATCTACGTGTTCACGTTCAAATTGAAACGTGAACACGTGAATACTTAAGCACGTAGATACGAAAATTATTTTCCAATTGTACCCATTTCTACACCTTCAGAGTAAGCCATTTGAATGTTGTTGGCACTAAAGGCGTTTTTGATGCGTTCGTAGGCTTCGAAGGTCACATCCCAATAATCATCAGGATGTATAAATGGTCGAACGCCTAAGGTGATAAAGTGACTATCGTATTGTTCGATTCCTATTTGTGGTGCAGGCGTTTCGAGGACTTTGGGCATCGTGGCCAAGGCATCAAGGATGACTTGGCGGACTTTTGGGTAACTTTCAGAATAAGGCATATGTACATTCAATTCTAACCAAATATGACCTTTTGCAGAAAAATTAGTGATTACATTTTCCATAATTTGACCATTGGGAACAATCAAGGTTTTATGACCTGGAGTGACAATTGTCGTATAGAAAATTTGTATGTTTTCGACCTTACCAAATTTTTCACTAACCTCTACCCAATCGCCCACTCGATAGGGGCGCAAAATCATGATAGAAATACCTGCGGCAAAATTGCTCAAATTGCCTTGTAAAGCCATCCCCACCGCAAAACCAACAGCCGCTAAGATACCAACTAAAGCCGTAACTTCTATACCTATCAGACTAGCAGCTATCAATACAACAAGCATCTTTAGGGCAATGTTGATAAGAGAACCCAAAAAAGAAACAATGTCGGGGTCGAGCCCTCCACGTTGCATACCTGCATCAATGAGCTTGCTAATGCGTTTGACGAGCCAAAAACCAATAATCCAAATGGCAATTGCTCCAGCTAGTTTTGGTGCAAAATCAATAATCATTTCCGTCATTTGATTGACGTACTTCATAATATCAACACTTTCCATAGTATTTGAGAGAATTTTTAAAATTAGAAAGGAGGTCAAGCAAAGGTATTTATTGCTGTTCCTCCCTAAAAATATTTTATTATTGTAATGTGATTCTTATTTTGCGCCAAAATTAGAATAATACCTTTAAATCAAAAAACTTGATTGGAAATAATTTTCCTTCTTTGACAAACCTGCCTGCGCAGGCAGGTTCCGTGTTCCGTTCAAAATAAAAGAGAGAACGACCGCAGGAAGAGAACGCCTGCCCTGAACAACTCGTGGATTTTAGATTTGAATGGAAATATTTTTACGGAAAAAGTCAAAGAACCATATTTTTTGTAAAACGAAATAAATGTTAGCAAAAAAAAGTATTCGATTATTTTTAGTCTTGGCTGGATTTTTTGTGACCAATGCTTTGATTGCTGAGTTTATTGGAGTCAAAATATTTGCCTTAGAAGATTCACTAGGGCTAGAATCCTTCAATTGGTCGCTGTTTGGCCACAAAGGCTCTTTGATGTTGTCGGCTGGAGTTTTGTTGTGGCCCATTGTTTTTGTTTTGACGGATATTATCAATGATTATTTTGGACAAAAAGGAGTGCGCTTGTTGTCCTATATGACCGCTGGCTTGATAGCTTATGGTTTTTTAATGATTTTTGGAGCGATTAATTTAGAACCTGCAGCTTGGTGGGCAGAGAGCTTTGTCGAACAAGGTGTTCCTGATGCACAAGCCGCTTTTTCGACGATTTATGGTCAGGGACTTTGGATAATTGGAGGTTCTTTAGTGGCTTTTTTGGTGGGACAAATAATTGATGCACTTGTTTTTTATCGAGTAAAATTATGGACAGGTGAACAAAAGATTTGGTTGCGCGCCACCGCTTCTACAGCGGTGTCGCAGTTTATTGATTCCTTTGTGGTATTATATATTGCTTTTGTTTTGGGGCCACAACAATGGGAAATTTCCTTGTTTTTGGCTGTCGGTACGGTCAACTATTGTTACAAATTATTGGTAGCTATCTTATTGATTCCACTATTATATGTTGTACATTATTTGATAGATACTTATTTGGGCAAAGAGCTTTCGGCGCAGTTGCGAAAGGAAGCCTTGGCAAATTAGGCAAAAAAAAAGCAATGCCCGAAGGCATTGCTTGCATTTTGGATATATTGGATTGTATTTATAAAATTGCTTACTTCATAAGTTTTCCGTCGGCAATAAATTGTTTGTAGCCATTTTTGAGACGATATTCTTTACCATCATCTATGTAATAAAGCTGGGCAACATAATTCTTACCTGTTTTGATTTGATTGTTGTGAAACATCAGTTCCATCGGTTCGCCCACAAACTGAAAACGCAATCCTTTGTGGTCAGTTGGACTATCAGGAAATGCAGGATTCGATTCAATAAAGGATATTGGAGTATCGGTGTCTGCATCTATTATTTTTAGTACAAAAAACTCGTCAATCAAATGGCGAATATTGTCGTGTTGCATTTCAATATGGAGTTGGGTATAATTCCAAGCTCTACCATCTTTTTTGATACGTTTTTGCTCAGGGCCCGTTTCGGCCTTCTTAATTGTGATTTTATCAAAGAAAATTTGTGTATATTCTAAAATTTCAAGCAACTCTTCTTGCTGCAATTTTTGCAACTCCAACTCTACAATATCTTGCGAAGAGGTCTCCAAATCTTGCTGAAATTGATAGCTCACCATATACAAACTATCATTTCTTTGCTGGAGCATCGTACGGCGTTCTTCCAATTGGCGAATGACATCATCTTTAGCAAGGTTTTCTGCTTTTATGCGTTCGAGTGACTCGTTGAGCGCGTGATATTGTTGGCGCAAATCTTTCATTTCACGCTCCATTTTTTCTATAATCTTACGTTTGTCATAGACTTTGTTTTTAAGATTTTTAATCTCATTTTCGTAGCCCATGATACTATCACGCAAGATTTCGATACGCTCGTACAAATCTTCATTCTCGTTACTTAATATGTCAATTTCGTCTTTGGCAACCTCTAAATCACTGACTAAAGCATCGTTCTCGCTGACTAATTGTACATTTTTCTTTTTTTCAATATTGACTTGCTGGTAGGCAAAACCTCCGATACCAACCAATAGCACAGAGCCAATAATAAAAGGGATTATTTTACTCATAATTTTTAGAATTAAGTTTTGAAATAGTTGAAAAAATTGTGGAAATAGGTGAGTAGGTAAAACACTGTACTTATCAGTGTTTTTTTCGCTTTTTAAATTTTTTTGTGTTAAAATTTCTAGTATTTTCGCATAGCGAAAATATGTAAGGTGAGTGAAAATTTCGTTCAGAATTTGTTATTCAATTGTACTTAATATCAAAAAAAATGTTGCAGCAAAATACCAATCATATTTTAATGGTTCGTCCAGCCAATTTTGGTTTCAATGAAGAAACGGCTCAAAATAATGCGTTTCAAACCAATGATACTTCGATTTCGCAATCTGAAATAAGCCAAAAGGCAGTACAAGAATTTGACGATTTTGTAAGCAAGTTGCGTGGCGCAGGCGTGCAAGTGACTGTTGCTGAAGATTCTGTTCATCCGATAAAACCCGATGCAGTTTTTCCGAATAACTGGATTAGTTTGCATCCCAATGGACTAATTATTACTTATCCGATGTATGCTCCAACTCGTCGTTTGGAACGTCAAATTACTGTTATGGATACGATAAAATCTAATTTTACAGTACGGGAGCATATTGATATGACGGCTTACGAATTGGATAATCTTTACTTAGAAGGTACTGGAAGTATGATTTTTGACCGCAAACACAAACTGGTTTATGCTTGCCTCAGCCCCAGAACAGATGAAAATATTTTGAGCCAATTTTGTAAATATACCGATTATGAGAAGGTTGTTTTTACCTCAGTTGACGAAAAAGGTCAAGATATTTATCATACCAATGTGATGATGGCAATGGGCGAAGGTTTTGTGGTTATTTGCATGGACTCCGTTAAAGATAAAGTTGAAAATCAAAAGCTTAGAGCTATTTTTGAGCGTACCAACAAAGAAATTGTAGAAATTTCGATGGAACAAATGAATAGTTTTGCGGGCAATATGCTTCAAGTTTGCAATGCTGAGGGAGAAGGTATTTTGGTGATGTCTTCACAGGCTTATCATTCGCTCAATTCTAGTCAAATAGAGCAACTTTCTAAACATACTCAAATCCTTCATTCTTCCCTTAATACGATAGAAACCTACGGTGGCGGTTCGGCACGTTGTATGATGGCGGAAGTGTTTTTGAGTCCCCAAAAATAATTGATAAATTCTTATTTGGCGCGCACTTTCAAACATAACCAATTTCCTTTTTGAATTTGGTAGAGCAGTTTAAAAGAATTTTCTTTTAGAGCATCTAGTAGAATAGACTCATCTTTTTTGAGGATTCCCGAAAACAAAATCACGCCATTTGGTATCAATTTTTGATGCAAAATTTCCAGCGAATCCAAGATAACATGTCGATTGATATTGGCTAAAATAATATCATAATCACTATCTTCAATAGCTTCAATTGTTCCCAAAAGAGATGTAATATTGGAAACTTGATTTAATTCCGCATTTTCGATGGTATTGTGATAAGAGGGTTCTTCGATGTCAACGGCATCAATATGTTTAGCTTGTAACATACTCGCTAAAATGGCGAGTATGCCCGTTCCGCAACCATAGTCCAAGACTTTTTTGTTTTTAAAATCTAGCTCTTGCATCATTTGAATCATCATAAAAGTTGTTTCATGATGTCCTGTCCCAAAAGCCATTTTGGGATTGATTAACAATTCGTGTTCGACTTGCTCAAAAGGAGGATGAAAATCAGCACGAATCCCACAAAAATTATCTACTTGGATGGCTTGAAAATTAGATTCCCAAACGGCATTCCAATTTTGGTAAGGAATAAATACTTTTTCTAATTGAAAGGGAACAAATTGTTCGATGTGTTGGAGTTGAGTTGATTCAATGTTTACATCTTCTTTTTCAGGTACAAAGGCATCTAGTCCTAAATCTGTTTCTACAAAAGATTCAAAAGCTAATTCGCCCAAGAAAGCCAATAAAATTTCACGCTGAGAAGCGTCAACGCTAAAGGAGTATTTGTAATAATTCATTTATGTACAAGTTCTAGTGCTATTAAACTTTGGACAATATAATACATCACGATATTTTATCATGTATTTATTCGAGCTTTTCGATTTTTTGCTCTTTTTTAGTCATTGCAAGGAACCTGCTTGCGGTAGGCAGGTGTAAATTTATGCTCTCCCCGTTCAGCTTGTGAAACTTTCCAGAATATCAATAGCAACTTTATTAAGCTCTTCGATAGCAAGTGGAATATTCCAGTTAGATTTGTCTCTAGTTTCGACATAATTGGAAATGGAACGAATTTGAAGAAAGGGGATTTTTTCTTGGAGGCATACAAAATGAAAGGCTGCGCCTTCCATGCTTTCGATTTGGGCAGTAGGGTAGTAGCTTTTTATTTTTTCGATAGAAGGGGCGAAACCATGTACCTTGTTGACACTTATGCCTTTGACTTTTGTCAGAAATTGGCTTTCGTCAATTGAGGTATTTATAAGATTTTTATCCTTAAAAGGAGCTTGATTGGCTTCAAATAATTCTGCTTCAAATAAATCCTCAAAACTGCCATCGGCTTGTTCAATTCCCAAATCTGCAAAAGCATCTTCTTCGACGACGACCACTTTTCCGAGTTCCAAATTTTTATCCAAAGCACCTGCAATACCAAGATTGATGGCCCAATCTATTTGTGTACTTCCGATATATCTTCCCAGCGCATACGCAGTATGCGTGAGGCCAATTCCTGTAACGAGAACATGAATTTTTAATGGATTTTTACTAAAAACAATACTCGAATCTTTCTTGAAATTTGCATTCAAATAATCCAATAAAGGTGCAATTTCAAAAGGAGTAGCTGCGACAACAAGAATGTTCAAAATAGTTTACTTTTTGGAAGATTTTTGAGGCTGATAAATGAAACTCAAACCTGGACTCCAGCCCAATTGTTGGTGAAAACTGGTACCTGTATCAATTTTGAAATTGTTAAATTCTAAGCCAATGCCAAAACTCAACAAACTCGGATTGGTCGCAAAACCTGCACGTACAAAAAGTACCTTACCAAGCAAATATTCCAATCCACCTTTTATATTGGGATTAAAATCCAATTCTTGTTCCCATTCCAAAGAAAGGGTGACTTTGTCGGAAGGTAGATAAGACATACCCAAATTGAATTGAGTGGGCAAATGTTCGCCATTGGCCAAATCTCGCTCAATCGGATTAGCGATTTTTGCACCTACTATTATATTGTTTCCAATCTCATATTGGATTCCTAACTCAAAAGAGAGCGTATTCGTGCTACCGTATTCTAGGATTTGAAAATTGTGAAAATTGATTTCTCCACCAATCGAAAATTTGGAAGTCAAATTTCGAGCATAAACCAATCCATATTTTTGTTGATTGAATGCATCAAAACCAAAATAGTTGATAGACAAACCAAATACTCCTGCGTTGGTAGGCAAAGCCAAACCAAGCGTAAAAGTATTGAGGTCGGTCAGTTGAAAACGCCTTTCGGTATGTATTCCAGCCGAAAATTGATCGAGGTGTACAATTCCAGCTTGGTTGCTAAACATAGCATTGATGTCTTGAAAAGCAACTCCAACGCCACCCATTGCATTGGAACGCATGGTGATAGGGTTTTGAGCAAAGCTGTTTGTAGCAAAAAGTAAAAAGCTACAAATTAGGAGTAGGTTAATCGTTTTGATTTTCATAAAGTGGTTTTCGTTTGAATTATAAGTATCTAATTTTCAAGTGGTACAAACTTTAGTTTGCACCACATATTATTAATAATTGCAACCTCCACGGCGACGACTTTTACGGCGTGAGCCAACTAATCCATTGTCTGAAAAATTGTAAGATACGGTAAATCCAGTTATAAAATACCAGTCGTCATTATCTGCATTGCCTCTAGGACTACCCGTTTCGACTCGTACAGGCTCGCCACCTGTGAGTTCGGCTGTACGATTGCCTAGAGCAGCAGCCAACTCGCCGTTTCCTGCCAAGAGTTCGTCATAATTTACATAAACGGTACTGATGTCATCTAAATAATCCGTAAATGTTTTGCGTAAGCCAAACTCAAAACCAACATTCCATCTATCGTTTATGGCATACTTTACACCAATTCCCATTGGAATAGACAACTCCCAAAGACGGTAATTATCTTCAAAACCGACCATACTTTGTCCTTCTGTACCCAAAGGTTGTAGTTTTACCCACTCATTGTCATAAAATGCTTCGGGATTGAAGTTAAAAAATCCAACTCCTGCAAAAAGATAAGGCGAAAAAACACGTTCAAAATTGTAAGCTCGATAGCCCAAAATATTGAACTCTCCAATCAAAGCTCCCTCGTAAATGCGAGAGCGAAAGCCCAAGTTTCGATTGATACGAGATTGATTATTTGCATAAGAATCTTCTCCCGATATTTTGCCATACATAAAATGAGCACGTAAGGTAAAATGTTTGCTAAAACCATTTCGGACAAAAGCTCCAAAAGAAGCATGCGATTGCGAAAAACTAGCACGAGAAGTTTCAGGCGCAATTTCGCCATGATAGGCAGAAAGCCCAGCGAGTAAACCAACTTCAAACTGAGCAAATATCAATGAAGGAGAAAGTAGTAGGAAAACAAAAAACAGTTTTTTCATAATTAAAAATTGAATGGATTTTTTGGGGAGGGCAAATTTACTTTATTCAGAGCAAAAATAACTCCTTTTATTTTGATTTGATAATATTTTAACGCCAAGAAATGTTATTAATAGACTGAAATGCAATCTTCATCTAATTCATTAACGCATTTTAGATATAAAGTCTTACTTTTGACTGTTTTTATGTTTTTTTTAATAAAAATATTTCTCAGAACTAAAAAGATAAATAATGAAGAAAATAACTTTTTTATTGGGATTTTTCCTAGGATTTTTCTTTTGGGCGAATGCCCAAAATTCTGCACCCGAAAACTGGTTCAATTTGGACAAAGAAATGGACGGTGTACAAGGTGTTAGTACCGAGCGCACATACAAAGAGCTTTTGAAAACTAGAAAAGGAACAACAGTAATCGTAGCAGTGATTGATTCGGGTGTTGATTGGGAACACGAAGACTTGAAAGATGTAATGTGGGTCAACACGGACGAAAAACCTGGCAATGGCATTGACGATGACGGCAATGGTTACATTGACGATATACACGGGTGGAATTTTATTGGTGGCAAAGACGGTAAAAATGTAGGCCCTGATACCTATGAAGTTACTCGTTTGTATGGCAAATACAAATCAAAATATGAAGGGAAAGACCGTGCTAAACTTTCTAAAAAAGAAAAGAAAGAATTCGATTTATACGAAAAATGCAAAAAAGAAGTCGAAGAAAAACACAAATCGGCTACAGCTAACTTGGCTCAAATGGATGCGACCGAATCCATGCTTACAGCTGCTTTGGATGAACTCGAAAAAGCTCTCGGCAAAAAGCCTTTGACCAAAGAAAATGTCGAAGCAATCGAAAGCGACGAACAGGGGCTTATGATTGCCAAAAGAATTTTGGGTCAAATGTATGCGGAAGGCGAAAAAGTAGAGAGTGTAGAAGCACTTCGTGAGGAGTTGAATAGTCAAATTCAAGATGGTAGAGACTATTACAAAAATCAAGTAGATTACGCATACAATCCTGATTTTAATACACGCACAATCGTAGGGGACAACTACTCCAATCAAACCGAAATTGGTTATGGCAACAATGACTATGAAGGTCCTGATGCTTTTCACGGTACGCACGTAGCTGGTATCATTGCTGCCAAAAGAAATAATGATATTGGTATCAATGGTGTTGCCAAAAATGTGCAAATTATGACTATCCGTGCAGTACCTGATGGAGACGAGCGTGATAAAGACGTAGCTAATGCTATCCGATATGCGGTGGACAATGGAGCTTCTGTTATCAATATGAGTTTTGGAAAAGGGTATTCTTGGAATAAAAAAGTGGTAGATGCTGCCGTCAAACACGCCCTCAAAAACGACGTGTTGCTTGTACACGCAGCAGGTAATTCAGCTTTGAATACGGATGTAGAAATGAATTTCCCTACGGATAAACCAGAGAAAAAGAAAAAGTATTTTGCCAATTGGTTAGAAGTGGGAGCTTTAAGTTGGAAAGGTGGTGAAGATGCACCTGCTAGTTTTTCTAATTACGGAAAAACCCACGTTGATGTATTTGCTCCTGGTACAGCAATTTATTCTACCATTCCTGATAACAAATACCGCAATGCACAAGGTACTTCAATGGCTGCGCCTGTTGTGGCTGGGGTTGCAGCAGTATTGCGTTCTTACTTTCCATCGTTGACGGCAGTTCAGGTCAAAGACATTATTATGAAATCTTCTAGCAAACAAGATTTTAAAGTTAACCAACCTGGTACAGATGAGGTTGTGCCTTTTTCAGATTTGTGTGTTTCGGGAGGTGTTGCCAACGTATATTCAGCTGTGAAAATGGCAGGAGGTATTAAAGGCAAAAAGAAAATGAAAAAATCGAAAAAAGTGGTTCGTCCATAGGAAATATAATAATGTAACAGCGACTTTAGCCGCTGAAAAATGCGACTAAAGCCACTGTTACATTTTACTTTTGTTCCTTCAAAAAAGCAATCAATTTTCTTACTGCTTT
>JAHDEQ010000096.1:0-3844 GCA_020628755.1 Saprospiraceae bacterium
GCGATAAAAACACATTTGATTTTATCGAATATGAATTAAAGTGGGTTTTTATATATCCTTTTTTGCTTGATTTAGTAAATAGAAATACAAAGGGACAAAAATAAGTAAGGAGCTTAAACAAGCAAGTAATTCGGCATAAGCCAAGCCAAAAACGCCATGCGTTTTTGTCCAATAGTAAGCAGCAACTAATTGAATAATGACAAAGGTCACGCTATTGATAACTAGAAGGGCAGATTTGTTTAAACTGATAAATCCAATTTGAGCCATTCGTGGCAAAATAAAAACGAACAAGATTAAAATTCCTACCAAAAAGATGTGTTTAATATCAGGAATTAATGCTTCATCAATATTTTCAAAAAAGCTGATTAAGAGATTTGGAAAGAAAAATAAAAATATCATTCCTGTAATATTTATAATAGCAATCCAAGCCGTTGCTGCCCAATAAATTGGGAAGTAACTTGCGGTGGCTTTGTCTCGAATAGCATTTCCCATGTAAATGATAAATCCACCCAACAAACCACGAGTTGTTAAAATTATAAACTCCATAATTTGTCGAAAGACTGCATAGGTTACCAATGCTGCAGTAGAAATACTCAAAGCCATTTTGTTCAATAAAATACCTGCAATACTAAAAATGACAACAGACATAAATATCATAAGTGTATTCAAGGTCAATTGCCCAAATGCTTTGAGAAAAGCTCGATTGAAAACTTTTGGATAAGGCAACTGAAAATAGGCTTCATTTTTCAAGGGAAAAAGACAAAATAAAATTCCTGCTGAAAACACTCCCATTGTAGAATAAGCAAGCCCTTCTGCTCCCCAAGACAATACCTGCGTAAAGACATAATCCAAGACAATATTGAGTAGCAATATTGCTAGGATGGTATAAATACCCGCTTTTTGTTTTTCGAGTATTGTCAAAAACTGTATCGTCAAAGAGAATAATATCTGTACAGGAAAAGTCCAAAGGATGACTTTCCAGTATTTCCGAAACTCGTTTATTATTGGAGAATCTTCTTCCAAATGTTGCAAGCCTGCCACTCGTTCTATCCAATCAATTTGAAAAATAGCTAGATATAAAAAGACCAACATACTCAAAAAAGAGAGCAAAAAACTCGCCGTTAGGAGTCTTTTGATGTTGACCAAATCTTTTTCCTTGGCAATTAAGTCGGCTATTGCAGCAGCCAAACCTATACCTATGCCCGTCCCTGCTCCCATGATGGGTAAGGTCAAAAACACAGCTTCGTACGTTTCTATCGAAACTCTCGTCGCAAATAAACTATCAATGAATACAAGTAGTGTTCCAGCGGCAGCGGCTAAAGTAAGTGGAAAAGAGATTTTCCCGATTTCCCAAAAATGATGTTTTAAGTTTTTCAAGTTTTTGGACGTTCATTTTCTAAACCAAGTTGCTTACAACTTCGGTATAATAAATAAACGCAAGTTGCCATTAAAAGGTGACTAATATCGTGGTAATTAAAATAAGTGTGTAAAGAAAATTGTGAGGAAAAAACAATTCCTGGTAAGAAAGTAGCAACAAAAGCATAAATAACCATGCGACTACCTTTGGTATTCGCCGCTCTTCGATACCAAAAGAAAAGCGGCAAAGCGACCAAGACCATTCCCACAAAAGAGTTGATTTGTACCAATTCAAAAACTCGTGTACTTGGATTAAATACCAAAACAAAATATACCGCCAGTTGAACCATCATCAAATAACGCAACCAATCTAAGGTTTTTTCTCCATAGGCTTTTTGAAAATAACGCAAGGCACTATTTCCAATACAAAATAAAGCAATCGAACTCAGCGACCAACCAATACATTTGGCATTGAAGCCCACAATATATTGTGTGGCGTGTCCCAAAACGCCTGCACAAAGTGTCGCAATTCCAATAAAAATAAAATAGTATTTAAACCAAAGATGAGCCTCGTCTTTTAGTCCTAATTTTTGCAATCGAAAAAAGGAAAGCGTTCCCACCACTCCAGTCACCATATCCGTCAAGGAGGTAATCGGTTCTTCAATTAAAAAACCTGCAATTTCGGTAGAAGTATAAACCCAGTCGCCAAAGTAGCCAATCATATTTTTAGTGTTCGTGTATTCACGTGTTCAAGTGTTCACGTCAAATTGGAACTTGAACACGTGAATACATGAACACTTGAACACGTTTATTTACTCTCTCGTTTTCCCCATAAAGACATTTACCTTAGGATTGATGGGATTGCTAGAAGCACGTCGGAAGACAACAATTTGCCCAGCATGCCAAAGCGCATCGGCAATAGGGCCATTAAGTTGATGCCAAAATGGAAATTCAGATTTCTTTTCGCCTCGTTGGAAAATGATTTTGAAATTTTCCATTTCTTTGGGGTCGGCTTTTCTTAAAATATCGCTTGCTTCTTTTAGATTTTGTAAAGTCAAACCACGTCTTTGTTCAAAAGTGAGTCGCATTTCGGGCAAAGGTCGAATATTGGGTTTTCCTTTGACAGAATTGACAATGGTTTCAGACAAACCGTATAAATGTTCTAAAGTTTCAGCGCAAGTACGAGCATCTTCACTTGGTTTATATTGTAAATCTTCGGGGCGGAGACCTTCCGTTGCCCAATAATAGCGATAACCTAGGCCATCTATCGTTCGAGCTGCGACGGTACAAGCATTGTATTCTTCTGGATAATCAGGAATTTGGTGGTAAGGTAATTTATCCATTTTCGGGAGTTTATCTTGTGCTTTGCATTGTGAGAAAGTGAAAGCAATTAAGAGTGAAAGATAGATTATTTTATGCATTTTTTTTTGGTTGTATTTAGTTAATTGGTTGATTAGTTAATCAGTTGAATTGAACCAAATATACTAATTAACAAGTAAACCAATTAACCCTGCTAAGCTTAAAGAAACGCCACTAATTACTAATCTTTATGATAATTATTGGACAATACTTTTTTGACAATAAAGGGCGCAAAGCGATTCATAAAAGCATTGAGTTTTCCCAAGGGTGTAAAGACTGATTTCTGTGTTCGATTTTCGATCATATTCATTACACGTTTGGCGACCGCTTCGGGAGGTTCAGTTTTTACGAGGTTACGGTTTGGTTGCGGAATGACTTTTCCATTGGCATCGTAAATGGTTTTTTGAGGGTCATTTTCAGTAAAACCCACATAAGCAATACCTGTATGAATATTATCTTTTTCTAATTCGATTTGAAGACTTTCGGCTAAAGCCGTTAAAGCCATTTTGGAAGAACTATAAACCGAAAACTTAGGAATACCTCGTATTCCTGCCGCGCTTGAGATAAAGATAATACTTCCTTTTGTTTTTCTAAGATGAGGTATCGCACACTTGGTCGGAAAAACAGAACCCAAATAATTCACATCCATCACTTTTTTAAAAACTTCTGGACTCAAATCTTCAACTGTTCCTTCCATCGAGATTCCTGCATTATTGACGAGCGCATCGATTTTACCAAAGGTCGCAATAGCATGGTCAATAATTTTTTGGCAATCCTCCATTTTAGAAACATCACCTGCAATTGCCGTGACGCTCAAACCCTCGCTCAATAGTTGCTGATAAGTAGCGTTTAAACGCTCCGCATTGCGGGCGTTGAGTACGATTTTAGCCCCACGCTGCCCCATTATTCGAGCCATTGCTCGACCAATACCAATACTAGAACCTGTTATAATAATGACTTTGTCTTGCACATATATGTATTTGCGTGTTTGTGTGTTTGTGTGTTTACGAAAGGTTACATAGATACGTAAACATCTACCTGTCGGAAGACAGGTATCAACACATCAACACATCGTTTTAACAATACTTATTTTCCTTTAGCCAATCGAAGCACTCTTTGATGGCAATTT
>JAHDEQ010000096.1:3944-7925 GCA_020628755.1 Saprospiraceae bacterium
TTTTAACAATACTTATTTTCCTTTAGCCAATCGAAGCACTCTTTGATGGCAATTTTAATATCCGTTTGAGGGAGATTTAGTTCATCAATTGCTTTTTGAGCCGAGAAAAAATGCTCATCGCTCGAAATTTTAGCCATTGCGTAACTCACTTGCGGTTGTTTGTTAAACAAATTTCCATAAGTCGAACCCATTGCGCCATAAATCTTACTCGCAAAAGCAGGAATTTTTAAAGTAGGCGCTTTGACACCAACCACTTCTGCGATTGTTTCGAAGGCTTCTTTATAATTTAGATTTTGATGACCAGCAATATAGCATTCACCGATACGTCCCATCGTGAGGGCATTGGCTATCGCCACTGCCACGTCTTTTGCAGCGATATAATTGCGTCCGCCACTCGCATAGCCAGGTACTTTTTGACTGTGAATTGCTAAAATCATTGCACCTGCACCTGGTTTAGAATCATAAGGGCCAAACATAAAAGTAGGACAAACTACAATTGCAGGTAATCCATTTTCTTTGGATTCTCTAATGATAAGTTCTTGCGCCTCATACTTAGAATCCATATAGTCAAGACCATATTGAGCAGAACGATAAGGTTGCACCTCATTGCCAGGACTAGCTTTAGAACCAAAACCAAAAGAGTTAGCCGTTCCGATTTGAATAAAACGATTGATATTTAGCTTTTTGACCACATTTATCATATTGACCACACCGTCATAGTTGACCTTACGAACAATTTCGGAACGGTTGGGCCAGATATTCGTATTGGCAGCTACATTGATAATAGCATCACAATCTTCGGCCGCCATTTCAATATCTTGTTCTTGGAGAATATTTCCTTCAAAACGTTCGATACCCAAACCATTTAAGGACTTGGCAGAGCTATTAGGTAAGAGAAAAGCACGAACTTGATGTTTTCGAGCAAGCAACTCTCTCGTGAGATTACTCCCCAACATACCATCTGCACCAGTAAGTAGAATTTTCATAGTATTAAAATTGAAGGTCGAAGATAGGAGTTCTACCAAGATTTCAATAATACAAAACCATAATTGATAAAAAAAATGAAAGATTTTGAACTATTTTTGGGGAGTAAATGTTAGAAATTTGAAACTTTTAAAAAAAAGTAGTGAAGGGACTTGCAAAAAATAAAATTGCTTGTATCTTTGCATCGCTTTAGAAGGAAGCATTACAAAAAAATGATTTCGTAGCTCAGTTGGTAGAGCATCTGACTTTTAATCAGAGGGTCCTGGGTTCGAGCCCCAGCGAGATCACAAATAAAACCCTGACACTTTTTTAAGTGTCAGGGTTTTGTTATTTTACATCTTACTCTGTTTTTGTATATGCGACAGGTATTTCAAAAGACTTATCATGTTCTTTTAAGCCTGAGGCATTATTGTTTTGAACGAACAATTTTCCTTTCCCAGATTTTGAGGCTTTATAGGTCAATTCGCAATTATAAATAACTGGGCCTTCCTTCATCCATTCGCCTTGTGCGGTCATAATACCTAAACCTAACTCTTTGTCATTTTCATCGAGCAATCTTATCGTCCCTAATTCGCCTTCGAAGCCAAACCAAACTCCTTCGGAGTTGACTTCTATGGTCATTGGCGATGTGATTTCTTGATTGGCTTTGATACTGATAGAAGGTCTAGGCTCAGATTCTTTTACCTCCTCTTTTGGTTCTTCTTTTTTTGTAGAAATTGGAATTTCTTTTTGAGGAGCTTTCCCTTCTTGACAAGCTAAAATCCCAACACTTAAAAATAGTATTAAGAATAAATATTTTTTTGATAAAAACATCGTACGTATAATTTTTCCAAGTGCGAGAATTTTGCTCTCACAATGGATGTTAATTTTATTGACAATCATCTATATAAATATCTACTTCTGCACCTGCCTCTATACAAAAACCTGCATTCAATTGAATATTATCGCCAGCGTGTATATCTATAACTGCACCAGAAGTAATTATGCCAGCAGAATTGATAGTCAAGCTGGCTTGATGGACTTCATTTCCTGTATAAATACCATCAAGAACGACATCATTTTGACAGGAATTTGGACAATCTACAATTATATCATATGCACCGCCACTGCCATCAAATCCATCTACAACAATATAATAGGTTTGTCCAGCCAAAGCATCAGTAAAACTAGCTACAAAATCTCCTGCACTCAAACAATCATTGGCATCACAACTGTCCAATATAAATACATCTAAATCGCCTGTGAGATTGGATAACGTTGCGGTAATAGTCCCATTAGTAGGTGCTTCGATAGTATGCACCTGTTCAGGGCCAGGTTCATTCCAAGCAATACAAGAATAAAGCTCTTCGTTGGAACTAGAACTTGATGCTGCCCCACTATACAATACTCCACAAGTTAGTGCAATTGCATTGCTACAGTCCAATCCTGTAGGTGGTGGTTGGGGGCAAGTTACAATTATATCATAAGCACCACCGCTTCCATCATCCGCATCTACTACAATATAATAGGTTTGACCTGCAATGGCATTGGTATAAGTTGCAAAATCAGAACCAACTGTTCCTAAACAATCATTGGCATCACAACTCCCTAAAATATAAACATCTAAATCCCCTGTATAATTGGATAATTGTGCTGTGATAGTGCCACTGATAGATGGCACTATGGTATGTACTCGTTCGGGGCCCGTTTCTGACCAAGTATTGCAAGCATAAGTGTCTATGTTTGAACTCGCTGTAGAGGCAGTTCCACTATAAGTTACTCCGCAAGTAAGCGCAACGGCATTGCTACAATCCAAGACGGGTTGCGGACAAGTTACGACTATATCATAAGCACCACCGCTTCCATCATCCGCATCTACTACAATATAATAGGTTTGACCTGCAATGGCATTGGTATAAGTTGCAAAATCAGAACCAACTGTTCCTAAACAATCATTGGCATCACAACTCCCTAAAATATAAACATCTAAATCCCCTGTATAATTGGATAATTGTGCTGTGATAGTGCCACTGATAGATGGCACTATGGTATGTACTCGTTCGGGGCCCGTTTCTGACCAAGTATTGCAAGCATAAGTGTCTATGTTTGAACTCGCTGTAGAGGCAGTTCCACTATAAGTTACTCCGCAAGTAAGCGCAACGGCATTGCTACAATCCAAGACGGGTTGCGGACAAGTTACGACTATATCATAAGCACTACCGCTTCCATCATCGGCATCTACTACAATATAATAGGTTTGCCCAGCAATAGCATTCGTATAATTAGCGAAATCAGAACCAACCGTTCCCACACAATCATCGGGATCACAACTCTCTAAAATATACACATCCAAATCACCTGTATAATTAGAGAGTTGTGCCGAAAGCGTACCATTGGCGGGAGCTACAATGGTATGCACACGCTCTGGACCTGCTTCTGTCCAAGTATTACAAGCATAAGTATCAATATTAGAAGCCGCCGTAGAGGCTGCCCCACTATAAGTTTGTCCACAAGTAAGTGCAACAGCATTGCTACAATCCAATCCTGTGGGACTTCCAATAGGACAAGTCACTAATAAATCATAAGCTCCACCACTTCCATCATCGGCATCTACTACAATATAATAGGTTTGCCCAGCAATAGCATTCGTATAATTGGCAAAATCGGAACCAACCGTACCGACACAATCATTAGGGTCACAACTGTTTAAAATATAAACATCTAAATCACCTGTATAATTTGAAAGTTGAGCCGTTAAAGTCCCACTACCCGATGAAACTATAGTGTGTACTCGTTCGGGGCCCGTTTCTGTCCAGTTATTACAAGCATAAGTTGTTACATTAGAAGCGGCAGTAGAAGCTGCCCCACTGTAACTTACACCGCAAGTAAGGGCAACGGCATTGGTACAATCTAAAGAAATAGAATTTCCGTTTATACAAGCATCAAAAATATTCATCCAATCCGTCCAAGGGATATTTCCAGCACAACTGGTATTCGTACCAGGCATTTCATTATGCT
>JAHDEQ010000096.1:8025-16402 GCA_020628755.1 Saprospiraceae bacterium
GTCCAAGGGATATTTCCAGCACAACTGGTATTCGTACCAGGCATTTCATTATGCTCTCTAATACCAGGCAAAGCTCGAACGGGCGGAATATTATACTGCCCTGCAAAATAACAAGCCATCGTAGCAGAAGCATTTAACATCGGAGTGCTATTCCATAAACCTGGATTAGCAGCCGTCGCTTCGTGTTCGACACCGATAGAACGTTGATTATTATTAAACCCCGATGCGCCAGCATGCCAAGCCGTATTTGCTACTTCTACCACTTGTGTAATTTCGCCATCGCTACTTCGAATGACAAAATGCGCACTTGCGCCAGCACTACAATTTTGAAACCAAGAAATAGCTCCTGCATAAGTTCCAACGCCAATCCAATGATTGACCCAAGTATCAATAGATGATGTTCGACCTGTACTAAAATTACAAGAAGTAAATTGACCAATAGCTGGTGCATAATCACTTGTTGAGCGTTGAGGATGGGATATTTTTTCTTTTAATTGTGGAACATTCAAATTGGGTTGGACTTGAAGTTGAATAGTTTCTCCCCAAACGGTTTTACTGGTATTCCCAGAGCGAATTTTATTGAAATAAGTTTGGGCTTGCATCGTTTGAAAAGATGCATGGCTTAAGCCTGAGAAGCGTTTGCACGCTTCAAACCACGCTGATAATTTGGTACTTCCAACTACTTCTTCACCAGCATACTTGGCAAGTAAAGCTGCTCCTGCTCGGATATTTTGATAAGGACTTTCTCTTAATTCTTCTTCTGAAACATCAATCAATATAGCAGCTTCTCCTAAAGTATTGCAAAAGTCATTTTGCACTAAGTGCATTATCCCCCAGCCTCTATCAATAGAAGGTCCAATTTGTGTCCAATTGGATTCAACTTGACCAATTGCTTTAAGAAGTTCCGCAGGAACACCAAATTCATTGGCCGCAGCATCAAAATACTGTTCAAGTGTTTCAACATTGGGATGTGCTTTGCTCAAATAATAATGCCATAAATCATGGTCGTGGTCATGGAAATGGTCTTTATTGGTTTTACTCGCTACATAATCAACATATTGAGTCAAATCTTTATGAAGATGGGTATGGCCATGAGTATCATGGTCATGCTGAATATGTTGATGCTGCTGACTTTGTACAAAAAAAGGAATTGCAAAAAGTAGTAATAAAAATAATGTTTTCCGTTTTTCCATATCTACTTGTGAGTTGGGTTTAAAGAAAGGGATTTTGGTAATAAAACAGCTTTTAAAGATAGTAATAAATAGTTGAAATCTAAAAATGACGTTATACACCCTTATTTTACTGTGAGCTACTAGCTCAAATAGCTAATCGCTATTCGAGAATTATGTAGAGGATGTCAAAAATATTAATTTGTTCATCGTATTAGGATTAGAATTTCTACAACTCCGAAAGATTATACTCATTCAATATCACGCGCCATTTCATACTTTCGGTGATTTCTAGGATTTTTTGAGAAATCACTTCTTCCAATGCTGTACGATTTTTGGGCAAAGCAAAAGCATACAATTGCAAATCAAATTCGATAGGCAAAATACGTAAATGTTCAAAGGCTTCGTCTTGATTGATTCGATATTTTAGGATGGGTTCGTCGTACAGAAAAGCATCAATTTTGTGTTCGCTCAAATCATTTAAACCTTTGGTCACATTGGGATAACCATGAATATCTTTAAAAAATTGTTCTTCTAAAAAATCGTTGGTACTGGAGTTTTGAATACAACCTACCGCATAGTCTTTAAAATCGCTAAATCCTTCGTGATTAGCTTTTAATTTATTGACAGTCAGCATAGAAGCGACACTTGCTGTAATACCAGAAATGAATAATAAGCCGCTAAACATCCAAAGTAAAGCTATCATTTTTCCGCCTCTACTTTTTGGGGTTTTGTCGCCATAGCCAACGGTTGTCATGGTGACAACCGACCACCACAAACCGTCCCAAATCCCTTGCCAGCCAGGGCGAAATTGTTGGGGATTTACCTTTCGTTCAAAATACCAAGCGATGATTCCAAAAAAGAAAATAATTAGCAATAAAGACAAAAATCCACTCAAAAATTTAAGATTAAAAATAGACCCAAAAAACTGCGATACTTTTTGAAAAAAAGAAGCCTCATAAATCGCAATCGTCGAATTGGAAGCATAATAAGAATGCGTAAAATCCATTTTCTTACTACGTTCACTCGTGATTGTCAAAGGATTAATACATACATCAATCGTACCTTCTTGGAGGGCCTTCAACATTTCAGAAAAACTCATTTGTTGCAACTCATAATTGAGTTCCAAGTCTTTTGCAATTTGTTTCCACAACCAAATGTTAATTCCTTTTGGAGTAGTTGCATCTTCAATAATAAATGGAGGTGCATTGGTGTAAGCGACTTTTAAGGTATCGCTGATAGATTGGGCAAGGGAGAGTTGTGAAATACTATAAAAAAGTATTGTCCAAAGCAATTTTTTCATTGGCAGGTATTTTTCGTAACTGAATGCAAAAAATACAGCTTTTTTGGACTTCCAAGCCAAAAATTACATAAAAAAAGCAACGTCCCAAAAAAATGAGACATTGCATGATATCAAAATTGGATTATTTCCTTTAAGCTGCGGAGCAGCTTATTCTTTTATTCGAGTTTATTTTCGATAAGTAATTTTCACATGATAAGGTGTATTGACCATTGCACCAACCGTCTCTAATTCTTTGTAATTCAAGTTTGCTTTGACGTAATTTTCGAGGTATTTATTCTCGGTATCTACATCCATTACAATTGCTTCATTGGCCTTGTTGACCATAAATGTAATGCGTAATTGCTCTTCATAACTATCTCCCAAATCGGGTGTATCAATAAGCTCGGTAATTTCGGTGCGGAGTTGTTTGTTAGTAATGTCTTCGGGGTTGTTGTTTGGTGTGAATGCCATTGTTGCGCTTGTCATCAACATAAGGGTGGCTATAGCCATAAGGCTTCTTTGAAATGTTCTCATTGCTTTAAATTTTAAAATTCTGAATAAATAGTTTTAAGTAATATACTTGATAAAATAGTTTATAAAATACTTTTTATCAGTATTTTTTACCTTTCGTCATTAAAGACACAAGCAAAACGTCAAGGGTTGCACCTCTATTTTTTTATTAACAACCTTCATCTACGAATTACTTCGTAAATATAGACTAATGAATCATTTTTATCTATAAAAAACAAAATGCCGTCTAAAAAAATATCCGTCTATCATTCAAAATGATACTTAACACTAAGTTAACACAGACCTAATATAGAGTTGAACTACTCCCCTTTACTTTGTAGTATAATTTATTTCGTACTTATTCTTATTCAAAAATCTTAAACGAAACATGAAAAAATTGAAATTTCTTTTTGCAGCATTAACTGTTGGTTTGTTTATGACAGGTTGTGGTACTGACGATGAAACGATTATTGATCCAACACCAACTGAAAATTCTGCCGAAGTTTTTGCTGCTGCTTTTGATGCAGAAGGCAATACAGTAGTTGACCCTGGTTTTTCAGGTATCACCCCAAGCAATGATTTAGGAACAACTGCAGCTCCTGCTGTTTCTTTCTTCGATGCAACTACTTTCAAAGGTGCAGTCAATCCAAGCGGAACGGCTTGGTATACTGGCTGGTCTTCTTACGAAAATATCTTGGCAGGTGGCAATACCACTGCATTTAATACACAGATAAAAGAAACTTGGACGGATCAAATGATGCAAGATGCGGGCAATGTTGTTGAGTGGACTGCCGACAAAACTTACGTTTTGGATGGTTTTGTATTTGTCAATAGCGGCCAAACATTGAATATAGAAGCTGGTACTGTTATTCAAGGTATGACGGGTGAGGCCGAAAACGCTTCTGCACTTATCGTTGCACGTGGTGCTACAATCAATGCGAATGGTACGGCCGATGCACCTATTATTATGACTTATGATGGAGACAATGGTGGTGCTATGCCAACACTACGTGGCCAATGGGGTGGTCTTATCATTTTGGGTAATGCATCTTTGAACTCTGCTCCTGGCGAAACAGCTATTGAAGGTATTCCTACCAACGAATCTCGTGGTTTATATGGAGGTACTGACGATGCAGATAACTCTGGTACATTGCGTTATATATCTATTCGTCATGGAGGTACTAACATTGGTGCTGACAACGAAATCAACGGTCTTACTTTAGGTGGCGTTGGTTCTGGTACTACATTGGAGTATATCGAAGTCATAGCCAACAAAGATGATGGTATTGAGTGGTTTGGTGGTACAGTCAATGGCAAATACTTAATTTCTGCTTTTTGTGGGGACGATGCTTTGGACTATGACGAAGGTTATCGTGGTTATAACCAATACGTTGTTGTACATCAAGACCCTGCATTGCAGGCGGCTGACCGAGGTGGCGAACACGACGGCGGCACTGACCCCGAAACCGCTACGCCTTACGCAACACCTTGGTTTTATAATGTGACTTCTGTAGGAAATGAGGGCAGTCGTGCTATCACGTTCCGTGATAATGCGGGTGGTTACTATGTCAACAGTATTTTTGTAAACTATGCAAAAGGTATTGATATTGAAGACCTTGATGGTCAAAATGAAGACTCTTACCAACAATTTGTAGATGGTAATTTAGCTATCCGCAATTGTGTTTTCTTCAATATTGGTGCAGGTACAACTGCTGCTGACCTTTTTACAGTTAATATTCCTGAGTAAAGACGAAAAATAAATTCCAATAAGTTCGTCGTAGATTGCATCTACGATGCTTTACACTTATACAAGAACGATTTAATTCTTTATACTTTGATTCTAAAGCCGTTTCCTCTTGGGAGGGAACGGCTTTTTGTATGGTATTCAAAGTTAACATTGACTTAACATAGGCTTAAATATGGATTAACGCTAAATCTCGAACTTTGTAATAGAAGTTATAAGCTTTTTAAATCTCTCAAAGTATAATTAAGAATTAAAACATGAAAAAACTATTCTTCTCTTTCTTCTTCTCCCTATTTGCTACTGCTTTTCTCTTTGCCCAAATGGACAATATGGGAACAATTTCAGGCAAAATCACAGAAGCTGATTCGGGTTTTGAAATCATTGGTGGCAATATCGTTGTCTTAGATGTTGACAAAGGTACTGTTACCGATTTTGATGGAACTTACCAATTGGAAATTCCTACTGGTACTTATACCGTAGAAATCTCTTATCTGGGTTTTGCGACTCAACAAATCACAGATGTATTGGTTAGTGCTGGTGAAGTCACCAATCTTGATGTGCAAATGGGCGAAGCTGCCGTAGAAATCGAAGGCGTAGAAGTAGTTGCCAAAGCCTATAAAAATACAGAAATATCTGTTTTAGCCACTCAAAAAGCTGCTCCTGTAGTGCTTGATGGTATTTCTGCTGCTCAAATTAGCAAAAGCGGCGACAGCGATGTTGCCGCCGCCGTCAAACGTATCACAGGCGTTACCGTCGAAGGTGGAAAGTATGTTTATGTGCGTGGCTTGGGCGACCGTTACAGCAAAACAACACTCAATCGTGCCGAAATTCCAGGGCTTGACCCCAATCGAAATACGGTTCAAATGGATTTATTTCCAACCAACCTGATTGATAATATTTTAGTTTATAAAACATTTGCGCCTAATTTGCCTGGTGATTTTACGGGAGGTTATATTGATATTGCGACTAAGGATTTTCCTGAACAGTTTACCCTCAATGCCTCTGCATCATTGGGTTACAATTCATTGGCCAATCTCAATGCCGAAGTACTTTCTTATAAAGGTGGTCAAAATGACTGGCTGGGTTTTGATGACGGTTCTCGTGCTTTGCCCGAAGGCATCGAGTGGAATGGTGGTAACCTTGCTTCCTTCAATCCCAACAGCGAAGGTGCTGACGCACAATCGCTTAGAAATCAAACGGCATCTTTTGACAATAATTGGGCCTTGTATAACGAAATGAAGCCTCTCAATTATGGCTTATCTCTCTCTGTCGGAAACCAAAAAGAATTGTTTGGTAAGCCCTTAGGTATGATAGCTGCTTTCTCGTACAATCGCAATTTTAGTGCTTACGAAAATGGCCAAATTGGAATCCACGAACTCAATGGTTTATATGATAATGTAAATCGCTTGAATACTCAAATTCGCCTCAACTCGCGTCGTGGCCAAGAAGAAACGCTTTGGGGAGCGATGCTAAGTACAAGTATGAAACTCAACTCCAATAATAAAGTGAGTCTGATGTTTATGCACAATCAAAGTGGTACAGCGACTTCTATGTATGCAGAGGGTAAAAAATTGCGAGATGACCCAGATGATATTTTCCAAACACGTTCCTATCGTTTCCTCCAAAGAGGTTTGTCAACGGCTCAATTGAGTGGCAAGCATATTTTGTCTGAAGGTAGAAAATTTGAGATGAATTGGATTTCATCCTTAGCACTTTCTACTCAATCCGATCCTGATTTACGTTTCTTTACCAATCGGGTGAGCGATGTGTCGGGCAACTCTTTTATAAAGCCCTCAAGCGACAATGTTCCTACTCGTTTTTATAGAACAATGGAACAATATAATTTTGATAATAAAATTGATTTTTCATTGCCTTTCAATCAATGGAATGGCCTAAGCTCTAAATTGAGTTTTGGTGCTGCTTATGTGATGAAAGATCGTTCTTTTGAAGAAACCCGTTTTAACTTTAATAATCAAGACTTATTAGTCGCTTCTTCTAATGGAGAAGTTGGCTCACTTGATGCCCTGATAGCCCCCGAACTATATTTTAATGAAAACAATATCATTGCTGTTGGAAGCGATGGTGAATTTGCCAACGACGCTAGAGGTGTGTATGTAGTTGAAAATTATGACCCTAAAAATAGCTATGATGCTAGTCAGCAGGTTGCGGCCGCTTATGTGATGGCGGAACTGCCCCTGGCAGACCGCCTACGTGCAATTATTGGGGTGCGTGCCGAACAAACCAATATTCAACTACGCACTTATGATACTGGACTTACACTTTCTAAATATCCAAAATTGGATGGCGAACAAGATATTATTAGTCAATTAGATTTCTTGCCTTCTCTTAATTTGAACTATGACTTGACTGAAAATATGAAGTTAAGAGCTGCTTACAATCGTACATTGGCTCGCCCTTCGTTTAGAGAGTTAGCACCATTTGCATCTTTTGATTTGGACGGAGGATTTATCTTTGTCGGAAATCCTGAATTGCAGCGTACATTGGTTGATAATGTTGATTTGCGCTGGGAAACTTATCCAAAGTCAGGTGAGATTATTTCAGTGAGTGCCTTTTACAAAAACTTCAATAATCCGATTGAGCGTACCTTTAACCCAGAAGCGGTCAATGGCGAGTTGACGCTCCGCAATGTGGAAGAGGCACAGTTGCTTGGTGCAGAATTTGAAATTCGTAAAAAATTAGATTTTATCAATCCGCTTCGTGATTTCACCTTTGGTGGAAATGTTTCCTACATTTATTCACAAACAACGATTGATGCACAAGAGTTGGCTCAAATTCAGGCCAGCCAACCTGATGCCGCAGACACACGCGAAATGTACGGACAAGCACCTTATGCAATAAATGCTTTATTATCGTACAAAAACAAACGCAGTACTTCGGCTAATCTATCTTATAATATTGTTGGAAAACGTATTTCAGTTGTAACGCAAGGTGCAACACCCAATTATTATTTGATGCCCTTCTCATCTTTGAATTTCAATATCACACAAGGTATCTCTGAATTGATGCAGGTTAAATTTAGTGCCAACAACTTGCTCAATGCAAAGTACCGAGAAGAAGCGGAATTTAAAGGGGAGTCTTATCCTATTAATGTTTACGAGGTAGGACGTGCTTTTTCAGTTGGTCTGAGCTTAAAATTGAGATAAGGAATAAGATTGTAATTGTCAAGCCAGATACCAAGAGTCAAGTTCAAGCTCAGTTTTGAGCTTGAACTTGACTCTTGTATTTAAACTTAAAAAATACATATATACAAAAACTTTAATTTGTTTTTAGCGTTATAATCTACTAAACAAACGATACTAATAACCTAGAAAACAATCCTCCGATGCGTATTACAGATCTAACATTGGCCAATGAATTTTGTCGGCAAAAAATCATTCCTTCTGCCAACATTCATACGTCTATTCCACAAGCGAACTTCTCGCTAGACTTCACTAAAACGCAAGTTGTACAGAAAGAGCAAATTTCAATTGAAGAGTATTTAAAGGAATTTTTGTGGGAGCAGTTTTGATAAAGGAACGGGGAGCAAATAAATTTACGTTTTCCTTAAATTAGTGCCGAATATAAGTCATTGAAAATGAAGTTAATCAAGCTAATTTAAGGAATTAAAAAAGTAAATTTATTTTGACCCAATTACAAAAGCCAGCCTCATCT
>JAHDEQ010000097.1:0-3942 GCA_020628755.1 Saprospiraceae bacterium
TTATGAGTAGTATTCATTTAGAAGCAAAAGTGGGCGATATTGCCGATACCGTTTTATTGCCAGGCGACCCATTAAGAGCAAAATATGTAGCCGAAAATATTCTTACCGATGCCGTATGTTATAATAATGTACGAGGTATGCTCGGATTTACAGGCTATTATAACGGCAATCGAATCTCAATTCAAGGTACTGGAATGGGAATGGGAAGTACTGGAATTTACGTCAATGAATTGATTCAAACCTATAAAGTTAAAAACCTCGTTCGTGTCGGAACTTGTGGAGCTATCCAAACCAAACTCAAAGTTGGACAAGTGATTTTAGCCATGAGTGCATCAGGAGATTCTGGAGCAAATCGTTCTGATTTTAAAGGTTTGCATTATGCTGCAACTGCCGACTTTAGCTTGTTGCTCAAAGCTTATCAAGCGGCACAAAAATTAGGAATTGATACCTTACAAGGTTCAATTTTTAGTACAGATATTTTCTATGATAGCAATCCAACCCGTTGGGATATTTGGGAACAACACGGAATTTTAGGTGTGGAGATGGAAACTCAAATTTTGTTTACCATTGCTAAACGTTATGGAGCAAAAGCACTTTCAGTACTTACGGTTTCAGATAATATTCGTACAGGTGATGCCGCAAGTGCCAAAGATCGTGAGCAATCTTTTATGGATATGATGCGGATTGCGTGTGAATTAGCTTAAAATCACTTAGGAGGTAAATTCAAACTTACCTCCTAAGTTTATTACCTTCTGTTTTTAAAACAAAAACTCTCCATTCTCATAAATCATCTCATCGTCAGCGAAAATTGCGCCGCCGTTGCGCATATTGCTAATCATATCCCAATGGATAGAAGATTCATTTTTGCCGCCACATTGTTGGTAGGATTGGCCAATTGCCATGTGAATTGAACCACCAATTTTTTCATCAAAAAGAATGTTTTTGGTGATTTGTTGAATATTATAATTCGTGCCGATGGCGGCTTCGCCAAATCGGCGCGTACCTTCAATTTTAAAAATATGATTTAGAAAATCCTTACCTCGCTTGGCATCCCATTTTTCAATATAGCCATCTTTGACCCAAAGTGTTGCATCTTCGACTTCGTGTCCCATATAAACGGCAGGAAAAGAAAAACGAATCACACCATTAACCGAATCTTCTACAGGCGAGGTGTAAACCTCTCCTGAAGGCATATTGGTTTGTCCATCAGAGTTAATCCATTTTCGGCCCTTTGTTGAAAAACTAATATCAATACCATCACCTTTGTAATGGACTTTTTCTCGACGATTGAGTAAATCCACGATTTTTTGCTGTTTTTTGCGAACAGCAAGCCACTCCTCAATTGGATTTTCTTTGAATAAATTACAAGCATTAAAAATAAAATTCTCATACTCTTCCAAAGACATTCCTGCATTTTGGGCAGCAGCTTGGGTCGGATATTGGCAGAGATTACGGCGCAGTTCACGTGTACCTGTACGTGCAAAGTAGGTTTTTGAAATCGGGTCTATTGCTTTTCTACGAAGACTTGCTTTAGTACTATCTATATTGTTGTCCTCCATCAAATTGAAAGGCGCACGAATATAAATATAAGCATCAAAAGTTTCCATCGCCATTTTGTAAAGGGGCGAAACCTGCGACAATTGATCCTCACCAGCTTCTTCGTAGTAAATCCGATTCTTTTCTCTAAAATCAAGGTCAATTTCTACCTGATATGCACCCGCCCGAATAGCAGCTCGATAAACCTCTCGCACTAGCGGCTCAGCAAGTGTTGTACTACGTATATAAAGTTTGTCTCCTTTTTGTATTTCTACACAATAGTTGACCAGAAGGTTGGCGTATTTTTGAAGTATCATAAAACGTGTATCTAGGTGTTTATGTATTTACGTGTTTGTGTAAATTAAACTTAGACACATAAACACGTAAACACATCGGTACAAAAGTTTTACCAATGCTTGGTTTGATAAGGATAACGAATATTGTATTGTTTCTCAATGAGTTTTGTCATCTTAGAACGTAAGTTATCAATATTTTCTTTTTGAATGGCAGAAATAAAGATATTGTCGTGTTCAAATTCGTTTTTGAGGTTAGATTGTAAGTCGGTAAAGATTTCTTTTTTAGTTTTAGTATCCAATAAGTCGTCAAAATAGCGTTCTCGATACAAGTCAATTTTATTAAAAATCATTAAGGTCGGTTTATCAAGTGCATCGAGGTCTTTGAGCGTCGTATTGACGGCTCGAATATGCTCTTCGTATTGCGGATGTGCCAAGTCAACAACGTGCAAAAGAATGTCACTTTCTCGAACTTCGTCTAATGTTGATTTAAAACTTTCGACCAAATGATGAGGGAGTTTTCGGATAAATCCAACGGTATCTGAAAGTAAGAAGGGCATCGTGTTAAAAACGACTTTGCGGACAGTTGTATCGAGGGTCGCAAAAAGTTTGTCTTCCGCAAAAACTTCGGATTTACTCAGCAGATTCATGAGAGTTGATTTGCCGACATTGGTGTAACCCACCAATGACACGCGTATGAGTTTGCCTCGTTGCTTACGGCGAGTAAAATTTTGTTGGTCAATTTTTTCCAACTTCTTTTTAAGCAAAGAAATTTTATCTCGAATAATACGTCTATCCGTCTCAATTTCCGTTTCACCAGGCCCACGCATACCGATACCACCACGTTGGCGTTCTAAGTGTGTCCAAAGTCCACGCAGACGAGGCAACATATATTGCATTTGAGCCAACTCAACCTGAGTTTTGGCTTGCGCTGTTTGAGCACGACTCGCAAAAATATCGAGTATCAAACTACTACGGTCTATAATTTTGACTTTGAGTTCTTCTTCGAGCAAGCTCACTTGTTTGCCCGAAAGATCATCATCAAAAATAACCATTGTGATTTGCTCATTTTCTTCGATATATTCTAAAATCTCATCTTTTTTACCCTTTCCTACAAAGTATCGAGTATCAGGATGTTTTAGTTTTTGGACAAACCGCTTCTGGATTTTAGCACCTGCGGTATCTGCTAAAAATTCCAATTCATCGAGGTATTCTGTACTTTGTTCTTCGGTTTCGCCAGGGCGAATAATACCTACTATGACAGCATGCTCAATTTCTTTTTTGAGCCCTCTACGTTCTTTTTCGCCTAAATTCCAGTCGGACATTATTAAAGTGTTCATGTGTTCACGTATCCACGTGTTCACGTATTAAGAATGGGAAGTGTTGTGCGTGAACACGTGGATACGTGAACACGTAGATACCCTTACTAAAGTACAAAGCTACAAGAAGGTTCCCTATTTTGAAAAAAAATACAAAAAAATGGAGAATTTTTATGGAATTGACCTAGAGCTTGCGTCTTTATTATATCACACGTTTTGAGAAGTCTAAAGATTCAATTGACCCAAATAAAGTCATTTTTTGCCTCCTAATTTCTTTAGCAGAAAATGAGAAGTACTGCCAACGTTCTAGAGATAATTAATCAAAAGACATCAAAACAAAGCCTGCTGCCCTCGTACCCCTTTGTGTATTTGAGGGCAGTATCGGTTTTATCTTCTTTCTATTCTTTTCATAATATTTCTTTTCTTTTGAACTTTTTGATGGTATGGAATTGTTTTTGAAACAATACTAAATATCTTTGCATCTCAACAAAAACTACAAAACCCAATATTATGGCAAAAGAATCGAAAAGACAGTTGCAGGTTGCTGAGTTGATAAAGCGTAGCTTTAGTACTTTGTTGCAGCAAGAAGGTGCTCTTATATACGGAACAGAAGTTTTAGTTACCGTTACTCAAGTCAAAATGTCACCAGATCTGAATCTTGCTAAAATTTATCTAAGTATTTATAATACCGAAAATAAGCAGGCTGTTTTGTTAGAAATGGAAGAAAATCGCTTCCGTTTACAACAGAATTTCTATCAGCGTATTCGCAAACAAGTACGCCGTGTTCCTGAACT
>JAHDEQ010000097.1:4042-6082 GCA_020628755.1 Saprospiraceae bacterium
ATTGTAAATTCCCGAAACTAAGAATCCTGTTGTTGCGGAGAACATTCCTATAAGTCCAGCGAGAATAATTACATTTTTGAGGCGACTAGAAATCAAGAGTGCAGTCGCTGCTGGTGTTATCAGCATTGCAACGACTAGGATTATTCCTACAATTCTAATGGAAGCAACAATAGCCAAAGACAATAATAACATTAAAAAATAATGGATAATCGTTACAGGAATGCCCATTGTTTCGGCTATGACTTGTTGAAAAGTCGTAACAAAGAGATAGCGATAAAAAACAACTAAGCAAAGCATTACATAAAAAGCGATAATGCCAATCATATAAAGGTCTTCTGTTGTTGTAAAAAGTAAATTTCCAACCAAAAAATCTTCTAAATCTAAGTGAACTCCATCCGTTTTTGAAATGGATGAAATGCCAATCACTCCTATCGAAAACATAGCCGTGAAGACAATTCCAATGGCAGCGTCATTTTTGGTTTTGACATTGTGCTGAATCCATGTAATGCAAATAGCTGAGACTAGCGCAGCAATGACCGAACCCATAAAAAATGCAATCGTACTATAGCCAACTGCCACAAATGCAAAAACAACTCCTGGCAATATCGCATGCGATAATGCATCTCCGATGAGCGACATATTTCGCAAAACGATAAATACTCCCAAAGCACCACAAGTAAGTCCAACCAAAGTTGAAGCTAAGAGCGCTTTGTAAGCAAAAGACAATTGAAAAAGTTCGACCAGTTCCGTCATAATTCCTAATCTGTTTTCTCAAAATTAACAGTCGAAGGGATGATTTGTTGTTAAAAAGTTAGACTAGTCTAACTTTTGTCAAATATAAGAACGTTTTGGGTTTTGAGCAAGGAAAATTGATATTTTTGGATGATTTACGAAGAACTAGCAGCGATTAACTCGGCAATCATACCTTCTTTCATAGCATAAGCGGAGATGTCGATTTGCTCGATTTTTGCTATTTCTATGATAACATCAATCAAAATGAGAGCGACAATGATAAGTTGCGCACGTGAGTTGGGAATGCTTTGTATATCAAGTCGTTCTTGTAGAGTTGTAAACAAAACTTCTTTGTAAAATGGGTGAAAATTTTTGACTGGTACGGATGAATGAATAGGAGAGAGGCGTTCAATTTGCAGGACTTTTTCGAGCACATCAAATGTACCCGAAGCTCCTACTAATTGAGTAGATGGAAATTGTTGAAGAGCTGTTTTTAAATCCTCTAGTTCTTTGTGTAAGAATTTACGTAAAGTTGTAATTTCAGTACTTGTTATCGGGTCATTTTTATGAAATTGGTTGTAGAGCACCGCTACACCAATCGGAAAACTTTTGGCCCAATGCACTTGCTTTTTATTGGCTAAAATAAACTCCACGCTGCCACCACCAATATCCATAATCAAACTATTGGATTGATTTAAAGCAATAGCCTGCTGTACACCTTTGTGAATAAGGCGTGCCTCTTCGTCGCCCGAAATAAGTTGAACTTGAATATCGGTTAAACGAGCAACTTTCTCTATTAAATCTTGGCCATTAGAAGCCGTACGAAGTCCTGCTGTACCAAATGCTTTTACTGCATCAACTTGGTGTTGGTCTAAAATGGATTTATAATGCTGGAGTGCATCCAAGGCGCGCTGAAAAGGTGCAATTCCAATTTTTTGGATACCTTGTTCGGCAAGCTGAACAAAGATTCGCTCACGGTAAACTTCTTGCATACCTTTGTCGGAAGATTCAACAATCAACAAATGAAAGGTATTTGTTCCCAAATCAATTACACCTATTTTCATCTTGGAAGTTCGATTGAACTTATGCTTATTGCTGTGGCTGACCTACACTGGCTGCTTGACGCATAATATTGTTCATATAGCCAATTGCATCGTCTGTCATGAGGTTAGCATAGGCAGGTTTGTTGTTTTTCAAGAATACATAATAGGTACAACCTTCTTGAAAATACAAATCAGCTTCCATAGCATTTTTACCTTCGATTTGGTAAAAAATACGTCCAATTGGTTTGCAATTAGGGCTGAGTGA
>JAHDEQ010000097.1:6182-16254 GCA_020628755.1 Saprospiraceae bacterium
ACAGTCAATTTTTAAAAGATATAAGTTGTATTAAATGTCATAAAAAAGCCCCAGTAGCGTCCTCTGGAAGCACTCGTTTTGGGAATCATAGGAATCATGGAACGATTGTAACGAAAACAAAAGGCCAAATGCTCGTTCGTAAAATAACTCACGCCCACAAGCACGGCAAAATCATTGTCATTAAAACCTTCGACAGGTGCGTCTGTAACACCAGAAGTACCTCCAATAAGTCGGCCATACGAAAAGCCACCGTGTACATGAATGCGATAAAAATCTTCTGCTTCCCAATCTTTAAATGTAAAGGTCAAAGGAGCTTCTACATAGTCGAGGTGAATCCTTACAGGAGCGATACCGCTATCAGGCAAAAACGACGATGAACTACCTCGTTGACTAAAAAGTAGTTCGATACCAAACTCCGTTTTTTCGCCCAAAATTGCAGAGGCTTTGAGTCCACCCATAAGTCCGAGTTTGTCAAAACCAGCATAGTCGTCGCCATTGATTTGTGAAGCATTGACACCGAGTGTCAATCCTGCCTTAAAACGTCGTTGTCCTGAAATATCAGAACAAAGGATAATAGTAAAAAATATAAAAACAAGAAACCTATACATTTACGATTTGATTATTAAGAATAAACGAAGTTACGCTAAGGATTTAAGAATTAATAATTTCGACTTTTCAAATTTTGATTCTATAAGAAATATAAAGCCTATCTTTGGGTTTTTATTTTCATTTTTTGTTCTCTATGTTTAAATATACCAAACACAGTTTAAAAAAACTCGAAGAGTTACTCAAAGACATTGAATACCAAATTCGCTACGAAAAGGGGAGTTTTCAGTCGGGTTATTGTATGGTCGAAGATCGAAAAATAGCAGTGGTCAATAAGTTCTTTGATACGGAAGCTCGCATCAATACGCTTTTGGAGATATTGAATCAAATTGAAGTCAACGAGTCCTTATTGAGTGAGAGTTCTCAAAAGTTTTACAAACAAATTCTCAAATTGAACAATCGAGAATTGCAAGAAGAAAAGACCGAATCTTAAATGCGTATTACTGTACTTGGCACGGGTACATCGCAAGGTGTTCCCATTATTGGTTGCGATTGTGCAGCTTGTACATCTACAGACGAAAAAGATAAACGCCTGAGAACTTCCATTTATATAGAAGAGAAAGATACCCAACTCCTCATTGATATTGGTCCCGATTTTAGGCAGCAGATGCTACGAGCAAAAAAGACTGACCTTTCAGCCATTTTGCTTACACACGAACACAATGACCACATGATTGGTTTGGACGATGTGCGCCCACTCAATTTTAGGCATCAAAAAAATATTTCTGTTTATGCAAGGATTTCAGTTTTAGAAGATTTGAAACATCGCTTTGCATATATTTTTGATGAAAAACCTTATCCAGGCGCACCTCAAATCGAGTTGCACTCGATTGAGAACCAGCCCTTTTTTATTAAGGATTTAAAAATCACTCCAATAGAGACACTTCATGGACGCTTGCCTGTTTTTGGTTATCGAATAGGAGCTTTTACTTATCTGACAGATGCAAAGTATTTTGAAAAATCAGAATTGCAAAAACTCGAAGGCACTCAAATTTTAATATTGAGTGCCTTGCACCACAAGGAACATCATGCACACCTCAACTTGAAAGAAGCGGTAGCCTTAGCCGAGCGTCTGAATATTCCCAAAGTTTACTTGACACATATTAGTCATCGAATGGGCTTGACCCAAGAAGTCGAAAAAACATTGCCTGCCCACATCCATTTAGCTTATGATGGTTTGGTATTTGAGGTAGAATAGCAACTAGCTTGGCAATCTGACGTACATCTTAGTATTAAACAGATAATTTTATGTCAAGCACTGCGTTTCTATATTAATCAACAACCGATTCCTATGCGACGAAAATTTACATTCTTCTTTTTTTTACTGGTCAGTATTTCCTCTTGGGCGCAGCAAGTTACGCAGTACAGCATGTATCAGCTCAATCCATTTGCATTTAATCCCGCTTTTGCGGGACTTGATGAATCACTCAGTTTTACTGGTGTCTATCGCAATCAATGGATAGGTTTAGAAGGGAGTCCCGAAAGTCAGAATATTAGTATCCATATGCCATTCTATATTTTGGGCGGAGGAATAGGAATAAATGCCAACAATGATGTTATCGGCGCACATCGCCTCACTCGTGCTACCCTGTCGTATTCTAAATACCTTAAAGTAGGAGAAACAGGCCAGCTTTCTATAGGTTTGTCAGGAGGTATTGCACAGCAAGCCTTCGATGGTAACAAATTGCGTACGCCAGAAGGCGAGTATGATGAAACAGTCGGTGCTGTTTTACACAACGATAACTTTTTGTCAGAAAATAATATCAATGCTATCAGTCCAACTTTTGGAGTAGGGGTATATTATAAAAATGAATCTTTGCAAGTAGGTCTTTCGAGCGACAATGTCGCAGAACAAGCCTTTCGATACAATTTGGAAAACGAAAATGTCAATATCAAAAACAAAAGACACTATTATATGTATGCAAGTTATTTACTAGCAATTGGAGAGTCTTTTGCACTAGAACCAAGTATATTGGGCAAATCGGATTTGGTAGAACATCAATTAGACCTTTCATTGAGGATTATTTATAATGATATATTTTTTGTAGGTTCGTCATTTAGAGGCTTTAGTCCCAATACAACAGACGCTATTGTATTGATGGCAGGTATGCAGATCAACGCCAATGTACGCTTTGCTTATGCTTATGACTTGAGCTTGTCTCCTCTCAAAACCGTTAATACAGGTTCTCATGAAATCGTTTTAAAATACAATTTGAACCAAAAAATAGGAGGAGGAATACCACCTCCTGTCATTTATAATCCAAGGTTTTTATAGTTTTTTGCAAAAAAACATATCAAAATCTAAATGTTAAAACTGCTTTTCTAATAAAATAATGCATCAATATCGCCGTTAGAAAAGCATAAAATCATAATAATTGAAGTAAAACTTGTTAAAAAAGCACTTTTTATTTTTGTTTCTATGCAAACAACGGTATATTTACGTGCATTTTTTTCAAAATGGTGGCAATCATTTGTCGTAAACACTAAACTTCAAGGAAAATTCGGGTGTTAAAAATGAAAAATTTATTAAAATTACTCTTTGCTGTTGCAATTGCTTCAGCACTCTTCTCTTGTGGCTCATCAGATACAGGTCAACTTGTAGGAGCTATCAATCGTCCAGCATGGAAAGGTATTAATCCTTATGGAATGGTTTACATTCCTTCAGGGACATTGCACATCGGTCAATCTGACCAAGATGTGCAAAACACATTTGTACAAAGACCTATGTCTATATCGATACAGGGTTTTTACATGGATGATACCGAAATTACAAACAACGAATACCGCCAATTTGTAGAATGGGTTCGAGATTCGTTAGCGCACTCTTATCTTGACCATTACATCGAAGATGATGATGGCAATCAGATAATTGACCGTTCTTACGAGATTGATTGGACTGATGAAACGCTTGACGAATTGTATTATCAAGGAGATGATCGTTTTGCAGGCAAAAAGGAATTGAATGTTTCTAAGTTAGAATTTGAGTACGAATGGTACGATTGGAAAGGAGCAGCTGGTGCCAATGGTGATTGGCAACGATCTCAAACAGATGGTGGTCCAGCTCGAAACTCATTTATTAACAGAGAAAATGTAATCATTTATCCTGATACATTGTGTTGGATACGTGATTTCGCCTATTCTTATAATGAGCCAATGACTCGTAACTATTTTTGGCACCCCGCATTTGATGATTATCCAGTTGTAGGTATCAATTGGAAAATGGCAAATGCTTTCTGTTATTGGAGAACTAAAATATGGGATGATTACCAAAGTGCTAGAAAAGATGGTATCAATACTGAGGTTTTCCGTTTGCCAACAGAACATGAATGGGAATACGCAGCTAGAGGTGGTCACGATTTAGCACCATATCCTTGGGGAGCATACTATTTAAGAAATGCTAAAGGATGTTTGCTTGCTAACTTTAAACCTGGCCGTGGAAATTATCCAGAAGATGGAGGTCAATATACCGTTAAGGCCGACGCTTATTTCCCTAATGATTATGGTTTGTATAATATGTCTGGTAATGTTTCTGAGTGGACAAGTACTGCTTATGACGAAAATGCCTATTCATTTATCCATGATTTGAATCCTGATTTGCGTTACGATGCAAAAGAAGATGATCCAGAGGTGCAAAAACGTAAAGTTATCAGAGGAGGTTCTTGGAAAGACATAGGATATTTCTTGCAAACGGGTACTCGCCACTGGGAATTTCAAGATACGACTAAATCTTATGTTGGATTTAGATGTGCACTTACTTTCTTAGGTCGTTCAATCAACGATTTCTAATTCATTTAATTTAAAAATAGGGATGTATAAATTTTTTATACATCCCTATTTTCTAAATTAGGATAGAAGACTTATCACAAAATAAAGTTTCAAGTATTTTCAATACAGCTTTTTCTTTTCCCTTAATTTTTTGAAAATTATTAGTTTCGCTTAGAGTAACAAACTCTTAAATCTGCCTATTGGCATCATAAGATACCAAATAGATTCTAGTAGTTTTTTAATCGATAAGAAAAAACTTTCTGAAAACTTGTAACTTTTTCTTGACTTACCGTTAGGAAGTTGGGATATAACAATTAGAATGTAATAACCCTTACATATTTATTTTTTAACTAACCTTTTAAAAAGTACATAAAATGAGTTTCTTAAAATCAAAAGGATTTAAATACTTCAAGAATTTTGTAATTGGTGTTGGTGCTGCTGTCGTATTGGTAGGGGCTTTAGCAAAATTACTTTCTCATCCATTGGCTGATATGATGTTGACCGTAGGTTTGTTGACAGAAGCAGGTATCTTTTTATTCTTAGGTCTTATCGGACCAGAACCAGATTATTACTGGGATAAATTATACCCAGGTTTGAGTGATTATGGTTCTCGTATGACTCCACTTACTTCTGGTGGACAGGTAGAAGATATGCCTGGTTTGAATGGTCAAGTAGTAGAGCAGCAGTTAGGCGGAATGTTGACCGAATTACAAGGTATGTCAAAGAGTTTAGGTTCTTTGAAGGCACTTCAAGAAGTGGATTTTTCTGGTACTAGCGACCAAGTTAAATCAATGAGTAGTTTCTATACTCGTATGAACGAGGCTATGGCTAATTTGAGTGATTCCTTAGAGGACACTGTACAATATAAAGACCAATTAACTGCATTGAACAAGAACTTAGGTTCATTAAACAATGTATATGGTAATGTATTGAATGCAATGTCAAATATCAATAAGTAAGAAAAACAATTCGTTAACCAAATTAAATTTATTTAAGATATGTCAATTCCTAAGGAACCCCGGCAGTTGATGATTAACTTGATGTACTTGGTACTAACTGCCCTCTTAGCCCTTAACGTATCTGCGGAGGTAATGAATGCGTTTTTTGATCTTGATAAAAGTTTGAAAAGTTCAAATAAATTAACCAAAGCAGGGGTAGATGCCACTAAGCAAGGTATCCAACCTATTCTTAAAAAGAAACCATTGCTTCAAAAACCTTTGAATGAAGGTATTGATGCAATCAATGAAGAAGTAAATACTTTTGTAGATTATATAGATGGTATCAAAGACCAATTAGTAGATGCTGCAGGTGATGCTAATGGTACACACGATGAAGGCGATTATATAGACAATGATATGTCTAAAAAACCTCGTGGAAAGAAAAATAAAGATGCCGCAACTCGCTTGATGGTAACTGGTGATCGTTCGGGATCAGGTTTTTACGATGGCAAAGGCCCTTATGGTCCAGACCTTGAAGCAAAAGTTTCTGAACTGAAGGATAAATTGGTTGAAATTTATAAAAATACTTTGGACAATAAAGACGTTCAAAAAGAAAGTAAATTGAAGCCTGAAGAAATCAAGGAAAAATTAGATGCAGTTCTAAATAGTATTCCAATCGCAATTGAATCAGAAGAAGAAATTGCGAAGAAAACGAAAGATGGTAAGCCTAAAACTTGGTCAGAGTACAAATTTAAGCAAATGCCTTTGGCAGCTTGTTTGCCTGCTTTGACAAAGTTGCAAACCGATGCACGTAACACGCAAGCTAATATGGTAAATAAATTTGCCGAATTGGTTGGTGGTCGTGAAATCAAATTGAATAAATTCTTCCCTGTAATTAATGCCAAAAAAGGTTATGTAATTAAAGGTGAAAAATTTGAAGCAACGGTACAAATTGGTGCTTATTCTTCTGAGTTTGGAAAAAATTCAAGTATTTCTGTAAATGGACAGCGTGTATCATTGAAAGATGGTGTAGGTACATTTTCTGAGACGGCTTCTCAAACAGGTAAACGTAAGTTGAAGTTGTCTTCTAATGTAACTAATCCTATTACTGGCGAGAAATATTCTGCAAATTCAGAATTTGAATATGAAGTTGGTGTACGTTCTGCAACAGTTTCTGCTGACAAGATGAACGTATTTTATATTGGTGTTGATAACCCAGTTTCAGTTACTGTTGCTGGTGTATCAAGTAACGATGTGAAAGCAAGTTGTTCAGGATGTAATATGTCTGGTAGCAGAGGTAAATATACAGTGAAAGCTGACCGTCCTGGTGATGCAACAATTAATGTATCAGGTGGAGGATTACCAAATACACCTTTTAAATTCCGTGTAAAACGTATTCCTGACCCAACTCCAGTATTAGGAGCTGGTCCTAATAAGACTGGTGGTGTTATGGGGAACGGAGAGTTCAAGGCTCAACAAGGTTTGGCTGCAATTCTTGAAAACTTTGACTTTGATGCAAAATGTAATGTACAAGGATATGAGTTAACACGTGTTGCTAAACGTCAAGATCCTGTTTCTTCTATCAATAGAGGAGGTCGTTACTCATCAGATGCTGGTCGTTTGGTAAAACAAGCAAAACCTGGCGATACATACTTTTTTGACAATGTGAAAGCAAGATGTCCTGGTGATAAAGCAGGTCGTAAATTGCCTTCTATTGTATTTAAAATAAAATAGTTTTGTTAAAAAAATGAGAGGGTTATATTCCCTCTCATTTTTTTAATAATTTGGGTGTTAGTTAATTGAAATAGGTCTCCAATGACTGCCTATTTTGTTAAATGTTTAAAATAAATCAATAAATCATTTTACTGAGCGTTTCTATTAATATTAAAGAAGTTATCAGTTTAAAAAGCTAAGTCATGAAGATTGCTCTGAAATTTTTAAGTTTTTGTTTATTAATGGTATTTTTCACAGCTTCTGCTTTTGCACAAGAGCCCGAAAATATCCAGATTACCGAATCAAGCGAACCTTTTGATGAAGATTTGCCATTAGACGATATTGTTGAAAAACGTATGGTCAACGAACGTCGTGTTCTTCAATACGAACCAATCCGTGAAGCAGATATTTTTTGGGAAAAACGTATCTTCCGTGTTATTGATGTTCGTGAAAAGATGAACTTGCCATTTGCTTATCCTGAGCGTCCGTTCTTTACGATTTTGATGGATGCAGCTATCAATGGCGAAATAACGGCATATAGTGCAGAAGGACAAGGTAAGTTTACTTATACCTTAGAACCTGACGAAGTTGCATCTATGGGAGCTTCTATTGATACGGTTATTACCTTTGATCCAGAAACTTATGAAGAGCAAATTCAGGTAGTGCGAAATGACCTCAATCCAGAAGATGTAAAGCGTTTTCGTATGAAAGAAGTTTGGTTCTTCGACGAAGAATCCTCTAGATTACAATGTCGTATCTTAGGTATTGCACCTCTTATCAATAAATACGATGACAACGGTAATTTTCAGTATGAAAAGGTATTGTTTTGGGTGTATTACCCAGATATTCGCGAGCTTTTGGCACGTGAACGAGTGTTTAATGTTGAAAATGATGCTTCGCTCAATACTTGGGAAGACTTACTAGAACAACGTTATTTTGCGAGTTATATCATAAAAGAATCAAATGTCTATGATAGACGTATTCAAGATTATCTGACAGGTGTTGACCGCCTTTTAGAGGCCGACAAGATTAAGAATGAAATATTTAATTTTGAGCATGACCTTTGGTCATACTAATTTCGGATAGACTTGTCATTCTCTTAGAGAATTTTATCTCTTAAAAAACGGCTGTATCAATTTTGGTACAGCCGTTTTTTGTTGATGCTTCTTATTACGTATATACAAAACGTCATGTTTTTTTAGCTCTAAAAAACAATATACTTGCATTTTAAAACCAAATAGAGCACAATCCGCTTTTCTAAGCTGACCCGCCATTTTATACAGGTTTTTAATGATTTTGAGACTAAAAACCCTTTAAAGTGTTAAAAAATACTTTAATTACGCCATTCTAATCGTCAGATTCGTTATTTAAATAGAAATTGAGTATATTAATATCAACAATACATAAGTTTACAAACTTTTCCACACTACAAACTTGCTTAATTAAAGGTATTTACGAGTATTCATTGTAAATAAAATACTATTTACAAGAAAAAAATATGAGAAAATAATTTATTAACACAGGTAATAGGCAAAAGCAATTTAACACACAGCACAAGTTTATCAGTTTAATTCCTATATCCAACTTAGATATAGCCTAAAGAGGTATGTCTATGCATAAGAAAACTTTTGTCTTTACTCCAAAAAAACAAACTAATGTCAAATTTACACTACACACAATTTCTGAAAACAATTGCAGGCGTTTACGATGAAGTCAAACAAAAAGGAGTCATTTGTTTAGAAAGTAATGCTGCAACTACCAATGGAGAATTTTTAGATGTAAAGAACCAAAAATTGGTCAATTTTGGTTCTTGTGGCTATTTAGGTCTAGAAAAAGACTTTAGAATTGTAAATAAATCCATAGAATATACGGTTCGTTATGGAAGTCAATTTGCAATTTCTAGAATGTTTATGGCTTTAGATTTACTACGAGAATTAGAGGACAAATTGAGTGAAATGTTTGAGGGAAGCAAAGTCTTTACCTTTTCATCTACCTCTTTGGCACATATTGCTGTGCTGCCTATCGTTGTAGGCTCAAAAGATGCCATTATTTTGGATAAACAAGTCCATTTCAGTGTCCAAAATGCTGCCCGCTTAGTTAGCAAAGATGTACCTGTCCGAATGATTAAGCATAGCAATATGGCTATGCTTGAACAGTACATTCAACGACTGAAGAACAAACACGACAAGATATGGTATTTGGCGGATGGCGTTTATTCTATGTTTGGCGATATTGCTCCAATTGACGAACTAAACGAGTTGATGGGTAAATACGAACAATTGCATCTTTATATTGATGATGCACATGGTTCGGCATGGTGTGGCAGCAATGGTTCAGGGTCAGTCTTTGATAAGGTGAAATATAAAGACCGATTTATTTTATCAACAACCAACGGAAAAGCGTTTGGAAGTATCGGTGGTATGGCAATCTTTCCAAATCACTCTTTTTACGAAATGGTTCAAAAATTTGGTGGCCCATTGTCTTATTCGCACCCGCTTCCGCCCAATGTTATGGGCGCAACAACAGCTTCTGCGGAGTTGTTGGTAACGGAAGAGGGAGCAAAGCTACAAGCAGAACTCAAAGAACGCATTGACTATTGCAATCTTTTATTGCAAGAAGCAGGACTACCAATTTTGTCTAATGTTGAATCTACCATCAAGTTTTTGGCAGTGGGCGAATTAGAGACTGGATATAAGTTGAACAAGAAAATGATTGATGAGGGTTTTTATGTCAATATGGCTTTGTTTCCAGCAGTACCTCTGAATGAAACGGGGATGCGTTTTTCTCTGAATCGACATATTAGTATGGAAAATATCAAGCGATTTGTAGAGCTACTAGATCATCATTATTACAATACTCTAAAAGAAGAAAATACAGGTATAGAAGAAATCCATAAATTATTTAAATTGCCAGCTCGGCAAGACAGCTCTAACGAAGTAAAGGCAGAATCAAGACAAGATAATACTAAACGATTAAGACAAAGAGGAAAGTAATAATCCTTCTTTGACAAAATCCGTGTTCCGTTCAAAATAAAAGAGAGAACGACCGCA
>JAHDEQ010000098.1 GCA_020628755.1 Saprospiraceae bacterium
CCAAAAATCACGCCCAATCGAATTGCTATAAAAGTTCGACCCGCTGTGGAAAAAATCATCCGCAAAGGACATCCCTGGGTTTTTGAAGATGCAATAACTAAGCAAAATCAAGAAGGCAAAGCAGGTGATTTAGCCATCATTTTTGATGCTAAAAAAAATAAATTTCTAGCCATTGGTTTATTCGACCCGCACTCTCCTATTCGAGTAAAAATACTTTCCAATCAACCTGCAACAGTTGACCAATCATTTTTTGAAAAAACGATTGAAGAGGCTTATCAAAAAAGATTGCCTCTTTTTGAGATGGATACCAATAGCTACCGATTTATCAATGGCGAAAATGATGGTTTGCCAAGTTTTATTACTGATGTGTATGCCAATGTTTTGGTAGTAAAATTATATTCCTTTATATGGTTGCCTTATTTAGAAATGTTATTTCCGATTTTATTGAAAAAAAGTAACTGCCAAACCCTTGTCTTGCGGCTCAGCCGCAATCTGCAAAAAGCTCCCGAATTATTGCAGGGATTAAATGATGGTCAAATCATTTATGGAAATTTAGAATCTGAAGAAGTTATTTTTAAAGAACATGGACTTAATTTCTTTGCCAATGTTATCAAAGGTCATAAAACAGGTTATTTCCTAGACCATCGCACCAACCGACACCAAATCGGGAAGCTCTCCAAAAACAAATCCGTTTTGGATATTTTTGCTTATGCTGGTGGTTTTTCGGTGCACGCCTTGGGAGGAGGCGCAAAACGAGTAGTCAGCTTGGATATTAGCAAACAAGCGCTTGAAATGGCTCGTAAAAATGTAAGCCTTAACTTCCAAAATCCTAAACACGAATGCTTGGCGATGGATGCCTTTAAAGGAATGGAGTTGCTAAGAAAAAAAGGAGAAAAATTTGATATTGTAGTCGTTGACCCTCCATCTTTTGCTAAAAGTCAGTCCGAAATTGACGGTGCTTTAAAAGCGTATCAGCAACTTGCCCAACTCGCCATTCCCTTGGTGCAACAACATGGAATGTTGTTGCTGGCCTCTTGCTCTAGCAGAGTCTCTTCTGATGTGTTTTTTGAAACTTCAATTTCTGTTTTACAACAATCCAATCGAAATTTTAAAGAAATTAAACGTACTTTCCATGATATTGACCATCCAATATCATTTCCTGAAGGTGCGTACTTGAAAGCTATCTATTTCCAAATAGATTAGTATAATCGTAATTTCTAAAGAATGTATCAAAACAAAAAAAGGCAATAATATTTATCTTTGAGGCAAGTTATTTATAGCACAACCAATGTACATAAAACCATCCAACTTCGTTTTATTGTTTTTGACAAGTTTTTATTTTATGTCTTGCAAAACTCATTCTACAACTTACAAGTCTTTTGAAGAATTTCCTATCTACGAAGGCAATGATTTAGGTGTTTCTTATTCTGGACAATTATCTATGTTCAAATTATGGTCGCCCGAAGCCGAAGCCGTCAAACTACGTTTGTACGAAGAAGGGCTCGGAGGCGAAGCTATCCAAGAAGAAAATATGCACCAAGGCGAAAAAGGAGTTTGGGTAAGTAAATTAAAAGGCAATCAAGAAAAATTATATTATACTTATCAAATAAAACACAAAGGACAATGGCTCGCCGAATCGCCCGATCCTTATTCGATAGCTTGTGGCGCAAATGGTCAACGCTCCATGATTTTGGATTGGAAAAACGCTGCCCCAATTGACTGGGACAAAGACAAAGCTCCTCCTTTGAAAAAACCGAACGACATCATTCTTTACGAAGTCCATGTTCGAGATTTTAGTATTCACCAAAGTTCAGGTATTCAGCACAAAGGAAAATTTCTTGGCTTTACCGAGCAAAACACTCAAACACTCAACGGCATCAAAACAGGAATTGCTCACCTCAAAGAGTTGGGAGTGACGCACGTGCATTTACTTCCATCTTTTGATTTTAGGAGTTTGGACGAAGAATTGCCTTACTCCGAAGACCGCTACAATTGGGGCTACGACCCACACTTATATAATGTACCCGAAGGAACTTACAGCACCAATGCCAAAGCTGGTCATGTGCGTGTACAAGAGTTTAGAGCGATGGTACAAGCCCTTCACCAAGCAGGCATTCGAGTAATTTTGGATGTAGTGTATAATCATACAGGCGCAACCGAAGAATCTGTCTTTAACCAAACGACTCCTGGTTATTATTATCGCCAAAATGCAGAAGGAGGTTTCTCTAATGCTTCGGCTTGCGGCAACGAAATTGCCTCGGAGCGTCCGATGGTTCGGCAGTTTATCGTCAATTCGGTCAAACATTGGGTCAAAAACTATCATATTGATGGTTTTCGTTTCGATTTGATGGGCATACATGATATTGAAACTATGCAAGCTGTCCGAGCAGCACTCGACGAAATTGACCCAAATATTTTTGTCTATGGCGAAGGCTGGCTCGCTGGCGACAGTCCACTCGCCGAAGACAAAAGAGCTACCAAAGCCAATGTTAGCCAACTCAATGGTGTGGCTGCTTTTAGCGATGAAATTCGAGATGGACTCAAAGGTCATGTTTTTACACAGGATGCGAGGGGTTTTGTGAGTGGTTTGGAGAACCAAAAAATGAGCGTTCAATATGGAATTGTAGGTGGCATCAACCATCCGCAAATTGACTTTAGCAAAGTCAATTATACCGACAAGGCTTGGGCAAGTTCGCCCAGCCAATGTATTGTTTATACCAGTTGTCACGACAATCATACGCTTTGGGATCGTTTGCTTAATTCTATTCCAAAAGCCAGCGAAGCCGAGCGTACTCAGATGCAGCAACTAGCTTTAGGAATTGTCTTGACTTCGCAAGGTGTTCCATTTTTGCACGCAGGTTCTGAATTTTGTCGAACCAAGGATGGCGTTGAAAATTCTTATAAACATCCCGATTCAACTAATCAAATTGTTTGGACACGAAAAGAGAAATATCATTCTACTTTTGACTTTGTAAAAAATATGATTGCTTTACGCAAAAAACACCCAGCCTTTCGACAAGCTACGGCTACCGCCGTAGCGGCTAATCTCAACTTTTTAGAAACTGATAACGCCAATCTCATTGCTTACCAACTCAATAGCGAAGCCGCAGGCGATACTTGGAAGCAAATTTTAGTTTATCATAATGGTTCTAACGAAAATATCTCTGTTGATTTACCCAAAGGCAATTGGCAAGTTGTGGTAGAGGCCGAGCAAGTAAATGAAGCAGGAATTAGAACCGTAAAATCGAAATTAGATTTACCTAAAATTGGGACATTAATACTCAAAAAATAAATCATGCAAGAAAAAATAAACCATACTTTTTCTATCATGGCAGATGAAATCAATAGTAGCCGAAAAAAACTACTCGAACTCAATGCCAAAGATGTCGAAACTTGTGATAAGACAGATATTGCACTTTTTGACAGACTCCATCTTGACGATAGCAAAATTGATGGTATGATAGATGCTTTGCTCAAAGTCAAAGAAAAAGAATCTCCTTTAGGAAAGACTTTATACAAGTTTACACACGAAAATGGAATGCTCGTCGAAAACAAAACCGTTCCCTTTGGTACTATTCTTATTGTCTATGAATCACGACCCGATGTCACTGTTGAAGCAACAGCAACTGCACTAAAATCTGGCAATAAAATTTTATTAAAAGGTGGAAAAGAAGCTAAAAACAGCAATCTGTTTTTGCATCAATGTTGGGTAAATGCACTTCAAAAAGCTGCCTTAGAAAAAGACAGAGTTCGTTATTTGAATATGGATAGAACTAGCTTTCAAGCCTACCTCAAAAATCCTGACACACCAATTGATTTGATTATTCCTAGGGGTGGAGAAAAACTAATTGCTTATGTTCATAGTGTGGCACAATGTCCCGTTTTGGTAAGTGGTAGAGGGAACAATTTTTTATATGTTTCGGAGTATGCCGACCTTTCTATGGCTCAAAACTTGATTATTCAATCCAAAGTTTCTAAAATCTCTGCTTGCAATGCTTTAGACAAAGTTTTGATTCACAAAAATATTTCACCACAATTTAAAACTGATTTGCAAACAGAACTGCAAAATCGAGGTGTTGCCATCATCGCTGCAAGCGATGATGCCGTTTGGATGGAAGAGTTTTTAGACATGAAAATTGTACTTTCTGAAGTTGTGAATACTAATCAAGCCATTCAATTAATCAATAAATATTCAGGCAAACACTCTGCTACAATAGTAAGTAATGACGATCAGGAAGTTCAACATTTTATGAATGAGGTAGATTGTGCGGCCGTTTATCATAATGCTTCTACCCGATTTACGGATGGCTTTCAATTCGGACTCGGTGCCGAAATGGCAATCAGCACCGAAAAATTGCACCATCGAGGCCCTCTTGGAATCGAACATCTCGTCACCAACAAATGGTATATAAAAGGTAATGGACAAACACGTTAAAACTAAACTTTTAATCAAATTTGGTACGGCAACACTGACCAAATCAGGCGATAAAATTTCTAGGGCGAAGCTAGAAGATATTGCACAGCAAGTCGCAACTTTAAGAGCAGATTATGATATAATTTTGGTCTGTTCTGGTGCAATCGCTGCTGCTAAACAATTTATCAAACTAGAAAAATTAAATAGTAGCGATATTAAAGAAAAACAAGCCTTAGCTGCCATCGGACAACCTTTTTTGATGAAACTTTTATATGAATCGTTTCGAGATTTTGATATTCCAGTGGCGCAATGTTTATTGTCTTATAATGATTTGAAAAACGAAAATTCTCGTCAAAATATCAGCAACACCTTTTCGGTATTGCTCGAAAATGGAATTGTCCCCATCGTAAATGAAAACGACACAACAGCTACCGAAGAAATCAAGTTTGGAGACAACGACAAACTGTCTGCTTTGGTCGCTTCTTTGCTCAAGGTTGACCGTTTGATAATTGCGAGCAATACTTTTGGTCTTTATGATGACCAACAAAATACGATAGAAACGGTCAAAGATATAGGTAGTGTCAGAAAATATATACAAGTCAAAAAATCAAGTCAAGGTACGGGAGGTATGACTTCCAAAATGGATGCCGCCGAAATTGCACAAAAACACAATATCGAAACTTGGATTGTTAATGGTCATGAGGATAATTTCATCTTCAAATCTCTCCAAAATCAATCTAAGTTTACCAAAATAGTATAAACTATGCTCATCAAAAACATCAAAGAACTTTTTCAAGTTGAATCAACTCCACGCGCTGACATTTTACGTGGAACAGAAATGGCAGAACTTCCTAGTCTGAAAAATGCTTGGGTTTGGGTAGAAAATGAACGTATAAAAGACTTCGGAACGATGGAAAATTGTCCTGTCGTCGCAGGCGAAACCATCGATGCGACGGACAAAATGGTTCTACCGACTTGGTGCGATTCGCATACACATTTGGTTTTTGCGGGCAGCCGTGAAGGGGAATTTGTTGATAGAATAAAAAGATTGACTTACGAAGAAATTGCTCGCCGAGGTGGCGGAATTCTCAATTCCGCCAAGCGTTTGCAAGCTACTTCCGAAGAAGATTTGCTAGAACAATCTTACCAGCGTTTACAAGAAGTCATTGGTTATGGAACTGGCCTCATCGAAATCAAAAGTGGTTATGGCTTGACCGTCGAAAGTGAGTTAAAAATCTTACGAACCATCCAAAAGCTCAAAAAACTTAGTCCTATTGAGATAAAATCGACTTTTCTTGGCGCACATGCCATTCCCTTAGCCTATAAAAACAATCGAGCAGCTTATATTCAATTGATTATTGAAGAAATGCTTCCCAAAATTGCCGAAGAAAATCTGGCTGATTATATTGATGTTTTTTGCGAAAAAGTAGCTTTTTCGGTAGCTGAAACAGAACGAATAATTGAAGCTGGATTGAAATATGGTTTAAAACCAAAAATTCATACCAATCAATTCAATTGTATGGGTGGCATACAAGCAAGTGTAAAGCATGGAGCCATTTCTGTTGACCACTTAGAAGTGGTCAACGAGGAAGAAATCGAATGTCTGAAAAATTCAAACACAATTGCGACCTTATTGCCTTCAGCTCCATTTTTCATCAATGACCATTATCCACCTGCTCGAAAATTGATTGATGCAGGTTTAGGAGTCGCTTTGGCAACTGATTTCAACCCAGGCTCTACGCCTTCGGGACGTATGCCATTTGTTTTATCTTTGGCCTGTATCAAATTGCGAATGACTCCCGAAGAAGCCATCAATGCTGCAACTATTAATGGAGCAGCAGCCTTGGAATTGCGGCATGATTATGGAAGTATTGGCATAGGGAAAATTGCTAATATATTAATCACAAAAAAAATCCCTTCTCTCGGATATTTACCCTATTCCTTTGGCAGCGATTTGGTAGAAGAAGTCATCTTAAAAGGACAGAAAATCGTTTGATGAAAAACGTAACTCATTTAAACAATAATTCGTTAACCTTGAGCGAGCTTGCCAACCGATTAGAAACAATATTTAAAATGATAGCTCGTTTTAAATGTTAATTGGAAACTAACATTCATTCTAAGCCCTTTCAGTCGTTAAAGTTTCCTATCTTTTTTACTTTTGTGGTTTCAAACCTCAGAAAGCAAAATACAAACACACTATAATTTATTCTCAGACGATAATTATTTAAAAACTTTTTACAAACCATCGTTTGTAAAAATATTAATTTAAGCAACTAATGATAAAACGTTTAATCCCGTTAGTCGTCGTGCTACTAACTTTGCCCCTCCTGACTTTTGGGCAAACACCTCGGAACATACAAATCAAAAAAACGAACAACTCGGCATCTTCTACCAATCATTCTTCTGCCGTAATGTGTGAAGCAGGATCTATTACTTTTGGAACATTTACGGGCCAAAGTAATGATACTGATGATACAGTAAAATACTTGTGTGCTGATGATTGTTTGAATATCATTCATGATGGAAATTTCCAACATGATGACCCTGACACTTCTACACCTCCAGGTATAGGATATGTTTTTTACGATTGTCCGCCTTCTGTTATGGGGCCTACCATCACAGATGTTATCAATGACCCTTGCACCAACAAAACCGACCCCATAGTCGTGTTTCCAAATGATACTATTTTTCAACAAGGTGGTTTGTGGATAGCTGCTGACCAAGCCAATGGAGATGCCAAATTTACCAATAATGGAAATCTTCAACTGGCATTTACAGAAAATCGCTCCGATCCTATACAGTTTTGGTTTGCGCCTACGACTGTCCACTTGTTTGACCCTTCTAACCCACAATTTGAAGAAAGTGTTGGCGTACCTGGCTGCGTAGATGTGAGTACCGACCAAGCATTTTCAGTCGTTTATTTGAACGCTATAGAAATTACCAATAAAAAAGCAGTTCTCGGTGGAGGTGAATTTACTGCTCGTCGAGGCTTGCCTGAATTTGATGATAATGCAACGAGTTATACTATAACCATCACAAAAATTGATGACCCTTCTGTTATGGGAACAGTCACCAGTGGCAATACTGGCCACAGTGACCTTGTCACCTTCACTGTTCCCGAAGAAGGTTGCTATGATATCTTGGTCGAAGATGGCAAAAGCTGCTTTGCTATGGAGCAGCTTTGTACCTATATGAGTCCACAGTTTACGTTTGAGTTGCCTTCTGTTTCAGTGCCTCCAGGTGCTATGACTTGTTTGAGTGCATCCATTAGTGGTTTTGAGGATGTCGTAAGTTTTCAATTAGGTATTGCTTATGACTCTACAGTTTTGGATTATACTTCGACAACACAAGGAGCCGATATTCCTCCAACTTCTATTTTAGAAGGTGCTTTGCCTATTACAATGGAACCCAATGTTGGTATTGCTTGGAATGACTTTGCGGGTATTCCCGTCACCTTCCCTGACGGTACTGTTGCTTTTGATATTTGTTTCGATGCTGTTGGTGCAGTAGGTGAATGTTCTGACTTAGAAATTGTGGATCTAGCGTCAGGTCTGATGCTAGAAGTTTCTGGTATTATTAATCAATTTGACGAAAGTTTTATCAATATCGTTAATGGAGAAATTTGTATTGAGTCCAATGATTTAGATATTGTTTTTTCGGATATTATTCCTGATTGTTCTAATGGTGGAGGTTTTACCATTACAGTAAATCAAGGATTTCCGCCATATAGTGTGACTTGGGAAGATTCTAATGGCGATGTATTTGGGCCACAAGTGATTAGTGCCAATGGAGGCTCAACTACCCTAACAGGCCTACAAGCAGGCACTTATATGGTAACGGTAGGAGACAATGATGTACCTACCGTGTTTGTTACTGGATCTGTAGAAGTACCTGTAGGAGACTTGGCTGTAAATATTATACAAGATTCTATACCTTGTTTTGGTCAAAATAATGGAGTTGCTTCTTCTACCATTTTGGTAGGAGGTGTTGCTGACCCTAATCCAGACCCTTCTCAATATACCTTCAGCTGGGAACAAGGAGGCATGGTCATTGGTACAGATCCTGTTGTAAGCAATGTTGGCTCTGGTGCCCCTGTAGAAATTACAGTAACAGACAATGCAAGTGGCTGTGCTGCCACAGCTAGTTTGACTTTAGCTCAGTTTCCCGAAATTGTAATTGATAGTGTTCGACAAACCAATCCCGAATGTCCAGGTTTTTCCAATGGTGAAGTTTCTGTTTTTGTCAGTGGCGGAAGCGGAACATACCTTTATGATTGGGATAGCGATTTGGATACAGGTAATCCTGTGCTGTTTGGTATAGGTGCTGGTAGTTACACCGTTTCTGTAACGGACGATAGAGGTTGTGGCCCCGTAGAAACGACCATTACCTTACAAGACCCTCCAAGTGTAGGTGTTACTTTCTCAGCTATACAAGATGTAAGTTGTTTTGATGCCGTACTTTGTGATGGTAGCATAACGGCTACGGGCGAAGGTGGCCAAGGTGGCCCTTATACCTTTATTTGGTCAAGTGGTGATGTCGAAACCGACGTTATGTCTAGTACCGTATCTACATATTGTGCTGGTCAGCACTCTGTGGCTGTATCAGAAGGCAATTGTGGTATTGATACGACTTTTATGATAGGTTCGCCTGATTCATTGGGCTTGGATATTGAAAATACCATCACTACTCCAATTAGCTGTTTTGGTCTTACCGATGGGCAAATCGAAGTAGCCGCCGAAGGAGGTACGCCTGGCTATACTTACTCTTGGGATATTAATGGTACAGCGACTACCGGGTCAATGGTTACGGGTTTGGCACCAGGTTCTTATGTTGTGACAATAGAAGATGCCAACGGTTGCTCCCAAAATATCCCCCTTATTGTTGGAGATAAAGAAGCCCTTCAAGTACTTGTAGATACGGCTTTGACTACAACAACCGTTGCCTGTGCTGGCGACGAAAATGGTGTTATTTCTGTGTTTCCTATGGGAGGCAATATTGGTACAATGACTTATGATTGGAGTCCAAACGTATCAGACTTACCAACGGCAACGGCTCTGCCTGCTGGCGATTATACCGTTACAGTTACAGATATGTTGGGTTGTACAGGACAATCTCCTGTAATTACGATTGGTGAACCCGATGCTGTACTTGCAACTATTCCGCAGCCTGCGCCACCAGCTTGTGCTGGTCAGCGTACGACACTTGTTGTTGCAAGTGCCGAAGGCGGTGTTGGAGGGCCTTACACTTTTTCTATCAATAATGGAATTCCTGGTTCTATAGCAAATGGAGTTGACCTTTTAGCAGGTGAATATTTAGTTAGTGTTTTGGATGCCAATCAATGCGCTTACGAAGAAGTTATTACAATAGATGAACCTGCTCCGCTTATAGTAGATTTGGGTGAAGATGTGGAAATTGAGTTGGGTGAATCCACCCAACTAGACGGTTTTTTCTTTGGCCCCAATGCTCCTGACTCTATTATTTGGTCACCAACTATTATGTGTGCCGACTCTTCTATGATGGATTGCTTAGATCCTATAGTTGCTCCAGTTGAAACAACGGAATATACATTAACCATTATTGATGAATTGGGCTGTGTGGGTTCTGACAATATTATTGTCGAAGTAGATAGCGACCGAAATGTTTATATCCCCAATGTATTTACACCCGACAATGATGGAGTCAATGATTTCTTCTCGCCTTATATTGGGCCTGGAGTTTCTAATGTAAAATCCATGCGTATTTATGACCGTTGGGGCGAGCTATTATACGAACAATTAGATTTCTTACCGTTTAATGATTTTGATTTTGGGTGGAATGGAACATTCCGCAACAAACGTGTCCAAACGGGAGTTTATGTCTATCTTATCGAGGTAGAATTTCTGGATGGAATATCATTATTGTATAGAGGTGATGTCCTAGCGATTTACTAGAATTTATCATCCAAAAAAGAAAGCCATTTGTTAAAGTTTAGCAAATGGTTTTCTTTTTTGCTTTTTATAACGTATTTTTACGTTATAAGAAATACTTACCCGTCATGCACCTAAAAAATCAAATATTACATCTGTAATAATATACAATCCAAATTCGATGAAAAAATTAACGAAGGCAGAAGAAGAAATCATGCAAATCATTTGGCGGCTCGAACGCTGTTTGGTGAGCGATATTATCAAAGAATTGGGCGAACCCAAACCACCGCATAGTACGATTTCTTCAATTGTTCGCATACTCGAAGGCAAGGGCTTTGTCAATCACAAAGCCTATGGCCGCACGCATGAATATTTTCCTATCATCCAAAAAGAAGATTATAGCAAACAAACCCTCAACAAGTTTGTCAAAGACTATTTTCAAGGTTCTATGAATGCTTTGGTATCGTTTATGGTCAAAGAAAATGACTTGAGTGTAGAGGAATTATCTGCCATGATACAACAATTAGAAGATTCCGATAACAAGGAAAAATAAAGCTATTACAAGTGAACGGGACACTAAGATTTTTCTAGTAATTCTATCGAAAAATAATAAGTGTCCCATTCATTCAAAACTAAAAAATCATGTTACTCTATTTTATACAAGCCAGTTGTTGCTGGCTAATTTTTCACCTTGTTTATACGCTTTTTCTACGAAAAGAGACTTTCTTTAGTACCAATCGCTGGTACTTATTGGCCAGTATTTGGCTCGGCCTTTTGCTCCCTTTAGTCAAATATTTGCCTATTCTATTTGCTCCAAAGGTAACACCCGTTTTTATACAACCCCTTGTGATAGGTATTGATATGATGCAAACCTCTGTAGCAATTGCTCATACTTCTAGCATTGCTACTTGGACTAATTTAGCATGGTTGATTTATTTACTAGGACTTGCTTTCTTTTTATCAAAATTTTTATTTGGACTCTTTCAAATTTATGGCCTTTATAAAAATGCAACCGTAAGCAAAATCAATGGTACTCGTTTTGCAAAAACGAATACCATGCATCTCCCCTTTTCTTTTTTTAATACTGTTTTTTGGAGTAAAGAGTTGACGATGAATGAGCATGATTTTGACAAAATCATGCAGCACGAAGAAGGACACATTCAGCAATGGCATACCTTTGATGTCTTGTTTTTAGAGTTGGTCAGCGCCTTTGCTTGGTGTTGTCCTCCCATATGGTTGTATAAAAAATCACTAAAAGAAACACATGAATATTTGGCCGATGCTTTTGTATTGGCCACTACTGAAACTAAACTATATGGTCACTTACTGTTGCGCCAGGCACAACCTGGTTTGCAATTAGCTTTGACCAATCAATTTTTTCATTCTCAACTTAAAAATCGTATAGCTATGATGACAAAATCCAAATCGCAAGGATGGAAACGATGGAAATATACCATCGGTCTTTCCATCTTTGCTGTATTGCTGATGGCCTTTTCGGTACAAACCAAAACCATCCAAGACCTGATTGCCAAAACAGGTAAAACTTCTTTCAATTGGCAGGTATCTTCAATTATTGGGACTCCTTTTGATGCACAAAAAGTAGAGCAAACTTTTCGAGATAAATTTGCTCAAACGACCTGCGCTACACGCATCAATGAAGACGGTTCAAAACAACCTGTAAGCGGTTCTTTTGACCAATCCATACGTATCGCTAGCGTACACGAAGTGTATCGTGATATGATTAATATCTATCCTGAACATCAAAATGAGATTAACGAAATCTTGAATCAGATTTTCCAAGATTATGATATCAATGCTCATATTGAAACGAATACTATTATTTATGATGGAGGTGATACAGATAGAGGAGAAGACCCACTTCCCATAGATGGTGTCGAAGACATCATTGAACAATATGAACTAGGAGAAAACCCTGTCATTTATTACGATGGAGAATTATTTGAAGGAACATTAGAGGAGTTAAATACTAAACAGCAAGAGTTTTATGTGCACTTAGCTGAAAAAGAGGCTCTACTCAAACATGGTAAAACAGGAAAATATGGAGTCCTCGAGGTCTATTCTGATAGGAGTGTATTCGAATCCTATGATATGGAATTCGATTCTAATAAAAAAACAAACTCCAAAACAGATGAAGAAGCCATAAATTTCTTTTTGAATAAAGGCATTTCTCATTTCAAAACCCAACAAGGCAATGAAATAGATGATATGGATGATTTAAACAATATTATAAACGCTAACAAGTCTATAGATATTAAGGGTCTAGCAGCTATAGATGTGTCTAATCCTCCTTACATTGTTGTTTATAAAAATGGACAAAAAATTGAAGTAGATTTACCAAAAATAAAACCTGAGCAAATAGAATCTGTAAAAGTACTGAAAGGTGACAAAGCCTTACTCAAATACGGCCAAAAAGGCGAACATGGTGTCATTGAAATCACACTCAAAGAAGATGCTACTTTCGTACCTTCTTCTTCTGAACAAGAAACGACCACAGAAAAAATGATTAAAGAATCCAAAGACATCTTCATAACTGCCGAAGAAATGCCTCGTTTCCCAGGTTGCGAAGACATTATTGACAATAAAGCAAAGCGTAAAGAATGCTGTGATATGAAATTGTTGGATTTTATTTATACTAATATCAAATATCCTACGGTTACTCGCGAAGCAGGTATTGAAGGAATGGCCGTTGTACAGTTTAAAATTGATATAGATGGCTCCGTAATTGAGCCTAAAATGGTACGTAGCTTAGACGATGCTACCGACAAAGAAGTCTTGCAAGTTGTAGAACTAATGCCCAAGTGGATTCCAGGCAAACAATTTGGTAAAGTGGTCAAAGTACAATATACTTTACCTGTCAAATTTAAATTAGAAGATGGAGATGTTACTACAAAAAAAGAAAAAAAGGTAGTCGAATACCAAACCTTAGAAGTAGAAAACTTTAATCTCTATCCAAACCCAGCTACGGATGTTGTAAATATTGAATTTGATGGCAACTCCAAAGATTATAAAATACGATTTGCAGATGCTTCTGGAAAAGATTTTCTAGTACACCAACAAGAAAATTGTGGAAAGGGATTCAAACATCAATTTGATTTGAGTCAAGCTCCAAAAGGAGCTTTGTTTGTAACGATTTCACAAGGCGAAAAAATGCTGACCAAGAAGATTATTCGCCAATAAACATAGTGGTGCATACTTTAGTTTGCACAAAAACAATACGTATGAGATGGAATATACTTTCAAAAGTATCTTCTATCTTTTCTTCATATAAGCATATCGCATCGTAGATGAAATCTACGACGAACCATTACTATTGATGTTTGTCGTAGTTTTAAACTACGATACTTTACATTCAAGCAAGTAGATTATTTATAAAGCGATTGGAATATTTTAACGAGTAATGAGTAAAGTGTTACTCATTACTCGTTAAAATGTTATGCTTTATAAAGTGCCATCAACACTTTTTCAGGCGTAAATGGTGCATGATAAATTTTAGGTTCAAAGTTAGGATTGAAATTTTGAACGGCATCCAAAATCGCAAAATATGCTCCAATTCCATATAAAAGAGGTGGTTCTCCAACTGCTTTTGATTTAAAAATAGCCATATCATTGCCGTCCGTATTGAGGAAAGTCACATCAATTTCTTTTGGAACTGAATAAATATCTGGAATCTTATAAGTAGAGAGCGCATTGGACAACAATCGCCCTTTATCGTTATAAATCAATTCTTCCATCGTCATCCAACCAATACCTTGAACGATTCCGCCTTCCATTTGTCCGAGGTCAATAATTCGATTCATACTTGTACCAAAGTCATGCACGACTTTGACGCTGTCAAAGTCATAGCGTCCTCGGATACAATCGAGCGTTACTTCAAAAGCCGCCGTCCCATACACATGATAGGCAAAAGGATGTCCTTTTTCAATAGCCTTATCAAAATGAATTTTTGGAGTCGCATAATGACCGTTTTCAGTCAAACAAACTCGTGCCAAGAAAGCTTTTTGAATCAATTCTTCCCAAGTCAATTTGGTCTCAATATCATTGACAAAAACCGTTTCTTCATGAATTTTAATAGACTCAACTTTCGTGTCAAGATTATCCGCAGCCACTTTTTTGAGTCGCTGCAACAAAGCATTGCACGCAATTTGTACCGCCTTGCCATTGAGGTCTGCTGTCGAACTCGCCGCCGAAGGCGAAGTATTGGCAACACGAGTCGTATTCGTAGATTCTATTTTGATACGATGCGCATTGACTGACAAAGTTTTGGCAGCAACTTGTACCATTTTGGTGTTGACACCTTGCCCCATTTCGACGGCAGCCGTACTTACTCCAATACTTCCATCTTGATAAATATGCACAAGTGCTCGTGCATGATTCATCGGTGTATTGGTAAAAGAAATCCCGAAGCAAATAGGCATAATCGCCAAACCCTTTTTAAAATGTTTATTATTCGCATTGAAATCATCAATGTCGAGTTGAATTTTTTCGATGTGATGTTTTTCTTCTAAACTATTCCAAGTCGCATGGGCTTGACAATCTTCGGCAATTTGTCCATACGGAAATTCATGTCCTTCCTGTAGTAAATTATTTTTTTGAATGACTCGTTTTTTGATACCCAAGGTTCGAGCTGCTTTTGCAATCGCAGCCTCGATAACAAACATTCCTTGAGGCCCACCAAATCCACGAAAAGCTGTATTAGGAGGAATATTAGTGATGCAAGAATGTGCCGTCACTTTTACATTTGGAATAAAGTAAGAATTATTTCCATGAAAAAGCGTTCGCTCCATAATAGCAGGCGATAAATCGGCTGCTGCGCCAGCATTTTGATAATAGTCGGCTTCAAAAGCCAATATTTTTAAATCTTTCGATAAACCAATTTTAAAAGTCGAACGATAAGGATTTCGTTTTCCTGTCATTTTCATATCGTCCATACGATGAAGAATTAATTTGACAGGTCGCTTACTGAGTTTTGCACCCAAAGCAGCCATCACAGCCCAAGCTGTCGCTTGGTCTTCCTTGCCTCCAAAACCACCTCCCAAACGACGAACATCAACTTCGATTTTGTGCATCGGAATACCTAAAACTTTAGCCGCCATTTTTTGGACAGCCGTAGGCCCTTGGGTAGAAGAAGCCAAATAAATATGCCCATTTTCGACGGGATAAGCATAAGCACCTTGGGTTTCGAGGTAGAGGTGTTCTTGCCCGTCGGTATCTGCTTCGCCAGTGACGATATGTTCACATTTTTGCCATACATTTGAAGTTTCACCAAGATTAAAAGTTCGAGAAGGAATATGCAATAAGCCTTTGGCATGTGCTTCAATTGGGTCAACAATCGCTTCTTTTTCTTTACACTCAATTTTGATTTTATGGAGTGCTTCACGGGCTTGCAATTCCGTATCTGCCAAAATCATGGCAATGGGTTGTCCCTGAAAATGCAATTCTTTTTCAGCAAATAAAGGTTCATCAGGAACGATGCCACCAATTTGGTTTTCACCTGGAATATCTTGATGCGTCAGAATATGTTGAACGCCTGGCATCGTCAAAGCCTCACTATAATCTATAGATTTAATTTTTCCATGTGCAATGGGCGAACAAAAAATAGCAGCATGAAGCGTCCCTCTTAATTCAGGAATATCATCAACATAAACAGACTCGCCACGCACGTGCGAGTGCGAGTCTATATTTTTCATGGATGGGATATAGGATTTGACTGGATTTTTCATAATTCGTTATTCGTCAAAAGTATTTTTTTAGTAATGGTCAAAGAGCATAGAATATATGAAAAAAAATTCAATTATACTATAA
>JAHDEQ010000099.1 GCA_020628755.1 Saprospiraceae bacterium
AACTAATACTACATGTATCAGTTCTAATGATTCAATCATCATTGTATTCCATAGGATCACTACACCTTATAACCATGTAAAAAGTGTAGTCCTTGTAAAAATATCTGTTCTAGTAAATAATTAGAGAATAGGTCTTGTTGGGTACTATTGCTGTATCACAATAGTATCAGAAAGAAGTGTTTGTGAATAGGTTGTTCGGTTTAAGTACCATTTACACATTTAACTACGGAACAAGCTGTACAGAAAAGGTGCATTTTTCTGACACGAAAGGGGTTTATTCCTCCTTATCTTTAGCAGTAAATTGGTAAATGGGGGTTAAAAAAATATGTCTATCTTATCAAATATCATATCGAATTTAGGAATTTAATCCTAAACAAAAAAATAATTGCCTGAGAAATGTATTTCTCAGGCAATTATTTTAGAGTTCTTTATTTTATTGAAATATAAAGTGGTGATTTAAAAAATCGCTTACTTCTCTTTTTTCTTTTCTTTAGAAATTTTATCTTCAGAACCTTTTAGCCTTTGCGGCTGTTCTTCCTCATTTAGAGGATTAACAGCACCTCCGCTGCCGTTGCATCCATCAATAAAGGCACAAAATGTAGCTCCCAACTTAACTTCAAAGGTAGTACCTGTTGGTGCTAGGGTGATTTCGGTTGCCGAGTCATAATCGACTGTTGTTCCTGCTTGAATCGTCTGAATCGAATTAATCGGGCCATCTGTTTCATAATCAAACATTCCTGGAGCAACTTCTTGTGCACTTCCTGATTGAGGCGCGCCACCTAAAAAGGAGTAGTTTCCACAAAATGGTTCGCATTGTTCTAATAACAATTCATCTATAAATGCACGAGATGCAGAATTATTGGTCTCATTTTCAATCAATACAAACTCAACGGTGTGTATATTTCCGTCGGCATAGGACGATAAATCTAGCGACATTTCACGCCACTTTTGGTCTCCGCAAATAGCATCTGCGCCAGTAATCACAAATTCCTGATTGCCATCTACTAATACTTGAAAAGTATCATTATTGCTATCGCAAGCATCTAATATATACCAATAATAAAGCTGATAAGTTTTACCTACTTGTCCTAAGAAATTTCTGCTGATTCTTGTTGTAAATGGAGGCCCCAAACTCGATGGAGGGTCAGTTCCTCCATGACCACCCAAATAAGCAGAATTAGTTCCTGCTAATGGTAAGGTTGCATTAAACATCGTATTGGCAACCGCAACGGACGCTCCGCCACTATCCTTAGATGTTCCAGTCCAGCCATTAGAACCCAACTCAAAGTCACTATTAGACCAAAGAGAAACACAACTAGAACTAGGAGTTCTAGGCAAATTGCAAGCACCAAAAATATATGGTATTGTAGTTCTACAACCCATTTCACCTTCTAAGACAATATTGTAAGACTGGTCAGGCGTAAAAGGGCCAAAAATAGGATAAGTACCAGTAGTAGATACCGTTTGACTGGCTCCTACCCCATCAATAGTTGCAGAATACGAACCTATAGGCAATCCTGCATTACTAATATCTAAGGTGATTTCATTTGTTCCACAATCGTAAGATGCCGTTCCTACAGGAAAATCACAGCCTCCTATACATTCAACCTCGAACTCCCACTGTACACCACTACCTCCCGAACAAGAAACACTCCCATCACTATTGATATCCATAAATAGTGATGCTCCTGTTGATGAAACTGTCACTCCTGTCAAAGAAGTCGTACTGTTGCTATTGTATAGTTGTGGTGCTGTATTATCTACTCCATCGTAAATTATCAAATCATCACAACAAGATTCCAAATAACCTTGACTAAACGACACTGTCAGTGTCGCTGAACTATTGGATGCGGTATAAGTCCAAGTTGTAGGATCATTATCTTCATAACAATAACTTTGAGCGAGTGGAGCTTGCCCACATGTAATAGTGGCTGCAATGGGACAGACTGTTGCATTTACAAAAGTTCCTAAACTCCGATAACAAGATGGATCGCTATCTGATTCTAATCTAATATCTACAGGAGTTCCATTTGTAAATGGCCCCAAAGTATAAGTACCCATATTTATACTACTCTGTATGATATTAGCTCCTTCCATAATATTTAGTGTGCCTGCACCACCTAGATTAGTGACCTCAACATCTACAGTAAATCCATTGGCACAATCTTCATTGACCCTTGCTGTTGCTTGAGGAGGTGTACAATTAACAATATCCATTCGGATATTGGGCACATAACTGGCTGGCGAAAAAGTAGAAGTAGGCGGAGAAGCAGGATTTGGATTCGTACTATCGCTTCTATAGCAGATACTTCTTGGGACACTTACGCTCGAACAATGAAAATCGTCATTGAAAGAATCATAGCCTCCTTGATTTTCATCAAAAGCAATGACCAAGTTGTCTGTACCATTATAACTAAAAGGTGTGTCTAGGTTAAACGTCGTCCAACCCACACCACTACTTACATCAATACCGCCTGTATAAACAATTGTCAAATCAGATACACCGACCCAATCGGTATCACTAGCAAAAGTAGTTTTGCTCGTATGCCCCATGTAAATTGTGATGTCTTGACTATTAGGTAAGGTGGTCGTACCACTAAAATAATAACTTAGTGTAGCAATATTTCCACTGTCATTAATTTCGGAAGCGTAGTAAATACTCTGTGCCCAGGTGTAACTATAGTAGGGTTCAAAGGGTACTTTTTGGTTTTGGTTGGTCTCTGTACCAATGCTTACTTGTGCCATTGCTATTGTATGGACAAATAAACAGAATAGCAGACAGAGTTCTCTGGTAGAACTGTGCATTCTGATAAGTTTTGGTTAAAAAATTGCGATTCTATTAAAAACTAATTCGTGGAGAGTTGGGGGTTCTTATTAGGAGAGGATTAGTAATAAGTTCCTAAATATACGATTTTTATCAGAATGATGCCAACAATAAAGCCACATAAGAGAAGATTTTCTCTTATGTGGCTTTGATTATGATAGTTTTAGCTCAATTTTTATCGAATGCCAACTACGATTTTGCCACTATAGGCTTGTCCATTGGCTTCTATTCTATAAATATAGTTGGCTGGTGCGTAGCGACTGTTTGATTGAAAATGTACTTGATGTTCTCCTCCTGCTTGTCTTCCTTGCTGTAATAAAGCGATAGGTTGCCCCAAAATCGAAAAGACCTCAACCTTGGTGTACATCGTATTGGGTAAGTTATAATGAATGTGTATTTGGCCATCCCGCCCATAGCGCGCTTGGTGCTGTATGCCTGTGTAACCAGGCAGACTTGGACTAGATACCACTGGATTGCAGGTCAAACCTAAGTCAATTCGGTTAAATGATTGTCCCAAAATATTATCTACCAAATCACCGTCTATACACAACCAATTTTCGAGTACCGAAGCATAGATTTCTCTAAAATCAGTACTAAACTGGAGATTGCTATTATTATCTAAATTTTGCAAATCGGGGTTTTCTCCCAAAAAGCCATTGCCATTTAAGCCTTGCCCAAACAGCATCAAAGGTGCTGCTGTGCCATGATCTGTACCTTGCGAAGCATTTTGGTTGACTCGTCGTCCAAACTCCGAAAAGGTCATACATAGTACATCCTTGCCCAAGTCTTCGCCCAAGTCAGCAAAGAAATTGCTGACTCCACCTGCCAAACCACGCAACAAACGGTCATGATTGGCCAATTGTCCAGCATGCGTATCAAACCCATCCAAGGTTACCATATAGATTTTTGTACCCAAACCGCCTTTTATCAATCGAGCTACCAAAGCCAGTTGTGCGCCAATATTAACTTGATTTTCACTATAATCTACTTCATTGGTAGAGTTATCATAGGCTTCTTTTATGACTTCAGCATATCGAAAAGTTGTATTGGTAACAATACGCATATATTCCAACTGGTCGCCATAATAGCAATCAGGTAAATTTTCAGTTGGGTACAATTGTCCTGTTTGAGCAATTTCAAACAAGTCGTCAGGGCTCGTTACGGATACGGCATAGCTGGTAAAGTTTTCATCAGAACCATCAAAAACCAAACTCCCAACCGATCCAATTTGTACAGCAGGTGGCTTTGGAGGCGCATCTGTTATAAAAGCAGGAAATTCATTTTCTAAAAAACGTCCCATCCATCCCGAATTATCTACTACATCCGAGTCGCTTGCCGAACCCCAAATATCTGTCGAACGAAAGTGAGATAAATTATGATTTTCGTAGCCTACATTATTGACCACTTTCATTTGCCCCTCTTGCCACAAAGGATATAGATTGTCCATCGCACCATGCATCCCAAATTCGTCTCCCAAATTGATTAAACTATTTTGAGGCAACGCAATATTGGGGCGATAAGATTGATATGTTCCATAATCGTAAAGCGGTACAAAGGTATTTAGGCCATCGTTGCCGCCACCCAATCGGATTAGAACCAAGGTTCTATCTTCAACGGCATTATTTAATAAGTAGCCAAAAGGCGAAGCAGCTAATGCACTTACTGGCGTACCGCCCAGTAACAAACCTGCTCCGCCTGTTAGTCCCATTCCTCGTAAAAAACTTCGGCGCGTCCATTTTTTATGATCTTCTTGGTGCGCTTTGCCGTGTTCTTTGGCTGCACCATGACGTATTTTATGATTGTTATTATTAGACATTTCTGACTGATTTTAGATTTAAGATTGCAGAATTTCGATTTTAGATTTCTTCATTCTTGCATTCAAAATTGGTACATTCTGGCATTTTATTAAGAAAATTGAAATTCAGGAATACGGCTAATATGACGCATCAGCAAAGCTACTTGAGCCGCTACTACGTCTTCGTCGTAATCGAGTGTCCAAGTACCATCTTCAAAATAGTTGCTTGGCACATAATCACTCTTAAAAATATTGGTCGCTCGTTCATAATCTTGTGGTGACTGTAAACCAACGGGTAAAAAATGATCAATAATTAACTGTGTAATAAATTCTGGATCAGAAGAATTGTCTGAAATGTTTTTAGCAAAGTCAATCAATATATATTTGAAATTTTCGTAGCCCTCAAAAATCAAGGCATCCATGATTTGCCAACGTCCAACAAGTGTACTACTATTGACCCAAGCACGATTACCTGACCAGCCCGCTACATTTATCGGATTAAGCAACTGCTGTCCCAAATTGGAGGCCTGAAAATACAAGAACAGATACAATTGATTATAATTTAGTTCCGCATCAAAATACTGTTCGTGCGGAAACTCCGACTCCCTCAAATAAGTCACCATCATATCAATAGGACTCTTGACTTGAATATCCATATTGGCTTCGTCAAAAAAATGCTCACTCTTAAATAATCGGCGATAAACAGGTACTAGGTCAAAATCATTGGCGATAAAAGTTGCTGCCAATTCGTTGACAATAGTTTCGTCTATTTCTGGGTTCACAAAATAGCTGTACAATTTAGTACAGATATATTGTGCCGTTTCATTACCTCGATGTTCAAAAATCAAATTATGAACATCGTCATAATCCCAAGTTCCTGTTTGTTCAAAAATAGTTTTCATACCATTGTCATGGAAAAAGGGTTGAAAACCAATTGGACCACAAAAATCAGTGGTATCAACATCATTCCAGCCCGTCAAAGCGCGCGCTACCTCAACAATATCTTGTTGAGTGTAGCCATTGCCCTCGCCCATCGTAAATAATTCCATCAACTCACGCGCATAATTTTCATTGGGTTCAAATCTTGTATTCTGAACACCATTTAAGAAAACAAGCATAGCAGGAGTTGTACCAATCGCATGAGTAAAGGTTTTGAAATTGCCCAAGACATTTTCTTTTAGAATCTTATGATACTGGTACATATAAGACGGACAATTATAATCATCCAAGCGCGTCACAAAATGATTGTGCCAAAACAACTCCAATTTTTCTTTAAAATTATTATTAGAAGCCATTTCTCCTATCCAAGTAGTAATCCACTCATAAATTTGCTGAATGGCTTGATCTCCAACCGTATCGGGATTGCCGTAATCACTAACTTGCCAATAAGCCCATTCGGGTTCTGGAGTTATTGGTTTAGCAATCGCATTATCTATAATAGTATCTACCAAATCTGTCGGATTGGTATTTGAATTATAAATTGCCTCGATTTGTGCAGGACTAGCACCGAAACCCATCCGTTTTGCGAGGTGTGCAATTCGCCGCCTTGTCCAAGGACGTTCTGTAGAAGGCACATAAGGGTCAAGCGTTCCTGTTGCACAGTTTAAAGTAGTGACCATAATGAGATTGTATTTTGACTAAAATTACAAGTAATTAAGTGTTTGACTCTAAATTTAGGTCAAAGTTTAAAAGTATAACAATGCGAAAAAATCCTGTTTAGAAGCTCTAAACAAAACCAAGGTTTAAAAAGTATAGCCAATTGTCAAAAATCTAAGATTATTGAATGCTGTAAGAATACCATTTGAAACAAATGGTTCTAGTTCTTCTACTACAGGTACAAATTCTCCTCCAATTATTTGCTGCGAGCTGACCAGCTCCGTCGTTTTTTGACTAAAATACGATATTTCAAAGCCCGTTTCGACTCCCAGACTTAATCTATCTGTAAAATAGTACTTGATTCCAAAGAAAGGATTAATTCCACCTTTTAAGGTTTGCAATTTTCGGTCGGTCGTTTCAGTAAGATTGACGGTTAGTGTTCCAATGACTCCATTTGAAATATCATCATCTGATTTATTGAAATAACCAACAAAGTCTATCCCATAATAATGTACAAAGCCTTTGTACATTTTTTGCCGCTCCAGACCAAAACCAAAAAATAGATCTAGTACATTCGATGGATGGAAAGCCGCAAAAGTTTCATTATTTGTAAATGTACTAGGCGGATCAGATAAGGCAATTTGGTTATTGAAGCGTGCTAAAAACCGAATTGATTTGATGGAGTTGACATCAATCAGGTCGCCTGATTGATAGGTACGTTTGTACAATATCGTTGCGCTCCCTAAACCTCGAAATACATTTTTAATATCTAAATCAATATGATTTTTTTGTTTTCGGATTTCAGAAAGTTCTGCACCAATTTTTTTGTCTTGTGCTTGGAGCGAAAAAATAAACAAAGTCAAGATTAACGTAAAGATTCTTTTTTTCATAGCAGATTGTTTTTGGTTAATGAATTTTGTTATTCAACAATGATAATAAATAGTTGGGGAAGAATAATACCAATATCAGAATTTAACGAAGGATTAAGAGTTGATGATAATTTATCACCAACTTACCGTGAACCTAAGAAAAAGCTGGTTTTTAAAGCTTCTAAGCTTTAAAAGTTTACGAAAAAAACTTCCAAGCTTCAACAAGCCACTCAAAGCTTGGAAGCTTTGGCTCGTAAACCTGTTTAGCTCGGAGGCTAAACAGAACAAATCAGCCTCTTTTTTTACTATCAACGTAATCCGTTATAATCCTATTCTAATGCTTGTCTCAGATTTATAATACACTCAAGAGAAAACAATGCATATGGCATCGCAGTTTGGAAACTGCGACGAACGGAAGTATGCACCACTCCCATACAAAATCCTTTTTCTGATGAAAATGATTTTTTTGTATTTTTAGCAAAATTTAGCTTCATGAAAAAACTTTATCTCCTTGTAGTTTGTGTATTTCTTTCAAGTCTTCTTTTTGCACAAAAAAAAGACTTGACTTATTATTTACCCGATATTTCTTACGATAAAAATATTCCTACTCCCGAAGAATATCTAGGTTATCAAATCGGCGAATGGCACATTGGACACGACCAATTGGTGGGCTACCTCAAAGAAGTCGCACGACTTTCGCCACGCGTTACGATAGAAGAAATTTCTCGTTCGCACGAACGTCGTCCTTTGGTTTTATTGACGATAACTTCCGAAAAAAATCATAGTCGAATTGATAAAATAGCTCAAGAACATCGCAATTTGTGTGAACCACAAAAGTCGGCAAACATCAATTTGGACAATACGCCTGCCGTTATTTATCAAGGCTATACGATTCATGGCAACGAGGCAAGTGGTACAAATGCAGCGCCATTGGTGGCCTATTATTTGGCAGCAGCGCAAAGCCAAGAAGTGGAAAATTTATTGCAAAATGTAGTGGTACTTTTAGACCCTTGTTTCAATCCTGATGGAATGAATCGTTTTGCGAGCTGGGTCAATTCGCATAAAAATAAAAACCTCACAAGCGACCCACAAGACCGTGAATACGAAGAGGCTTATCCTCGTGGTCGTACCAATCATTATTGGTTTGACCTGAACCGAGATTGGTTGTTGGTGCAGCATCCTGAAAGCCAGGGACGCATCCGAAATTTTCATAAATGGAAGCCTAATATTTTGACCGACCACCACGAAATGGGAACTAATTCCACTTACTTTTTTCAACCTGGAATTCCATCTCGTACCAATCCAATTACGCCTGCCCTCAATCAAGAATTGACGGGCAAAATTGCTGAGTTTCATGCAGCCGAATTAGATAAAATTGGTTCACTTTATTATACAAGAGAATCTTTTGATGATTTTTATTATGGTAAGGGTTCGACTTATCCTGATGTAAATGGTTGTATCGGAATTTTATTTGAACAGGCAAGTTCGAGAGGACATTTGCAGGAAAGTGAAAATGGATTATTGAGTTTTCCTTTTACGATTCGGAATCAAGTAGCAACGTCTATTTCGACGCAAAAAGCGGCTTTGAATTTAAGAAAAGAATTATTGACGTATCAACGTGATTTTTATAAAAATGCTTCGAATGAGGCGAAACAAGCTGGTACTAAAGGCTATGTCTTTGGCGATGCCAAAGACTTGTCAAAGCTCTCGGCATTTATAGATTTATTGCTCCAACATCAGGTCGAAGTATATAAACTCGGACAAGATACACGAGCCGACGGCATGGCGTTTTCTAAAGAAAACAGCTATGTCGTACCGCTTAATCAAAAGCAACATCGCCTCATACGAGGAATGTTTGAAACACAAACTTCATTTACCGATAGTTTGTTTTACGATGTCTCAACTTGGACTTTGCCCCTTTCATTTAACTTGGATTATGCTTTAGCTTCTTCCTTTTCAAAAGGTGATAAAATAGAAAAAGCTCCTTCTACAAAAGGTTCAATAATTGGTGGGCAAACCAATTATACCTATGCTTTGGAATGGGATGACTATTTTGCTCCCAATGCACTTTATGCCATTCAAAAAGAAGGGATTTTAACGAAAGTTGCTACTCGAAAATTTACAGCTATCACACCTAATGGCAATCGATCGTTCAATTATGGAACGGTTCTCGTCAATGTTCAAAATCAACAAGATAAAACTAGCGATGAGGTTTTTGAAATCGTACAAAAAGCAGCTCAAAGCTCTGGTGTTTCTTTATACTCCATTACTTCTGGTTTGACTCCCGAAGGTGTTGATTTGGGAAGTCCTAATATCGAACCTTTGAAACAACCAAAAGTACTATTATTGGTCGGGCGTGGTGTAAATTCATACGACGCAGGAGAAGTTTGGCATTTGTTGGACCAACGTTATGATATTCCGATGTCTATGATGGAAACCAGCGATGTTAGTAGTGCTAAATTGGATCGTTATAATACCATTGTTTTAGTGGATGGTAGTTATGGAAGCGTGGATGCCAATAAACTCAAAAAATGGGTTCAAAGTGGTGGGGTGCTGATTACCTTTAAGCGGGCGGCTACATGGGCGCAGGCGCATGGACTATCGGGTGCAAAAGCCAAAAAAGCCAACCCCAAACCTCAAGACAAACGTCGTCCTTATATCAAAGCGGGCGAAGATTATGGGAGCAATTATATCGGAGGAGCAATTTTTGAAATCGAACTGGATTTGACGCATCCCATTGCTTATGGTTATCATCGTGAAAAAATGCCTTCGTTTAGACGAGGAACGCTCTTTTTTGAACAACCCCAAAATGCTTACTCCATGCCTGCTATGTACAGCGCAAATCCTTTGATGAGTGGCTATATTTCAGATAATAATAAGGAAGCGATTGGCAATACAGGTAATATTATTGTAACTGGAATTGGTCGTGGTCGAAGTATTAGTTTTGCGGACAATACTAATTTTAGGGGTTTCTGGTGGGGAACGAATAAGTTGTTTGCAAATGCTATTTTCTTTGGTTCTATCATCAGTCGGAGTACCACCGAATCACCAAATTCTACTCCAAATAAAGAGGAAAATGATGAGGCTTTAGAGCATGGACATAAGCATTAGGAATGCAGGAATGTTTGAATGCAGGAATGTTTATTATTTAATACATTCTTGCATTCATACATTCAATGATTCTTGCATTAATTTTCAATCTCAAAAACAAAACTGAGTTTGCCACATTGTTTGGTAGAAGCCGTATAGTCTTTTTCAAAACGATACTTTATAGTTGCTTGAATCGCTTCGCGAATCAAGTCGGGGGTTGCAATGGTAGATTCTTCTTTATTAAATTCGGTATAAACCACTCGCCCACCTTGATTGACACACAAGTTGATTACTATTTTACCAGATTCCTTGGTCAAATGTTGGATCTCGGCACGGTGAACGACTCTTCTTGAAAATAAGCCATCGCCCGAAAAGTCCATTCCGCCATCGCCTTTGTCGGCTTTGCCGTCCGTTTCGGCATTTCCTGCATTGGAAGTTCCGCTAGTGCCTTCGCGGTTTTCAGAAGTAGTCTCGGTTGTTGTTTCCTCTACCGTTTCAATTTCCTCAAAAGTTTCTTCGGGAGTAGGCTCTTCTATGACTTCTTCTTTTGGTGTTTCTACAGACTTTTCTTTAACCACAGGTGCTTCTTTGATGACAGGAGCTTTGGGTTCAGGTGTTTTCAAGACAGGCTTACGTGATGCCGTCTTGGTGGGCTTCGCTTTTGGTTCTTCGACTGGCTTGGGCTTTTCGACAACTTTTGTTGGCGTTGGAGTTGCCGCTTTAGTAGAAGATTTGGCAGCAGCACTTTTAAAATCATTGAACTCAATCGAAATAACTTGTTCATACTTTGGTGACTCACTTACTGTTTGCGTCAGTAAGGGCAAGGCCAAAACTATTAACAATACTGCAAATATTGATGCAGAGATGCGCTTGGCTCGTTTTCTATCTTTTATCTCTTGTGCTGTGAATGCTGTTGTCGTCATCATGGTTCTTTATTTTAATATTAATGTATAACACAATGATAATACATTCAGTAAAAGAGTTGCGTTAAGGGAGTCTTAATAGCCGTCAAAGAAATATTAAAGATTTTGGGAAAGTGAAGGTAGATGTGAAAAAGTCTTAAAAAGAAAAAATCTAGCTTTACTAAAAAAGCTCAACACAATCTTTCCCCTCAAGTTTAGGAAAGCACTTTCTAGAAAAAAGCCCTTAGCTGAAATACAGCTAAGGGCTTTAATTGATAGTATATATTAAATTCACTTGATTATCAGTCAAGTAAACGATGCATGCTAACGTTTATTGACACGCATGGTCGTTAGTATTTCACCTTCTCTACTCAGCAATTGAACAAGGTAAAGACCTTTGTGCAAACTCGAAATATCGTAACGATTAGTAGTATTTTTTCGGAAGGTTTTCATTTTTCTTCCTACCAAATTATAAATAATAACTTCACTAATAATTTCCGTTTCATCCTCAATATTAATGTAATCAATTGCAGGATTTGGATAAACTGCAAAACTTACTTTTTCAGTTTCTTTGTAACTAGGAGCACTAGATTCTGGTGCTGGTGGTGTCGTGTGATTATTCCACGCAAAAGCCGGGTCGTCATCTCTACATCCGTCACAATCACCTTGTGCCCAAAGACCAAGTGAAATGAAAGAAAAAAGAAAAATAAATAGTAAAGTTTTTCGCATAAAATTGAGTACTTGATATTGATTCTTCTGTTTACTAGAAAAATCGGCCTGAAATATAATTTTAGGTTTATGGATTTCGTTTTTACAAATTAGCAATTTTTATAGACTATTCCAAGGCAGAAAGGTTCTTTTTAAAGAAACCTTAACAAATTTGGAGCAATAACACGGTATATACTTCAAACACCTTTCCAAAATTAGTTAACAAAATTCATTTTGCCCCACTTTTGCGGTAAATGTGCATTGATCACACCGTGTGGCTGCCAGGTCCAAAAATGTTCTCGCAAAGGCTTTTTTGTAGTCGGATCGGTCTTTTTCACATACATTCCATCTTCCACATCTAAGTCCCAATCAACTCGCATTATTTGTAATCCAAAAGAGGTATTTTGAATAGCTTTTATCGATGGATTTTGTCCTTCAAAAAAAGCTGTCCAAGGAATGGCTAGTTCCAAAATCCAAGATTTATCTTTATGTTTTGGATTGTTCAAAGAGCCATCTATCTGAATTGCTTTTTGCAAGTCTTCTATATTCCAACTAGAGTTGGCTTTGCCACCTTTGTTATAGGCTTTATCCAAAGTCAAATCCCACGTTGTACCGAGTGCATTGATTTCAAATTCGTAATAATTGAGTCCATCATTTTGAGGGTCAAAAAAGAGTTCAAAAACATCTTCTTTATACAATTGAGATTCATTCTCGGTCATGGTTGCCCAAATATGTTGGTCTTGGATTTCTGCTCCAACATATAAATAATGGGCATCCCATAAAAATTGAACACTCGTTTTCGCATAAGGTTTAGGGAACTCGCCGCCTCGAATATCACCAAAATCCTTAACTCTTGCTGCTTGTCGCCAAGCAGCATCACCCAAATCGCCATCAACCTTAACTGCTTTTTTTGTAAACTGACAAGGGTAAGTATCGCTTACAACTTCTTTTTGTGGATTACAACTATGTTTTAAAATAAAAAGCAATAATAATAATCGAATCATTTCTCAATTTTTATCTTTTACACACAACCTAAAGGATGTGCTACTTTGTCCACTTATACATTCTGTCAATACAATCATCGTCTTTGTTATAGTATTCTTTGATAAAAGGAAGTTTAGATTTTTCTAAAATTTTGACAGAGCCTTTGTTTCTTATATCAACATAAGCTACAATATTATTAACTTTCAATTCTTCAATAGCATAGTCCACCAAACCATCCGAAACCTCTTGTCCAAAACCTTTTCCCCAATATTTCTCTAAAAAACGATAACCAATTTCGTTGTCTCCATTCTCGTAATGCACCAAAGCGCAAGTGCCCACAAAAGCCACATCGGCTTTTTGTGTGACTGCCCACACTAACAAATGTTTCTTCTCCTTGTCGTATTCAGCAGTCAAATCAATCAACTGCTTTTCACACTCCTCTAAAGTATTCGTTTTTCCACCTACATATTTCATCACATTCGGATTGCCTTGCATTTCGTAAAATGGCTCAATATCAGTCAATTCCAATCTCCTTATCAAAAGTCGTTCAGTTTCAAAAAGCATAACTATTGTTTCGTGTTTGCGTGTCTAGGTGTTTGTGTATCTATGATAAAACGTAAACACGTAAACACATAGACACACAAACACATGAGTATAAATACAGTTCCTTCACAAATTTCTAAAATTAAATTAAAATTACGACCTTTGTACGCAGAGAAACTGAGATTGAAATGAACGAAATCACAAATATTATCCGTAAAAGACGGTCTATTTTTCCAAAATCTTACATTGACAAACCTATTCCAAAGGAAATCATTGGGGAGATACTGGAAAACGCCAATCACGCACCTACTCATAAAATGACTGAACCTTGGCGGTTCAAAGTTCTAACGGGTGATGCTTTACAAAAGATGAGTGTTTTTATGAGCGAATGGTATAAGACTAACTTTACGGGCAAACGCTTTGTGGAACACAAATACAATAAGATGAAAAGCAATCCACTTCGCTCCGCTTGTGTGATTGCGATTTGTATGCAACGAGACCCTGAAGCTCAAATTCCCGAATGGGAAGAAGTCGCAGCCGTCTCTTGTGCTGTTCAAAATATGTGGTTGACTTGTACGGCTCATAATATTGGTTCTTATTGGAGTTCTCCTAAAACAATCAAGGACATGGGCAATTTTCTAAACCTAAACGAAGGTGAAAAATGCCTCGGTTTTCTCTATATGGGCTACCACGAAATGCCAGAAATGCCAGCAAAACGCAGCCCAATCGAAGATAAAGTTATTTGGATGTAAATAACGTATTCACGTATTCACGTATCAACGTGCTCAAGTTTTTATCGCACATGAATACGTGAACACGTGAACACGTGAACACGTGTTATTATGCCTAAATTCCACTCGCTTACCATAAAAGATATTCGACAAGAAACACAGGACTGTGTTTCGATAGCCTTTGATGTACCTAGTACATTGAAAGCCGATTTTGAATATATACCAGGACAATATTTGACTTTGCGTACAGATATTGAAGGTGAAGATATTCGTCGCTCCTACTCTATTTGTTCGGGTTTGGATGAAGATTTGAGAGTTGCGGTAAAGCAAGTCGAAGATGGACGTTTTTCGACTTTTGCTAATAAAGTTCTAAAAGTTGGGGATAGTTTGCAAGTCATGACACCAATGGGCAATTTTCATTCGCCCATTTCGGAAGAAAATGAAAAAACCTATATCGCTTTTGCTGCGGGAAGTGGCATCACGCCAATTTTATCTATCCTTAAAACGGTAATGCAAAAAGAACCCAAAAGTAAATTCACGCTGTTTTATGGAAACAAGACGATGGAATCCATCATCTTTCATGAAGAAATTGAACGGCTCAAAAATTTCTTTATGAATCGTTTAAGTGTTCATCACATTATGAGTCGAGAACATTTGGGTGTTGAATTATATAAAGGAAGAATCGATACCGACAAATGCCGTTCTTTCTGTAATTTATTTTTCAGTCCAACAACTGTTGATGAATATTTCATCTGCGGCCCTGAAGAAATGATTCATGCCGTAAAAGATACTTTAGCCGAACAAGGCGTTGAAAAATCAAAAATTCATTTTGAATTATTTACAACAGCAGGCGCAGCTAAAAAGAAAGTCAAAAAAACGAAACCCGAAGATATTTTTGATGCCCAAATTACAATCGTTTTAGATGGAGATGCTTTTGATTTTTCAATTAAATCCGACGGCGACTCTATATTAGACACTGCGCTAAAAAATGGTGCGGATTTACCTTTTGCTTGCAAAGGTGGCGTTTGCTGCACTTGTCGTGCAAAAGTAATAGAAGGAGAAGTCGAAATGGATGTCAACTATGCCCTCGAAGAAGACGAAGTCGCCGCAGGTTACGTCCTAACCTGCCAAGCCCACCCCAAAACAGATAAGGTGGTGGTCAATTTTGATGAATAAGCCCGAAGGGCGTGTTCACGTGTAAACGTGCTCACGTATCCACGTTCATAAGCAATATTTTTATTAAAACGTGAACACGTTGATACGTGAACACGTGTAAACGTTAAACCATGTCAAACAACTTACTATCAGGAAAAAAAGGAATTATTTTTGGTGCACTCGATGACAAATCAATCGCTTGGAAAATCGCAGAGCGTTGTGTCGAAGAAGGTGCTCAAATCACCTTAACCAATGCTCCTGTCGCACTCCGATTTGGAAAAATCCAAACATTAGGCGAACAACTCAATGCGCCCGTCATTCCAGCCGATGCTACGAGTATGGAAGATTTGGAAGGTCTTATTGACCAATCTATGGAAACTTTTGGAGGCAAAATAGATTTCGTGTTACACGCCATCGGAATGTCACTCAATGTCCGTAAAAAACGAGACTATACCAATATCAAATACGATTGGATGCATAAGACTTTTGATATTTCAGCCATGTCTTTTCACCGTTTGATGCAGTTGCTTTGGCAAAAAGATGCGATGAACGAAGGTGGCTCTATCTTAGCACTTTCTTATATTGCGGCGCAACGTGTTTTTCCTGATTATAACGAAATGGCCGAGTCCAAAGCCTTGCTTGAAAGCTATGCTCGAAGTTTCGGTTATCATTTTGGAGCAAGAAAAGTACGTGTCAATACCGTTTCGCAATCACCTACGTGGACAACGGCAGGGAGTGGCGTAAAAGGTTTTGATAAGTTTTTCGGCTATGCCGACAAAATGTCGCCATTAGGCAATGCTTCGGCAGAGTCTTGTGCCGATTATTGTGTCACACTATTTTCGGATTTGACTCGAATGGTTACGATGCAAAATCTGTATCACGATGGCGGATTTTCTAATATGGGAATGAACCCTGC
>JAHDEQ010000334.1 GCA_020628755.1 Saprospiraceae bacterium
GTACATTGTCGGCATCAATCAAAACTGCCAATTTTATATCCGTATTCATGTATTAGTATTTTACAAAGTTTCCGTTCTCTTTGACCACAATGTAAGCTCCATTAAAGCCTTTTTCTTTGGCTTTTTCTCGAACGACTCTTGCTCGTCCAACTTTTGGGCCAGTATTGATGAGTCGGATGGTCAAATTCCCCTTTTGGTAGTCCACAAAATCGCCATATTGTCTTAATCCTCTATCATCAAAATTTTGGATATTGCCAAAAGCCCCCAAACGGACATAATAATTGTTCGTAGAAGTAGCACTGGAAGGGCTACTTGGTACTTGTGTACCAGTACTGACTGTTGAAGTTTCGTTTTTATTAGACTCATTTACTACATAAGCCTTTGTATATCCTGCGGCAGCTAACTTCTCTTGAACTCGATTTGCTTCTGATTTACTTGCATAAACTCCGATACGAACACGCTGATATTTGCCGTCGTTTTTGATGTATAAATTGCCAATATTTTCTGCTTTTGTATAACGACTACCCTTGATTTGAGCATTGCTTGGCACTGCTGCAATTTGAATACTATAGCCCGAAGTCAAATTGTTATCTGAGCTTGACGATGTATTTGTTCCAGTACTCGTTTCCGTATTTGGAGTAGTATCAGGAACCGAGGTGATGACGGGCGGCAAAGGGTTTGAACCTGCTCCATTTTCACTCGATGTTGGGATTGTAGTTGACGAAGCAAGCAAGGAAGTAAGGTCTAAAATACTCTTGTCTTCGCCATTGCCTGTATTGATAACACGCTGTGATTCGCTGTAGCCCACACCCGAAAATTTAACTGTATAACCTTGATTGAGTTCCAACAACAAACTATAATAGCCTTGTTTGTCCGTCTGTACTTGCGTGCTTTGGCCATTGCCATTGTTGTAGGCCGTTACATAAATATCACTAAGAGGTTGAGCATCAGCAGTTTGGATAACTCTACCTACAAAAGTTTCTTTGTCAACAACCGATTGCAGTAGGATTTCCATTTGGTTAAGTGCATCCAATCCTCTGGACTGGATTTTCGCATAGCCTTTGGCATAACCTTCTTTGGTCAGGATGGCTTCGCAATTGAAAGCTCCTTCTTTTTGAAAAGCATATTGTCCTTTGGCATTGGTTTGGACAATTTTTTGTCCACAATGCGTAAAGTCTATATTAACTCCACTCAAAGGCAATTTGCTTGCCTCATCAATAACGGTGATTAAATATTTTTCGTTGAATAAAGATTTTGATACTTTATAAATATCTTCCATTCCTTTTCCGTCGGGGCGGTTGGAAGTCAAAAATCCGAGGTTACGGCTTTCATCAAAGATAAAGCCGTAGTCGTCGCGCGAAGAATTAACATTTGTTCCAAGATGAAAAAGTTTTGACCAATTGCCTCCTTCTTTTTCGGCTCTAAAAATATCATAACCTCCAAAGCCTTCGTGCCAATTGGAAGCGAAGTATAATTTTTGACCATCAAAAAAAGGCGTTATCTCATCGCCTGAAGAGTTGATAGGTGCACCTAAATTGATTGGAAAGGACCAACCTTCTGCTGTTTTTTGAGATTTATAAATATCAAAGCCGCCCAAACCATCAGGGCGGTCAGAGGCAAAATATAGCGTATTGCCATCGGGCGAAAACGAAGGATATGCGGTAGAATATCCTGTACCGTTAAACGGAAAAGCCTTTTCGTTTTTCCATTGTCCGTCAGGGCTAACTTCGGCCAAATACAAGGTCATTTCTAATCCACTTGATGAGATTTGACGAATGCCATCTCGGAAATTATTTTTGGTATAAGCCACCCATTTTCCATCTTTTGAAAAAGATGCAGGCCCTACGCTATAGTATTTATTCAAATTGCTATTGAATAAATAAGATGCTTTTTGAGGATTGTTTTTTTCATCCAAAGAACTCAAAAAAAGGATGTTTTTTTGAGCGTTTTCAGCACTTTCATTAGCGATGCGGTTGTAAAAAGAACTCATGACTACAACATCTCCAAAGAAGGCCGTTGAAAAATCACTTCGGAACGAACTAAGATTGGTATTCTCTATTTGGTAGATTGGCGATTCAACAGTACGTTGCTTGGCAAGGTCGCAAGCTTTGGCAAAATGCTGGCCTATTTGAGGATAGGCTTCGCCATAAAGTGTAAACCAGTTTTTGGCATTGTCATACTCCCCTAATCCCATCAAAGTATGCGCATAACTGAGCATATATTGGGGTTGAAAACCTGTAATCTTAATGGCTTTTTCAAAACGCTCCTTGGCCTCTGTAAATTGATTGAGGTGGTAGTAACAATCGGCCAATTTGCTCAATGCCTCTACATTATTGGCATTGTCTTCAATAAATTTGTTGTACAAATTTGCCGCTTCTTTGAAGTCGGAAAGTTCGTATTTTTTATTGGCTTTATTGAGGTTGTTTTGCGCTGTTAGATTAAGGGTAAAACAAGAAACAACAAGTATAATCAGTGTTCTAAGGGATAGTATCATCTTTAACTATTTTGTAATCGTTTTCGAGTAGCGTGTATAA
>JAHDEQ010000100.1:0-1639 GCA_020628755.1 Saprospiraceae bacterium
GTTTGCATAACACCTACATTAAATTTTTCGACGGGTGCATTTTGAGCTGCTTCGATTCCCATTGAAATAAATCGTCGAGTATCTAAGGGATTGATGATGGCATCTACCCAAAGGCGAGCCGCAGCATAATAAGGTGTTGTTTGTTTGTCGTATTTGGCTTTAGTTTCTTCAAAAAGTTTTTTCTCTTCTTCGGGTTGTGGTGGTTGTCCTTTGGATTTGAGGCTGGCCACTTGGATTTGGGTTAAAACCTTAGCTGCCTGCGCACCTCCCATGACTGCAATTTTTGCAGTAGGCCAAGCTACAATCAAGCGTGGATCATAAGCCTTGCCACACATCGCATAATTTCCTGCACCATAAGAGTTGCCCATGACAACGGTAAATTTAGGAACAGTAGAATTAGAAACAGCATTAACCATTTTAGCACCATCTTTGATGATGCCGCCATGCTCGGAACGCTTGCCCACCATGAAGCCCGTTACATCATGACAAAAAACTAAAGGGATTTTCTTTTGATTGCAATTGAGGATAAAACGAGTCGCTTTGTCCGCAGAATCCGAATAAATCACACCACCAAATTGCATTTCACCTTTTTTAGTTTTGACAACTTGGCGATTATTCATTACTATGCCGACTGACCAGCCATCTATTCGAGCATAGGCACAAATAATGGTTTGGCCATAACCTTTTTTGTATTCTGTAAATTTGGATTCGTCAACGAAGCGTTTTAAAATCTCATAAGAATCGTAAGGTTTGGCGGGATTTTCAGGGAAAAGCCCTGGGATTTCTTTGGGGTCGAGTTTTGGGGCTTTAGGTTCAGCACGGTCAAAACCAGCATTTTCAAAAGAACCCATTTTATCAACCAAATCACGGATTGTATCGAGGCATTCTTTATCGTCTTTCATTTTATAATCCGTCACACCTGAAATTTCCGTTTGAGTTGTTGCACCTCCTAGCGTTTCTTTGTCAACGTCTTCGCCAATAGCAGCTTTCACTAAATAAGGGCCTGCTAAGAAAATCGAACCTGTACCTTCCACAATCAGAGCTTCATCGGACATGATCGGCAAATAAGCCCCTCCTGCTACACAGCTTCCCATAATGGCCGCAATCTGAGGAATGCCTTTGCTCGACATAACGGCATTGTTTCTAAAAATACGACCGAAATGTTCTTTGTCAGGAAAAATTTCATCTTGCATCGGTAAGTAAACACCTGCACTGTCCACCAAATATATAATTGGTAAACGGTTTTCCATTGCAATCTCCTGAGCACGGAGGTTTTTCTTTCCCGTGATGGGAAACCAAGCACCTGCTTTTACGGTGGCATCGTTGGCAACAATCATACATTGTCTGCCAGATACATAACCAATACCTGCAATGACACCTGCGGCAGGACAGCCGCCGTGTTCTTCGTACATTTCAAACCCAGCGAAAGCTCCCATTTCAAAGAAGTCGCTATCGTCATCAATGAGATAATCAATGCGTTCTCTTGCGGTGAGTTTTCCTTTATCGTGTTGTTTTTGGATTTTCTTTTTTCCGCCACCGAGGTAAATTCGTTCTAGTCGGCGATTCATGCGAGCGACAGCGAGTTGCATCGCATCTTCATTTTTGCTTACTTCAATGTCTATTTTTGCCATAAACCTAT
>JAHDEQ010000100.1:1739-15881 GCA_020628755.1 Saprospiraceae bacterium
CTATATCGCAAAAGCATAATAATACTCGCCAGGATAATTTTCATATACTCCTTCGAGCATGACTTTGCTAGTAGCATTACGAATTTCTAAAATAACGGCATCAATATCTTTAACAGGAATTTCATTGACTTTGGTGATAATAAAACCTGGATCCATATTGGTGCGCTCGATTTTACCGCCTCGAAAAACGCTTTTGACCATCACGCCATCTACTTCGAGGCGTTTGCGCTCGTCACGACTGAGTTCCCGTAGTTCAAAACCCAACTCTTCAATGAGCTTGGCATCTTCTACATTTTTAGTAATGAGATTAGTGGACTTTTGTTTGTTTTTGAGGATAAGATCTCTTTTGTAATTTTTTCCTTTACGGATATATTCTATCTGAACCATATTGCCAGGGCGGAACAAGGCCACTTGTTCTTGTAGTTGGGGCATCGTATTGGTTTCGTTACCATTAATACTTATAATGACATCACCCACTTTAAGTCCCGCATCTTCGGCTGCACCTTCGGTTTCAATACTCTTTATATAAACCCCTTCAACAGCAGGCAGATCCAAATCTTTGGCGAGGGCATCGGTCACAGGGTCGATGCCAACACCTAGCATACCACGCTGCACCACTCCATAATCTTTTAAATCATAAATAACTTTTTGAACTAAATTAGCTGGTACTGCAAAAGAGTAGCCTTCGTAACGTCCCGATTGTGTTATAATAGCTGTATTGATGCCCACCAACTCACCATTGGTATTGACCAATGCTCCACCACTGTTGCCAGGGTTGACAGCAGCATCTGTCTGGATGAAAGATTCGATACTGTATTGGTCTTCTAAAATATTGATACTACGTCCCTTAGCACTAACTATTCCAGCCGTGACAGTAGATTCTAAGTTGAAAGGATTGCCCACTGCCATCACCCACTCGCCAATACGAAGCGAATCTGAGTTTCCAAAAGGCACATAGGGCAAATTATTGGATTTGATTTTAAGCAAAGCCAAATCGGTAGAAGCATCTATACCAACTAATTCTGCTTTAAACTCGCGTTTGTCGTTGAGCGTAACTTCATATTCGTTGCCGTCTTCAATAACGTGATTATTAGTCACAATAAAGCCATCGGAAGAAATAATAACACCAGACCCTGAGGAACTGCTGTAAGCACCTCCTCTCCAAAATCCAAGGGTACGATTATCAATTGCTTTGATGTTGACAACGGCAGGCGTTACGCCCTCGGCAGCTTTTATAAAATCCGTTGGCGAAGATGATAAGAACTCTCGTTGAACAGAAGGTGCTTTAGTGGTTTCCGAAGGTATGTTTTCTTCTGTATTCTTGGTGTAAACCACAGGAGCTGTCTCTCTGATAATTACCTGTTGAGGTTCTGCAACCTTTCGATAAATAAAAATTGCAAAAAAGGCACTCAATAAGGCAATCAATATGTTCTGTCCAATATTTTTCATTCAATTATTTTCTTCAGTAGTTAGGTTTAGATTATTCTTTTCAAGATATGACTTTATTTGGGGAGAAGCAAGTATAAAACGTTTGTAAGTGTTCGTGTGTTCACGTGTTCATGTTCAAAAATAACGTGAACACATGGATACACAAACACGGTTTTTTAATGCATTATCCGATAGACCATTTCTTTGAGAAGCTCTCCTTCGGGGGCACTATCATTTTCGACACCTTTAGAACGAAGGTCATATTCACGTAGTATGCCGATGGCTTTTTCGGTCTGCGCAAGAGAATAATTTCGGATGGCTGTACGATAACGCTTGACTCGAAAAGAAGCGGCATATTCATTACGAACATGAATACCCAATCCTTTGGCAAGCTCCCCGTCTCTTGCACTTTTGAGGCTGTAGGTCATATAAACCTTGCTAAAAAATCCATATAAAGTACCCACCACTACGACTAATGGGTTCTTTCTAGGATTGGCAATAAAGTAATTGACAATACGGTTGGCTTTGAGAACATCTTTATTTCCTAAGGCATCTTGCAATTCAAAAACATTATAGTCTTTACTGATACCGATATTATCTTGAACAACTTTAGTTGTAATCGTACTACCTTGAGGTAAATTGATAACCAACTTATCTAACTCATTGGAAACTTTAGAGAGTTCCGTTCCCAAATATTCTGCCATGAGGTCAGTCGCATTGGGTTCGACTTTGAGTTTTTTGGAGTGAAGGTAGTCTTCTATCCAATTTCCAATTTTATTATCATATACTTTTTTGGACTCAAATACGACGGCATTTGCTTTGAGGACTTTACCAAATTTGGTTCGAGTATCAAGTTTTTTGTGTTTGTGACAAAGGACTAAAATTGTCGTGGCAGCAGGTTTTTCGCAATAAGGTTTCAGCTCTTTGAGGGTTTTCATGTCCTGTGCCTCCTTCAAAATAATCAACTGATAAGGTGCCATCATCGGGTAGCGTGCAGCCGCATCCATGAGGCTGCGGGCATCGGCATCTTTACCGTACATCACCGTAAAATTAAAGGCTTTTTCACCTTCTGATAATATGTTGTTTTCAAAATATTTGGTTAGGGCATCAATATAATAGGATTCTTCTCCGTGCAAGAGATAGACAGGATTGTATTTTTTATTTTTTAAATCTTTTAGGAGGTCGTTGTATGTCATTGTTTGTTGTTCTTTTTGAGGGGGCAGGGGTCAGGATTTTTCGCTTTGCGAAAAAGGAGAGGTCAGTTTTTCTAGACTTAAAAGCTGACATCTCTAGTTCCGCTAGCGGAACGCCCTAACACCTGACACCTCAAAAAACCTAAGAAAATTCTCGCACTTGCACGGTATTCATTTGGATAATTTCAGCGATGGCAGCAATCCAGCGTGGGTCGTCGTTGAGGCTTTCGACAAGGTCGAGGCGTTCGCCGCCCATTTCGTCAAATTCTTCTTTGTATTCGTAGCCAATTTCGATAGTCGTCTCTAAGCAATCGGCCACAAAGGCAGGCGAAAATACTAAAAGATTTTTATTTCCTTTTTCGAGTTCTTCTTCAAATACTTTATCGGTGTAGGGTTTGAGCCATTCTTCGGGGCCAAAACGGGATTGATAACTAACCGTAAATTTTTCTTTTGGAATATTGAGACGCTCCGCAATGGCGAAAGCCGTTGCATGACATTGCGCTGAGTAGCAAAATTGATTATCGGGTACAATCGTTTTACAACAATTGCCATCACATTTACAATAATTGTTTTCCTTTTTTAAATAGCGTTTTGGGACACCATGAAAAGAAAAAATAAAATGGTCGTAATCGTCCAAATTGTATTGACGCGCCTTGTCGGCATACAAATCAATCACTTTTGGATGGTCGTAATAGGAGTTGATAAATTTGATAGAAGGAATGAGTTCACGCTTCTTAAAAATTCGCATGACCTCCTCGAAAATTGAACCCGTTGTTGCCGAAGCATATTGCGGAAATAAGGGTAAAATAATAAGTTCAGAAACCCTTGCATCTGTCATTTTTTGTACAGCAGATTCGATAGAAGGATTTTGATAACGCATGGCCAACTCAACAACAAAATCATCACCAAGTGCTTGCTGCACACCCTCGGCTACCCGATAACCATAGACTTTGAGAGGCGAACCTTCATCTATCCAAAGGCGTTGATACAGTTTAGAAACCTTGCCCGAACGGATGGGCGCAACAATACCACGAAACAACATATTGCGAAACAGCCAGGGCAAATCAATGACTCGTCGGTCGGTCAAAAATTGGCTCAAATAACGGCGCAAACCACTTCTTGTTGGCTCGTCGGGAGTTCCTAAATTGACTAAAAGTACGCCTGTTTTTCCTATTTTATTCATTTTAAATGTGTTGGAGTGTCTGATGTGTTTATGTTTTGAATAGAAACAAAGGCATTGTAGAAAAGTTTGTCGGTACAAAGAAAACTAGATTTCCCAACCCCATTTTTCCCAATCCTCGGCATAATCAATATCTGACAAAGGCTCGAGCAAGGCATAAGTCTTGTTGAGGTCTTTGATGTGCTGCACAGTTTTGGATAAAACTTCGGAAGTACTCCATTTTATTTCCTCAAAAACGAGGGGCTGAAAAGTGGACATACCTAACAAATAATAGCCTCCATCAAGGGCTGGCCCTAGTACAAAATCGTGGTTTTCGAGTTTTTCAACAGCTTTTTGTAAAATTTCAGGAGTTAGCGATGCACAATCACTTCCGATAATAATAACGGTATCGTTTTCTTCAAAAGCAGTCTCAAAAGCATATTGCATTCGTTCGCCGAGGTCATTGCCTTGTTGGAGATACTTTTGAAATTTTGAGACTTGCCAACTATCGTTTTCTTCAATAAACTGGCTATAAAAAACCATTCGGTTGCCGACGAAAGTATCGGCAACCGAATGGGTATGTTCTAAAAGAGCTTGATATATTTTAAGAGCTTTGTCATCCCCAAGCGTTTGTGCTAAACGGGTTTTGACTTTACCTTTTTGAACATTTTTTATAAAAATAAGTAGGGCATTGTTCATAAATATAACAACCGTTTTAAGCGAAGATTAGTAGCGGCTAAAGCCGCTGCTAGAACCTATCTCAATAAGGTTATATCTCCTTGAAAAACTTTAGTATCGCCTGAAATAGAACCCGCTATTCCAACCTCTATGATGTAGATATATACATCTTGATTGCAATCTTTTTCATTGTATTTTCCATCCCAACCTCGATTGGGCGTATCGTTGTCATATACTTTTTGTCCCCAGCGATTATAGACTTCAAATCGTACAACATCCAATTCGGGCAAGTCGCCAACTTGGTCTTCTATAAAGAAGTTAAAGAAATCATTTTGGTCATCATCATTAGGAGTAAAAACATTGGGTATCAATAAACTTTCTACTGGCGTACTAAATACAACTTCATAGGTATATTGAGCCGTACCACAAGCATTGCCCACCACAACCGAAATTGTGGTATCGCTAAATACAGGAAAAGGATAAGGACCAACAACCAAATCGCTTATTTGTGGGTCATAAAACTCTCCTAAATTAGCTTCAATTGGGCCAAATGTTTGGTTTTCCAAAATTTCGGGTTCATCTAAATTAACAGTAGTCGAAGAAGTATTTGAACACCCATTCGTAGGATTGGTTGTAGTCAATGCTACATCATATGAACCTGCGCTAGGATATTGAACCGTATAAGTATTGCCTACATTGCCAATTTGGTTACCTCCTCCAAAATCCCAATTGATTTGAGTAGCTTGTGGGTCAGGAGTGACTACAAAGTCAACAATAAAAGTACAAGGGTCATTGATAGACGGGACGAATTGTGCAGCAACCGATTCGACAGATACTGAAATAGAGAAGCTATCGTCGCAACCTGTAGTTGGATTGGAAGCAATCAAATTTACTTCATAAACGCCTGGAGTACTGAAAGTAAAAGTTGGGCTTTCGTCATTTGTAGTACCTTGTCCTCCAAAATCCCATTCAAAACTACTGGCATTAATAGATGTATTGCTAAAAGCAAAAAATCCATCGCAACTGATGGTGCTACCACCATCAATAGAGAAAGCAGCAACAACTGGGTCATCTATTGTTATGATTTGATTGGTTACATCTACACAATTTGGATTATTTATATCAGTGGCGGTCAAAGTTACCGTATAATCGCCTGCTGTTGTATAAACATAAGATGGATTGATGTCACTTGAAGTAGAAGAATTATCTCCAAAATCCCATTCATAGGTATTATTGCCTCCAGAAACATTGGCAAAAATAACCGTCCCATCACAACCGATAGTAGGTTCAAAATTAGCAACTGGGTCAGAGACTGTTATGGTTTGTGCAAAAGTTGTTTCGCAAAAACCATCCAAACTCGTCAAGGTCAAAATAGCCGATACAGAACCTGTGCCTTGCGCCAAATCATAAGTATGTGTTACTGGATTAATATCCGATTCTGAAGAACCATCGCCAAAATCCCATGAGTAGGTAGAAACATTAAAAGTATCAAGCAAAGAAAAAGTAATGTCCCCTCCATTGCAAATGGTATTGGCATCAAGGGCAAAAGCTCCTTGTGGTGATTCGAGTACTTCAAAAGTAAAAGATTCTGAGCTTTCGCATTCGCCTGGATAAGTAGAGGCGGTCAAGCTAACTGTATAAGTACCTGCGCTATAATTATTTGCTGCATCTTGTGAGCTTCCAAAATTGCCGTCTCCCAAGTCCCAAGAATAATTGACTGGGCTTGTTGAGGTAGATGTATTGGTAAATCCGATGATAGCAGGTGTACAAATTGGTTCATCAGTATCAACCGAAAGGTCAAAGCCAACTTGCGGAAACTCTTGCACCTCTAGCGTAGTAGAAGCAAACCCAGAACAACCTGTAGCTATTTCGGTAAAATTTAATGTTATTTCGTAAATACCTCCTGCATCGTATTGTATTGTTTCGGTTTGGTTTGTACTTGTTGTACCGTTTCCAAAATCCCAATCAAAACTCAAATTAGAACCTTGAGAGGTAAAATCAGAAGCTGAAAAATCTACGCTTTCGCCTACACAAATGACGGTTTCGCTTTGTGTAATAGTACTAAAAGGCTGATATTCAGGTACGGTAATAGTGACATTGCCATCGCAACCTACCGAGTCGGTTGCGATAAGTGTTACGCTGGCAGGACTTGATGCAAAAGCATGAGTTGTAGTATCGCCCATTGCTGTTGTTCCGTCTCCAAAATCCCACTCCCATGTTTCGATAGGAGCAGTAGAAACCGTTTGGTCAATAAAGGTAACTTCTTGCGAAGGGAAACAGATTGGTGCAGGGTCAAAGGTGAAATCTGGCAATACTTCATAAACCATAATATCAAGTGTCGCCGTATCGGTACAAGCATTTATATCTGTAACGACCAGCTCTACTGTCTCAGGGCCAGGCGTTCCAAAAATAAATTCTATTGCATCGCTAGAAGTGGTGATGGGTCTGTTTTGATTAGGAATATCCCAAGTATAGCCTCTCCAACAACGGTTGTCAACATTTTCGGATTTGGTCGCATCCAAAAGGTATAATGTACCTGTACAAAGCGTCGTATCTAGTGTGATTTCGGCTTTGATATTTCTAATACAAACGGTAGCCGTATCGGTAGATGCGGGGCAACCTGTCATATCATTCATTACTGTCAATACAACTACATAATCTCCCGTATCAGCATAGGTATGTGCTGGGTTCAGTTCCGTACTGGTCATTTCATCACCAAAATCCCATAATACCGATGTAGCATCCAAACTCGAATCCCTAAACTCAACAGTGTTGGGTGTTTCACAATCTATATTGTAACTAATACGAGCTAGTGGCCCATTGATAGTTATAAAATCTTCTTTTGTTTCTGTAGTCAAACAGCCATTATATTCGGCCGTAAGGCTAACGTCCATTGTACCAACACCGGTTTTAAAATCCCAAGCCATGTTCGGGTCTTGGTAGCAGTGAAAACTGCGACCACCGTCGGTTTCAAAATGCCAAGCATCAATGTTAGGATTGCCACTAATGCCTTCAAAATTGATGGTATCTCCGATGCAAATAGTTGTTTGGTCGGCAGAAAAATTGAGGTCTTGAATGGCCTCTCCTACCAAAATCTGAATGGCATAAGAGGTATCTTTACAACCAAATTCTGTCGTCGTTATTAAAACGACATCGTACTCACCTGGTTCTGTAAAAGTATAAGTAACATCATCGCCTGTGGTATTCATCATCGTATCACCATTGTCAAAGTCGTACAACCACTCCGTCAAAGGAACATTAGAAATACTAGAATCTGCAAATACAACTTCTAAAGGCGCACAGCCACTTATCGTATCTGGCATAAACTCCGCATTGGGGCGATCAATTGTAATCGTTTCTGAGCTTGTACTGATACAACCTTCTGGCGAAGTCACCGTCAATGAAGTACTCACTTCCATGAGCATATTAACACTATATATAGTAGTATCAAAAGCTGATATGGTATCTATAGCTATCACTTCATTTGAAGTAGTACTATCAGGGAAAAGCCATTCGTACGCATCTTGGTCTTGGTTGTTTGGAGTATAAGTTACTATAATTTGTCCGTCACAAGTATAAACTGGATCAGTCGTAAAACCAGCATCGGTACTTCCGACTTCTATGGTTTGAGTACTAGAGTTAGTACAGTTTGCCGATGACTCGACCGTTAGTGTCACTTCATAAGTCCCTGGCATTGCATAATCGTGTGCAGGTGATACCTCGCTAGAGGTAGTGCCATCGCCAAAATCCCAAGTGTAGCTACCATCAGCCGACATATTTTCAAAAGCAACACTTGTTCCTACACAAAATGGCCCTTCTGTACTAAATGCAACAGCAGGAGGGCCAACACTTACCAAAGTACTTCTAGTTACTGTGCAACCTGATCCATCTGTTCCTGAAAGGGCTACTAAAAATATTCCTGTATTCGTATAAGTATGCGTGGGAGGATTTGCTCCAACATATGTTGTACCATCGCCAAAATCCCATTCGTAAGTCAAATCAGGATTAGAAGTGATTGTAAAGTCCACATTAAAGGGCGCAGCACAAGCCCCCGCAGGGCTTGGGTCAGTTGTAAAACTCACTTCGGGAGCTTCTGTTACATTCAAGAACTCCTCGAATAGCTCAGTTCTTGAACAATTCTCTAGCGAAGATTCGAGTGCTAAAGCAACATCGTAAGTACCTAGATTTTCAAAGGTAAATATAGGTGAAGCATCTGTAGAAGTTCCAAAAGCATCAAAAGACCACAAATAGTCCACATCAATATTGGGATTAATATCAGAACTTAGCGAAAATTGCGTTGTTAAGACAGGACAACCTCCTGGAGGGTCAGCAGCTATTTCGATACGAGGTTTGGGATATACAGAAATAGTCAACGTACCGACCTGCGCCCCTCCTACTCCTTCTGAAAGGGTCACTTCGTATGTACCAGGACTATTAAATACACGGCTCGGATTTTGAAAGTCCGAAGAACCGTTGTTTCCAAAATCCCAAAAATAAGCCGACAGACCAGATGGTGCTGTAAATTGAACCTCTAAGGGCGAGCAGCCCTCGGTAAAATTAGCCGTTTGAGCAAGCAATTGTAGTTGAAAAAATAAAGCAAAACCAAATAAAACGAAGAGTTGAACTTGACGCATAAGATTAATGGGTTTCTTTAAAAAGAGAATTGTCATAAATTTATCAAACATTCATTTATCCATATGACAACCAAAGGAGCAAATATACATTTTAATCAAAATATTTTGGCATACAAATGCAATTTTGCTAAGTTTGAGCAATTTATTATGAACTTATTCGATATAAATATATAACTGCCTCTATGAAAAAACTTATAAACAGTATTTTTATTTTCTTGATGACAGGATTCTTTTGTACTAATATCGTTGCACAAGATTTAGTCACCAAACAATCCGAATTGCCTTGTTTGAACAAGAAATTTACCATCGTTGCTCACCTCGTTGCCAATGAACAAGGCGAAACCAATATTGAAGTAGATTCGATAATGGCAGCTTTAGATACCTTGAATAAGGATTTTTCGCCTATTTGTGTGGAATTTGAAATTTGTCAATTTGATACAATTGATAATTTCCAGTATGATGAAATTGAAAATAATGAATGGGACGAAATGCAAACAGTGTATCATCAGCAACGTCGTATAAATCTCTTTTTTGTAAATAGCTTTGAAGGGCAAGACACCACTTACTGCGGCTTCGCTACGCAGTATGGCCTCGCTAATTTGGAGAACGGAGGAATTGTTATTTTAAAAGATTGCAATTCGCCTATGACACGCGCGCTTTCGCATCAAATGGGCCATTATTTTGGGCTTTTCAATACGCATGGCCCCGATGGCTTAACCGAAACTCAAGAGCTAAAAGATGGTAGCAATGCTGACATAACAGGCGATTTTATCACGGATACAGGAGCAGACCCTTTTGTACTTGGCGATTCTCCTGACCAGTATGTCAATACAGAATTAGATTGTCGTTTTATTTCTATGAAACGAGATGGCGCAAATGAATTTTTTCAACCTGATGTGGGCAATATCATGTCTTTTTATCAGGCTGAATGTAAGTGTAGTTTTACCTTTGGTCAATTGGCTCAAATGGCTGCCAATTGTGAAGCTGCTATGGGAATGTGGTAAAAGTCCCTCTCAAAAAAAAAAGCGATACAGAATATCTGTATCGCTTTTTTTTTGTTTTTTTTAAAGATGTTTTTCAAGGGCAAAATGCCCTTGAAAAAACAATCTGACATATTCCAATTATATTTTTATTCAATTACTATCTTTTCAAAGTAAGTTTGATTCTCAACAATCATTTCTAGCATATAAATACCTTTTGCTAGTTTGTCAATACCAACCTGAATATCGTACTGTCCTGCTTTCTCCGTTTCGTTACCAATCAAAAGTTGGTAAAAAGAATTATCCAATTTTCGGATACTTAAAGTTACAGGAGTTTCTTGTTTTAAAATATAAGAGATATTAATCTTATCTGATTCCTGAAAAGTACTTAATACATCTGTTTGAACAGTCAACTGCGTATTGGGTGCATCGGGAGCAAAGGGAATACAAGGCACAGGGTCGGCCAAAAATTCACCTCCTAATTTCACTTCAAAACCACTGTACAGATTGATGCAAGCTGCTAAGAAAGTAACGTTTTGAGTATTGGGTACTTCTGCATACGAGTTAATCGTATTTGAAGTCTGATAAATACCCGTAAGTGTCGTTCCTGTGTAAGTTTTACTTAACGAACAAGTTGGGCAAGTTGGGCAAAATGGGCCTCCACAATCCAATCCTGTTTCTTGGCCATTTTGAATCCCATCCGTACAAGACACACAAGACGTAGGTGCTGTAAAGACCCCGTTTTGTGAGTACGTACAAGCATTGTCTGCTGTAAAACTCGCCAAAATATTGACAGAATTGCCATCGGCTGGCAATCCAACCAAAGTGACTATTTGAGGACTTGTACCAATTGGAAAAAATTGGCCATTGACATAAATATCACCTGTACTTGGTGCATTGCTATATGTAATCGTCAAATCTTGTGAATAGGTATCATTTAAGGGATTACAAGTTCCTTGCGCACCAACCATTACATTGTCAATAGAACAAACAGGCGCACAGGTAGAAGGTGCTGTAAATAAATTATTGGTACTAATGCTACAAGCCGCATCTGCCGAAAAAGAAGCTGTAACGCTTACAGGTAAACCATCCGAAGGTAGTCCTGCTAAAGTAACAGTTTGAGGACTTGATGTGATGGCAAAAGTTTGTCCATTGACAACCAAGTTGCCAGTTGCAGGTGGATTGGAATATGTAACTACTACATCTTGCGTATAAGTATCCGTAGCAGGGTCGCAAGCTCCTTGCGTACCTGCGGACAATAAGTCTATGGAACAGACATTACAATTTTGAACCGTAATCACAACATCATCCGTTGCTCGATTGCAAATTGCAGTTCCTGTTGCTTCTACGGTATAGGTAGTAGTTCCTACTGGATTTACCATAACTGTTGTACCTACAAATGGTCCAGAACCATCATCGCCTGTCCAAGTAAAGGTTGCGCCTGCTGGGCCAGTAGCCGTTAAGGTAACGACATCATTATTACAAACGGTTTGATCTGGCCCTGCATCAATAACAGTAACTCCTGACCCATTAGTTGCTTGAATAACATAATCACAAACACTTCCAGCATTTCCATCTACCATGATATAATAAATGTCGCCAACAACAAGTCCTGTAGCAGAAATAGTAAAGGTATTATTATTTCCTCCGTCCGAAAGCGCACAACTCGTTAGTCTAGTAAAATTTGTACCATCAAAAGCTAATATGGCCACTTGTATGCCATCTAAACAACCCGAAACGGTAAAGTCTAAATCTGCGGTAGTTGCCGAGGCTTGAAACTGCAACCAAGAGTTATTTTGGACTGAACCACCAAATACAATATTAGGATTTATTAAACAAATATCTTCTCCTCCATTACTTGTAGCCAAATTTCCAGGATAATCTGCCCCAAAATCGCTACTTGTTGTACCACAATAACCATCTAAATTGCAAATAAATGGTGCCGCTAAAAATAAATCTGCCGCAGGTGGATTATTGGCACATACTACAGGAGGGACACAACTTATCTCCATTTCCCAACCATTTGCTGTATTTGCGCCATCCGATATAAAATGAAATGTTATACAACTACTATAAGAAAGGAAGTGTTTCGTACTAGTTCCTCCATCCATAAAATAAGTGATAGCATTATTGTTTGCAGGGTCACCCGTTACTTTAGCTAATAACAAACCCGATGTATCGGGGCCATCATAAATATATAAGGTATCGCTTGGATGAATTTTTGAGTTTGTACCACAACCTCCAGGAAAACATTCCAAATCAAATTTTAATAAATCGGTAGAACCTGAACAAAAAGTCCTAACGTAGTTTTCGTTATTTCCATAATCACTATTGCCTGGTGCAGTATCATAGAACTTAACATTTCCGCTACAAATATTGCTACATGGAGCTGGAGCAGTAACTAGAGCAGACTCTGTTAAAGTACAAGCAGAATCATCCGAAAATGTTGCCGTTATATCGAGAGGCATTCCATCAGCTGATAAATTTGTTAATGTAATGGTTTGAGGGCTTGTACCAATAACAAAAGATTGGCCATTGATATTCAATGTCCCTGTTGTTGGAGCATCAACATAATCAACCGTTATATCAAGGGTAAATGTGTTGGTGCTAGGATCACAAGCAGAAGAAGATTCTGCTGTAATTGTATTAATCATACAATCGGGTGTACAATCAGGAGGCGCATTGAACAAATTGGTAGAAGTAAAACTACAAGTAGCATCTGCTGAAAAAGCAGCCGTAACAGTTACGGCTGCACCATCGGTTGGTAAACCCGTTAGCGTTACCACCTGAGGACTTGTACCAATTGGAAAAGATTGACCATTGACATCTAATGTTCCTGTTGTTGGGGCATTCACATAAGACACAATAATGTCTTGTGAATAAGTACCCGTATTGGGATCGCAGGAGCTTTGCGCCCCTCCTAAAAGTAAATCTATTGTACAAGCCTGACAAGGATTTGGTGCCGTAAAAACAGCAGCATCTGTAAAACTACAAACTGCATCTGTCGAAAAAGAAACCGATACATTGACAGGATTTCCATCAGAAGGTAATCCTGTTAAAGTAACTGTTTGGGGAGAAGTACCTATAACAAATGATTGTCCATTTACGATAAGAAAACCTGTGCTTGGCGCAGAAAGATAGGTTATCGTCACATCTTGAGTATAGGTATTATCGGCGGCATTGCAGGCCGATTGCGCACCTGCTGTAACTCCTGTAACCGAACAAGGCGAAGATAAGTCCTCAAAATACGTACAATCAGGTCGAGGATCATCATGATACAATACATTTAAACCAGTAGGAACGGCATCTATAGTAATATCAAATGTATGACACATCGTAGAACCACTTTGTGTAGGAAGAAAACCTCCATAAGTCCAAAAAACTTGTCCACTTCCATTTATTGCCCCCACATAGGTATCGCCGTCAGAAGTATTGACAGTCGGCGGTGTAAAGGCAATGACATTAGCACCATCGAACCACGCCCCAAATTCATAAGAAGCTCCCTCTAGTCCATTGAACTCAATACATATTTCGATATTATAGGTATAAGTCCCATTACCATTGTCCGTGACAGAGTTTATGGTCGTAGAGGCTTTGTCACAAGCAAAGCTCGTAGCTAATGCTAGTAAAAATAAGAAAGGTAAAAGGAGTAATTTCTTTAACATACTTTGGTTATTTTAAAAGTAATTGAATATTGGTTTTTGGAGAGTATAAATTTTGGAAATTAAACAAGAACCAAAATTTGATTTTTCAAATGTAGTGTTTTATATACTAATTGTTGTTGCACTAAGTAATATTGAAAGGGATTTGATGTCCTAATTCTGTGATTTCGGACGTATTGAAAGGCTTAAAAAGACAAATAGCCAATTTTGAGCAAGCTCAAATTGGCCATTTGTGTAAAGTAGTTATTCTGTTTATTGATTACTGTTTCCTCCTGTAGCAGGAGAAACGTTTATCATAATATCACCATTTTCGGCACTACAATCTCCACAATTAGATGTGTCTGTTATATCCATCACCGAAATATCAAACATTCCTTCTTCTCCTGCTGCATTGCCATCTACTTGGAT
>JAHDEQ010000101.1:0-3359 GCA_020628755.1 Saprospiraceae bacterium
GCATAGCCTTTGAGGGCTGTGATACCCCGATGCTTGCATCGGGGAGATTCATTTGTTAGTAATAGGATTATCCAACTTGACCATAAAGCTGGTTTAATCCAATTTTTTGTTGTAGTAAGAGTTGACCAGTAAATGGCAAAAAACGATATGACTAAAAAGATATAATCCAAAGCAACCCACCATGTTGGTGCGTCAGCACAACAACTTAACGAACAGGCTTTTACGACAAATAAAAAAGGAGTTGCCATACAGCTATTTTGTGCTGGCTAACCAGCAAGGAAATTCTCTATTACTCCATATTTTTGACCTAAGTCAAAAAAACAATCTCGATTTCTTTTTTCTTTTGACATAAATCAAAGAGAACATCGTTAGATTAGCTCATCTTTGTATCAACAAACAAGTTTTTATGCAAAATTTAAAAATAGCAATCACGCTATGTTGTTCTTTAACACTGCAAATTGTCATTGCACAAATCAATAATAATTATATCGGTGCAGGACAGACAGTTGGCGTAAGCGCAATAACGAGTTCCAATAGCAATATGACAAATCCGAATACAACTATCAGCGGTGCAGGTCTAGGAATAGACGAAAACGCCGCAGCTCGATTTTTGGGCTTTGCTTCTCTTGGAGCAGATTATGAAACGATACAAGATGTGGCCAATCAAGGTATTTCCAATTGGTTAGATGCACAGTTAGCCTTGCCGCCTCAAGTCTCTTTTCAAGATACGACTTGGGATATTTGGGAGCATTTCAAGCAACTGTATATCAACAAATGGGGCTACAACACAGTAGCCAATGCAGGCGATGCAGTGATTCCGTATTGGTTTTATTTTAAAATGGCTTGGTGGAATAATATCATCCAAAGCGACGACCATGTACGCCAGCGCGTAGCGCAGGCCTACAGCCAAATTTTTGTGATTTCTGAAAAATCGAATTTACAACTGAGTGGCCCAGGTATGGCGAGTTACTATGATTTGCTCTACCAAAATGCTTTTGGCAATTTTAGGGATTTGCTCTACGATATTAGTTTGCATCCTATGATGGGATTTTATTTGAGTCATATCAATAACCCCAAATCAGATGTGGCCAACAATATCCATCCTGACGAAAATTATGCACGTGAAATTATGCAATTATTTTCTATAGGTTTGTTTGAACTCAATCAAGACGGAACCCGCAAAAAAGATACACAAGGCAATGACATACCAACCTATGACAATGATGATATAAAAGAATTTGCTAAGATTTTTACAGGGCTGGCTCCAGCAGGCTACTGGTGGCCCTGGGAGGATTATACAAGTTTTCCCACGCAATGGGGCAATGAGTACAACGATAGTCCTGCAACGACCAACAATTGGCAACCCATGATTGCTTTTGACGCTTGGCACGAACCTGGACCAAAATACTTGCTCAATGGACAAGTTGTACCTGCGGGTCAAAACACTTTGCAAGACATCAATGATGCGATAGATAATTTATTTAACCATCCCAATGTTGGGCCATTTATAGGGCGATTGTTGATACAACGATTGGTTAAGTCCAACCCAAGTCCCGATTATATCTCTCGTGTTGCTGCTGCTTTTAATGATAATGGAAACGGAGTTAGAGGCGATATGAAAACGCTTATAAGAACGATTTTGACTGATGCCGAAGCGATAGATTGCTCTTGGACAACACACCCAACGGCTGGCAAAATGCGTGAAACGCTTTTGCGCTACACGCAAGCCATACGAGCATTTAATGGAACAAATATTTCGGGTCGCTTGTGGAATTGGGGCTATCAGTTTGATGAAGCAGTTGACCAAGGAATTTTGGCATCGCCTAGTGTTTTCAATTTTTACCTACCCGATTTTCAGCCTAATGGTCCTATTGCTGCCCAAAATTTATTTGCTCCCGAATTTCAAATTCATACATCGGCCACTTCTATCAATTATATCAATCTTGTACAAGAGTGGTTTATTGATGGTTTTCTAGGAGAGATTTCGGTCGTAGCCAGCAATACTGCTATGAATGCACCAGGTTTTGAACTCAAGCAACTCGATCTCAATGACCAAATCTTTTTGGATTTGTCGGAAGAAGAAGCGTTAGCTAATAATCCTACCGCATTATTAGACCGATTGGATTTGATACTCACAGGACGCTTGTTATCCGATACTACTAAGACCAATATTATCAATACGCTTAATACAATTGCAGTTACGGATAGAGTAAAAGCAGCCTTGTATTTAATATTTATTTCACCCGATTACATCATTCAAAAGTAAGCATACAAATTATTTTTACTGCTTATCGCAGATTGCATCTGCGATATAATATGTTCAAAAAAACAAAGCGTATGGCATCGCAGCTTGGAAACTGCGACGAACGGTTTTTTTGGGTTTCGAGGCTGAAAATAACAACCTTACAATTGATATGCTACCAGCTTTTTTTTTGAATAAAATTTAAAATTATGACACATAAAAAGTATAGCCGTCGCAATTTTCTAGGTACGGCCTCTTGTGCAGCTTTGGGTACGACGACATTTTTTTCGTCATTGCTCAATTTAGGCGTAGCCAATTCCCTAGCGGGATTGGCCAATCCCAAATCATCAAATAATGGAAATTACAAAGCCTTAGTTTGTATCTTATTAGCAGGAGGAAACGATAGTTTCAATATGCTCGTACCTCGCAATGGAAATTTTTATGGCGAATATGCGAACACACGTTCCAATTTGGCTTTGCCGCAGGGCGATTTGTTGCCACTCAACTATAGCGATAGCAATGGCAAACAATTTGGCCTACATCCCTCCATGCCCGAAGTCCAACAACTGTTCAATACTGGAAAATTATCTTTTGTAACCAATGTAGGGACGCTTGTCGAACCCACATCCAAAAGTCAATACCTCAATAATAATGTCAACTTACCTGTAGGATTGTTTTCGCACGCCGACCAAATTCAGCAATGGCAAAGTTCGATTCCGCAGACACGTTCATCGAAAGGCTGGGGCGGACGTATGGCCGATATTCTACAAGCTGGCAATAGTAACCAGAATATTTCGATGAATATTTCCCTTTCGGGAACCAATATTTTTCAAGTAGGTAATTCTTCACAAGAGTATGCTATCAAGGCACTTTCGGGAGGCAGTGTAGGTATCAATACCTACACAGGTTTGAGCAGCTTGGAAACGGCACTTGCACAAGGGGCGCAGAATCTCTTAGGGCAACAGTATCAAGATATTTATAAATCTACCTATAGCAACAAAGTCAAGGACTCGCAAGACAATCATGTACAATTTAGTGCAGCATTAAGTGGTGCGCCTAATTTTAGCCATTTTTCAGACAATGAAGTTTCGGCGAATATGGAACTAATTGCTAGAAC
>JAHDEQ010000101.1:3459-15879 GCA_020628755.1 Saprospiraceae bacterium
TTGGCCTTAAATAGTAATGATGATGTGGGAGGTGCGGTATTGTTGCCTAGTATTTCGGTAGATGAATACTTTGCTGAACTGTGCCAATGGTTTGGGGTAAGCAATGGCGACATGGCTTATGTCTTGCCCAATATTGGCAATTTTTACGATGTCAATAGTAGTAACAATCCGATTGGTTTTATGGCTTAAACTTCCTAAAATGAAAAATATACTTGTCCTTATTTTGCTTTTAGCTGGTATTCCACTAAAAGCGCAAAATTGCAATGACAATACACATTCGACCAATAGCAATGACGGTTGGTTGTCTTGTACCACTGACATTAATCCAAATCCTGCAAGAGGTACTACGCATTGGATACTTTATGATTTGGGAGCAGTGTATGAACTCACGACTACTTATTTTTGGAATTATAATGTATTTGGACAAACGGATAGAGGTATGAAAGATATTATCCTCGACACTTCAACTGACGGAGTCAGTTGGACAGCACAAGTAAGCTTTGAGCTTTCGCAAGCAACAGGAAATAGTAGTTATACAGGAAATGCTGGCCCTAACTTGAATGGTATTTCGGCACGATACGTCTTAATAACAGTGAACAGTACTTGGGGGCATAGTTGTGCTGGACTGGCAGAAGTGAAATTTGGAGTTCAACCCTATGCTTGTTTTTCAGCACTTACACATCCTACTTTGCCTGTTGTAGAAACGGAAATTAGGCATTACGAATCGAGTGATTATATTCGTTCCAATACATTGGTATTGCCCGATGCAATGACCATTTATGATGCAGCAAATTGTATCGAACTCAATGCAGGATTTACGGTTGAGCAAGGTGCGATATTTGAGGCTTTTATTGATGGTTGCAATGGCGGTTTGGGGAATGTACAAGCACCAAATAAACACAAGTAAATTACTTTTGTTTCCGAATACGGCTCAAGGTTTCTTGCGTGATGCCCAAAAAAGAGGCGATATGTCCGAGATTGACACGCTGAGTTATATCAGGAAAAGAAGCCAGTAGTAAATCATAACGTTCTTTGGCCGATAGGAACATATAACCTTTTGAATATTGATCAATATAAGCGGTCATGCCTTCAGCTAGTTTTCTGCCAAAGCGAGCAAAGTCGTGATGTTTTTCGAGTAGCTGATTGTAGTTGTAATGGTCAATGATATAAAGTGAGCAATCTTCTAGCGTTTCAATATATTCAAAACTAGGTTGCTCAGAATAGAAACTATACCAAGCCGTAAAGAATTGCCCTTCTTGATAAAACCAAGAAGTTACATCTTTTTCTTTGGCATAATAAAAGGTACGAACCGTACCTTTTTCTAGGAAATATAATCTTCTACAATATTGTTTTTCTTTGAGGAGTAGTTTGTTTTTAGGAGCAATTTCTTGTCGAAAATGCGTGTCCATATCATTGAGTAAATCGGCACTCAAAGTTTTACCATAAGTAATTTGTTGAATCAATTTTTCCATTAAAACAAAATTACGACTAATATTTTAGAGCTTGTGTACATTATTTTGGTTAAAGTGTGCGCCACTGATAGATTTGAATGTTGGCTTCAAGACGTTTGCTTTGCTTTTTTATAGACAAAATCGGAAGGGTATAATCTTCTTGGTATTTTTATTGTTTACAAATAATAAAACGCTTGCATCCCAAATTGTCGCAAATTTTTTTGCATTTCTCTATTCACCACAAAGTCCACAAAGTTATACAGAGATATTATTATATGGTGCGACAATTTTGGATGCAAGCACGAAAACTCATCCTCTCGCAAACTTTATACAAACTATGCGTATTCAGCACTCATTGATTTTTATCATTGTATTATTTTTTTGTGGAAATATTTTTGCTCAGAGCGAGAAGAACTTTAATAGTTATTTTCAACCTTCCAATCTTTATAAAAAAGGACAGTATGAAGTCAAATTGTTCAATGCCTTATATACACAAGGCATGTTCGATGGCTTTTCGGAGTTGAACAGTCGGAGTACTTATTTTTCAGGTTTTGGACAAGTATTGATAGGTACTAAGCGCAATCTCAATTACGGTTTTGATGTTGTTTATAAGTCCAATTTAGAAAATGATAGAGTAGGAGCTTCTCCTTTTGATGCCCTATTGTTTGACGAAAAAATGGATTATGCCTCTACCGAAAATGGTGCTTTGACCAATAGTGAGGGCGAAGTCCTCAATCGGACTGCTCGCCACGGTTTGTCACATATTGGTCCAAAAATAAAATTTAATCCCATCCGAAAATGGGAAAAAGTGTCTTTACAACAAACGGCTTATATTCCAATAGATCAATCGGTTGATGGTAGTTGGATTTCTTATACGCAATTGATGTATGACCGAAAATTGTCTTCTAAAACAGCATTGTTTGCCGAACTAGGATTTTGGACGACAGTCGCACCCAATTTTAGAGTGCTTCCTTTGGCAAAGGCATTTTTGAGTTACTTCCCCAACAATCGTTGGACAGTTTATGCCATGACGACCGTTCCTGTAGAATATGGATTGGGGACGAAGTTTCTAATTACACCCAATTTTGAAGTGGAGTTGCTTTATACTTATTATTTGCCACTTGATTTTATTCTAAATGGCAATCGCCCCACAACCTATAATTTAGGGTTTCGATATACGAATTGGTAGAGTCTTTTTGACGATTAAAAATGTGTTTTTGTCGATTTGAATGAATACCTTTCCTTATTTTTACGTTATTAAGTTATAGCGTGTATGCGTGTTTCTATGAAAACACAAACACCTAAATGCTAAAACACATTTGCCATGAATCCATTTAAAAAATATAGCGAAGAATATTCTGAAACCCGACTGTGGGATAAAATAAAAGGTTTTGCTCGTCAAGCTGGCCAAAAAACTGTTTATACGGCACTTTTATTATATTATGCTTATCGGCGAAAAGATACGCCTGCTTGGGCCAAAAACATAGTTTTGGGGACATTGGGTTATTTTATCGCTCCAATTGATGGTTTACCAGACCTTACCCCAATTATTGGATATACAGATGATTTGGGTGTGTTGAGTTTTGGCTTGGTTACGATAGCTACATATATCAACGATGAAGTAAAATCGAATGCTCGTGAACGCCTCCAAAAATGGTTTGGCGATATAGACGAATCAGATTTGGAAGATGTGGATAAACAAATTTAGTATTTCGTATTGCAAAAAACACTCCGTCTTATATATTTTATGTCACAAATGGCTTCTTTTTCAGAAAAAAGACCTTTTTTCTAAGAAGTATTTTGGTTTTATATAACAATATGCTTACCTTTGCTTGTCTTTCAGGAGGAAGACTTCTTTAATTCCGTTATTCTATCAAACTACAAACCTCCTTTAGATTTTGAGTAATATTTACTACTCAAATCTTATCAAGTCTATTACCCCATATTTTATTAATTAGGTGTCTCAGTCTAAAAAAAACTTTTTTAGATAAGTTCACTTATGAACAAATGATATGAATAACGAACCATTTAAATTAGGGCTATTTTTACTATTCTTTTTGTTTTTTGCTGCATCAAGTTTTGCTCAAAAAGAAGTGAGATTTAGAACGAATGGCAAATCTTTTGACCACTTACCTAGAAGTAAGGATGATTTGCAACGCAATTCATGTACTCAACAGTCATATAGAACGATAGATGGTACATGTAATAATACATCAACTGCTAGTCGTTCGGAGTGGGGAGCTGCTGATATTGAAGTGGCAAGACAAATGCCAGCTCAATATGGCTCACCCGATAATTTCAATGATATGGGAGGACAAAATCGTCCTTCTCCAAGAGCGATATCCAATGCAGTGTTTTCACAAACAGGAGATATACCAAGCGCTGTGGGATTGAGTTCCTTAGTGTTTAGTTGGGGGCAGTTTTTAGATCATGATTTGTCTATTTCTCCTGAAAATGAAGCAGAAAGTGCTCCTATCGTTTTGCCTGCCAACGAACCTGATTTTACGGCCAATATCCCTTTTCATCGTTCAGAAGTACATAGCGGAACTGGTGTAAATCGTCCTCGTGAACAAACCAACTTGATTACTTCTTGGATTGATGCCTCTAATGTGTATGGTTCTGACAATCAAAGAGCCAATTGGTTGCGTACTTTTTCGAGAGGAAAACTAAAAACTTCATCGGGCAACTTACTACCTTACAATACTACAAATGGCCAACTTAGTGGAGCTATAGACTCCAATGCTCCAAGCATGGCTGGTGACGAAAATGGTACTCAAAGGGTTTTTGTGGCAGGTGATGTTCGTGCCAACGAACAGCCAGGATTGACTTCTTTACATACACTTTTTGTTCGAGAACACAATCGTATTTGTGATGAATTGATTGCCAATGGTATGACAAATGACGAAGCCATTTATCAAACTGCTCGAAAAATGGTTGGTGCTTTGATGCAACAAATTACTTATACCGAGTTTTTGCCAGCATTGGGCGTTTCGGTTTCAGTTAATTCTACCTATCAAGCTAATGTAAAACCTGATATTTATAATATTTTTTCGACAGCAGCTTATAGAATTGGCCATACAATGGTAACGAATGAGATACTACTTGTTGACGATAATTGTGATGCTGTAGCAGGAGGGAGTATTTCTTTAATTCAAGGTTTTTTCAATCCTCAGGTGGTACAAAACTTTGGGATTGATCCTATTTTAAACGGCTTATCTACTCAAATTCAGCAAGAAATAGATGCTTTTGTTATTGATAATTTACGCAATTTTTTATTCGCCCCTCCTGGCACACCAGGAGCTTTTGGAATTGATTTGGCTTCTTTGAATATCCAGCGAGGGCGAGATCATGGACTACCTGATTACAATACCATACGAGCGCATTTTTTGGGTTCGACAGTTAGCAATTGGGGGCAAATAACAAACCATGCACCTACTCGCAATGCTTTACAAAATATTTATGGCAACATCAATAATATTGATGCTTGGGTAGGTTTATTGTCAGAAAGCCACATGGCAGGAGCATCAGTTGGTCCAACGATGAATGCTATTTTAGTTGACCAATTTACTCGTTTGAGAGATGGCGATTTCTACTTTTTTACACGAGATCCGCATTTGGCTAGTGATGTTTTGCAAGAAGTACGAAGTACAAGTCTTGCCGACGTTATCAGACGAAATACAAACTTACAAGGTTTTTCTAATGATGCTTTTAGGGCAACTTCCTGCAATGCCCGAGTAGCTTGTGTATTAGAAAATGCCACAAGTTCCAATTTCGTATGTGATGCTAATGGTACGCCTGACAATCCTACTGATGATTTATTTCGATTTACGGTTAATGTAGCTGGAACGGGCAATGGTTGGAATAGTGTTGGAGTACAAGCAGCTTTTAATCAGAATGTCGAATTGGGCCCATTTTTTATTAGTGAAGGCAATCGTACAATAGAAATTCGAGCCAATGATTGCAATGAAAGCATTACCTTAGAAGTAGAACCTCCAATGGCTTGCTCAATGGCTACTCCTTGTAATGCTTATGCAACCATAGTTGAAAACAACTGCTGTTCGTCTTGTAGTCAAGGAAATTTAAAAGTACAAACAGACTTTATAAGTGTAGGAAATACACCCACCAATGTCGCTTTGCATAAAAGAACCACTATTTCTAGCAATATTTTAGATGGTAATTCTCTAGGTATCTATTCTGTAGATGGTGATATGTCAACTACGCTCACTTCTACCCAGCAAAGTAATCCTTGGTGGGAGGTTGATTTGAATGGCAATTATGATTTAAGTCAAATTGTATTGAGTGGTACAAATAGCGGTACGTATAGAATTTTAGTATCGAATAGACCTTTTAATTCTTTTGATTTGGCTACTGCAAGTAGCCAAGCCAGCCAAGTTTATACCAGCAATGGTGGCACTACTAGCTTAAATGGAGCAGGACGTTTTGTACGCGTATATTTAGAAGGAAGAGGGGTTTTAAAACTAAGTGATGTACGGATTATGGGCGTTGACAATGCCAATAGCGATCCTTATCGTTACAGTTGGAGTGCTCCTAATATTGGCAACACACCTTATGCACAATGCCTTCCTTCGGGTATTTACCGTGTAACGGTTACAGATGCAGCCACAGGTTGTTCCACAGAAGCCAGTTTTGTAGTAAATTAGTTCTAATACGACTTTTTTGGATAAAAATCATTTTCAAGCACAATATACTTGATTTATCTCCGTTTTTAAAGTAACTTTGAAAAACAAAGTACTTTTAGTTTATTAAATCAAGGCTTATGAAAACCTCTATCTTTAAGGACAATACTACACTTGCAGGACTTATCTTTCTTGCCCTTTCTTTTATAGTATTTTTGACTTCTGTCAATATTTATGAAATAGATTTTGATGCCTTTACAGGAGTATTTTTTGTCAACTACATTTTGGTATTTATTTATTTTATTGTTGTGCTCTTTACCAATAAAGAAAGAGCAGGAGCTTTTTTTCGCTTTTCTAATTTTACACACAATATATTATTGCTCCAACTTTTTAATCTTAGTGCATACTCGCTCAATCGCACACTTCCTGTATTTCAGGTTTCTGCCAATTGGGTCGTTTGGTTTTTGATGCTTTCCAATTCTTTGCTAGTGGTACACGCTTTGTGGCGCAATCATCGCAACACATGGTTCAATCATTTGCTGGTCATGGTTTCGAGTGTAGGCGTTTTGTTCCATCTTTATGAAAGTATTTATATGCTTCCCCTTTATCTTTATGGAGTTTTGGGATTTTGGTTTTTTGGGATTCCACTACATGTATTTGTCCCTCTATTGTTTGTGTGGGCCTATTGCAATGTCATTCGTGCATTCTTCAAAAAATCCAATCAGTTTTGGGGCTCAGGCTTGGTTGCTGTTGCCATTGCTTTTCTCACGGTAGGCTATATGAGTGTACGATTTTATCATATCAACTTTACTATCAATAATGCTTTTCATTATGAAAATATGCCCCATGATGATGACGACCTTCCAGCTTGGATAAAAACGAGTCAATGGCTCAAAAAAGATTGGATAACAGACCGAGCTTTAAAAGTAGGATTGACTTATTCGGAATTCGATGACATTTTCAATTCTTTTGGTCGTATTCGGCTCAATGAACGGGTAAATCATGACCCTTTGGTCATGCTTGCGTCGGCCTTTAGCGATGGTATTAATATTCAAAATTCAGATAAAATTCAAATACTTCGCACACTCTACGATACTCGGCATCAAACCGAACGCAAATTGTGGAATGGCGACAATCTTTCTACAACAGATATAGTCACCAATGTCCAATTATTTCCCGAATTTCGTTTGGCTTATACCGAAAAAACCTTCAAAATACACAATAGTCGAGTGCAACGTTGGGGCAGCCGCCAAGAAGCATTATATACTTTTTACTTGCCCGAAGGTTCGGTTGTAACCTCAGCAGCTTTGTGGGTCAATGGCAAAGAAGAACCCGCCTACCTCACCACCAAAAGCAAAGCCGACAGTGCTTATACCCGCATTGTTGGAGTCGAGTCGCGTGACCCACTTTTATTGCATTGGCAAGAAGGGAATCGAGTAACAGTACGAGTTTTTCCGTGTACACCAAAAGAAGACCGTCAGTTTAAAATTGGTGTGACGACACCGCTTCGCAAAGATGGAAATCAACTGCTTTATGAAAATATTGATTTTGAAGGGCCATATTATAAAAAAGCAAAAGAGAGTATCAACATTATTAGCGAAGGTAAATTGACCAACTTATTAACTCCTTACAGTTTTAAAGAAGATGGACTGAATTATACTTATTTTGGAAAGTATAAATCCGATTGGAATTTGCTATTCGATGCGCCTCCTTTGTCCAATGCAGCGTTTAGTTTTAATGACAAAAAAGTACATTTAGAAGAATGGCAAGCTGCGGCAGAGAGCTTTTCTCCACAAGAAATTTACCTCGACATCAATGCGGCTTGGAGCAAAGGAGAATTTAATGCAATTTGGAATCTTGTAAAAGACAAAAAAGTCTATGTTTATTCCAATAATAAAATGGAACAAGTACGAGAAAGCAATCGAAGAGCATTGTTCAAACAATTGCGTCAGCAGAATTATACCTTGTTTCCCTTTTATAAAATAAATGTACCACAAGAGGCTTTGCTTATTACGAAGTATAATCAATTGACTCCCACATTGAGCGACCTTAAAAAGTCTGCTTTTGTACAAAAAACAAGCGACTTTTTTGGAGAACAAGAAGCTGCTATCCGAGTTTTAAATTTGAGTGACACAACATCCCCATATTTACGAAGTTTAGATGAGTTACGAACAATTCATCTTATTCCTACAAATTTGAAAGCACTTGCCGAACGCTTAAAAATCGGAACCTTTCCTACACGTTTAGAAGATGAGAATAGCCTTGTTAATCAATATGCAAAATTCAGTCTTAACCAAAGCGCAGGTGCAGCCGAAGCCTCGGCTGCACCCGACCACTTGATGCGCTTGTTCGCCTACAACAGCATTCTCAAAAAAATAGGGAAAGACCTCCACAACGAACGGTTTTTACAAAAACAACTGATTGACGAAGCCAAAGAGTCTTATGTGGTTACACCAATTTCGAGTCTTGTTGTACTAGAAACCCAAAAAGATTATGATCGTTTTGACATCAAAAAGAGCGAAAATAGTCTCCAAAATGCTTCCATCAATGATTCAGGCGCAGTACCTGAACCACACGAGTGGTTATTGATTTTGTTGGTGTTTATTATGACTTTGTGGCTTTATTTTAAAAATAGAATGTCGGCTTAGCTTTCCTAAACTAATGCTGCTCGCAAGTTTAGGAAAACGGCTGATAGGTTTGTCGTTTGTAACTGCGATGCGATATACTATTTTATACCAAACCTCAATTTGTCCTGCACCTGTTTTTCTCCATTTATTTATAGGGTAAAACAAAACTTAGTACTTTTAACCTTGCTAAATTTCAAAAAATCCTTAATTCAAAAATTTATGAAAGGAAAAGTAGCTGTTATCACTGGTGGAAATGGAACATTGGGCAGTGCTTTTGCCAAAGGATTGACTCAAGCAGGTGCGACTGTTTTTATCCTTGGCAGAAATGCAGATAAGTCGAATAAAAGAGTTCAGGAATTTCAACAAATGGGTTTAACCATTCACGCAATTACCTGTGATGTGTTAGACGAAAGCTCCGTTGATACTGCTCTCCAACAAATTTTAGCACAAGCAGGCAAAGTAGATATTTTAGTCAATGGAGCTGGAGGAAATCGAGCAGGAGCAACGATTATGCCCGACCAATCTTTATTTGATATTTCGATAGACCAATTCAAAGGCGTTACGGATTTAAATTTGCTAGGAACAGTTATTCCTTCTGTAGCTTTTGCCAAACCAATGGTCAAACAAGGCAAAGGTTGCATCATCAATATTTCTTCTATGGCGGCGATTTTACCCCTAACTAGAGTGGTTGGCTACTCCGCATCCAAAGCTGCGGTTGATAATTTTACCCGTTGGATGGCAATTGAAATGGCAACAAAATATGGCGAAGGTATTCGAGTCAATGCGATCGCACCAGGATTTTTTATTGCCGACCAAAATCGAAGTTTATTGTTAAATGAAGATGGTTCTTTGACTCAAAGAGGTGAAACAATTATTGGTCAAACGCCTGCCAAACGATTTGGCCAACCCGAAGAATTAATTAGTACGTTACTCTGGCTTTGCGATGATGCATCTGCTTTTGTCAACGGGATTGTTGTCCCTGTTGATGGAGGATTTAGTGCATTTAGTGGAGTATAAAATTGATGTTTTTTTATGCTAAAACTCGAACAAACTTGGCGTTGGTATGGGCCAAATGACCCCGTTTCTTTAGCGGATATTCGACAAGCTGGTGCAACTGGTGTGGTGACAGCACTCCACCATATTCCTAATGGTGAAGTTTGGTCGATTGAAGAAATTCAAAAACGAAAAAATGAAATTGAAACGGCTGGTCTTCAATGGTTAGTTGTAGAAAGCATTCCCGTACATGAGGACATCAAACGAGCTTCTGGAAATTATTTACAATACATTGAAAATTACAAGCAAAGCATTTACAACTTAGCAAAATGTAATATTCGGATTGTAACCTACAACTTTATGCCTGTTTTGGATTGGTCGAGGACGAATTTAGATTATCTTATGCCTGATGGTTCGACCGCTTTATTTTTTGAAAAAGCTGCCTTTGCTGCTTTTGACTTATTTATTTTAAAACGACCGAATGCCAAAGCTGATTATACTCTAGTTGAACAAGAAAAAGCAAAGACTTATTTTGAAAAAATGACACCTGCTCAACAAGAGAAATTAACTAAAAATATTATTGCAGGTTTGCCTGGAGGAACGACGGAAGGTGTTTTAGATTTAGAAAAATTTCAAGCTATTTTAGATACGTACAAGGGCATAGATGCCCTTGTACTTCGACAAAATTTAATTTCTTTTTTACAAGAAATTGTTCCCATTGCAGAAGAAGTAAATGTAAAGTTGGCGATTCATCCCGACGATCCGCCGTTTCCATTATTGGGATTGCCTCGAATTTTAAGCACAGAAAATGATGTCGATTTTATTTTTGAAAAAGTACAATCACTAAACAATGGTTTGTGTTTTTGTACAGGTTCATTTGGTGTTCGACCCGATAATGACTTATCTAAAATGGTTGAAAAATATGCCGACCGCATACACTTTATTCATCTCCGAGCGACCAAGCGAGATGCAGAAGGAAATTTTTATGAGGCCAATCACTTGGATGGAGACGTTGATATGTTTGCTGTAATGAAAAAATTGTTGGCTGCCGCCAAACAACAAAACAACAGTATTCCGATGCGACCCGATCATGGACATAAAATGCTCGACGATTTGACCAAAAAAACAAATCCTGGTTATTCGGCAATCGGACGGCTAAGAGGTTTGGCAGAGTTGCGAGGCTTAGAGCTAGGTATTTTGAAATCTAGGATTTTGGATTAACAAAATTAACAAATGATAAAACCCTTTTTGAACGAAAATTTTCTTTTACAAAATTCCACAGCAGAGAGACTGTATCACGATTTTGCAAAAGACTTGCCTATCATTGATTACCACAATCATTTGCCTCCCGATGAAATTGCCAACGACAAACAATTTTCGAATATTACCGAAATTTGGCTCAAAGGCGATCATTATAAATGGCGAGCGATGCGCGCCAATGGTATTGCCGAAAAATATATTACGGGGAATGCTTCTGATGAAGAGAAGTTTATAAAATGGGCAGAAACCGTTCCGCATACCATGCGAAACCCGCTCTATCATTGGACACATTTGGAGTTGCAACGCTATTTTGATATAAATGAATTACTTAGTCCGACAACAGCACAATCTATTTTTAAGCAAACGAATAAGAAGTTACAAAGCAATTCTTTTTCTACGATTGGATTATTGAAAAAAATGAAAGTTGAAGTGGTTTGCACAACAGACCATCCTACTGATAGTTTAATCTTTCATAAAATGCATGCGGATTCAGGTAGTGAATTAAAAATGTTGCCGACCTTTCGTCCTGATAAATTAGTAGATATTGGAAATCCTGATTTTTTATCTTTTTTACTAAAATTAGAACAGCTCATTGACAAAGAGATTTCTACTTTTGAAGATTTGATGTCTGCGCTGGAAAATCGTATCAACTTTTTTCAAGAGCATGGTTGCCAATTGGCAGACCATGGCTTGACGCAATTATATGATGTCAATTTTGAAGAAGCCAATCTCGATTCTATTTTACAAAAAAGAAAAACAAGTTCACTGTTACCTTTTGAAATTCAGGCTTTCCAAATGGCAAGTTTGCATCATTTAGCCAAAGTCTATCATAGCTATAATTGGACCATGCAATTTCATTTAGGAGCAATTCGCAATAATAATAATCGACTTTTGACCTTAGTAGGAGCCGATGTGGGCTGCGACAGTATTGGCGATTTTGAGCAAGCGAAAGGGCTTTCAGCTTTTTTGAATCGATTGGATGCCGAAAACAAATTGACGAAAACAATTCTATATAATCTCAATCCAAGAGACAATGAAGTATTTGCCACGATGGCAGGAAATTTCAATGATGGTTCTATAAAAGGTAAAATTCAATGGGGTTCAGCTTGGTGGTTTTTAGACCAAAAAGACGGTATGGAAAAACAATTGAATGCCTTGTCTAATTTAGGTTTGCTGAGTCGTTTTATTGGAATGTTGACCGATAGTCGAAGTTTTTTGTCCTTTCCTCGGCATGAATATTTTCGTCGGATTTTGTGTAATTTGATTGGAAAAGATGTGCACAATGGAGAATTGCCAAACGACATCAACTGGCTCGGAGAGCTAGTTGAGCATATCTGTTATAAAAACGCAAATCAATACTTTAATTTTTGATATAAACCTGTTTTTTGAAGTTTGAAGTTTTAAAAAGCAGTCGTCAATACAATCTGTTATAATCAGAAAGTTTTTAATTAG
>JAHDEQ010000102.1:0-2563 GCA_020628755.1 Saprospiraceae bacterium
TTTCTTAAAACTTATACTTTACCTGAGCTTTAATCTCCGAACGAACATCGCCATTAATTTCTTCCAAACCTGTACCAATGGTTTCGGGACGTTCCCAAAAAGTTCGTGCATAACGCAATTCTAAACTCAAATTTCGGACACCCGTATATCTAAAATTTAGATAAAATCTACTTCCTTGGTTATAGTACGAAGGGTTGATAAATTCGTTTAAAAGACTATTTTCATAGGCAAAAATACGAGTATCAAAATTGTCAGTATCGTATAGTGCGTAGCGGGTATTTAATGAAAATGGAATACCCTTGGGTTTGTAAATCAAATCTTGATAGACCAAATATCCACGACTATTGGGATTAAAATTATCATTAAGATACGAAAATTCCGCCCTACTTTTTAGAGTGATTACTTTGTTGACGTGGTAGGTCAAATGAAGGCGCAATCGGATAAGGTCACGTTCTATTAAGTAGTCAATTGGAGCTTCGGGATCGGGTGCATTTTGCTGTTTGCGCTCAAAACGAAATTGTGCGTAGGTTTCCATTTTACGCTTTTGTTTGTAGGTAATTTTGAGCAAATACTCATGCCCAACCGAAGGCGCATCTACCCGAAAACGCAAATAAGGATGTTTCCACATATCGTAGTAAGCCTGAAAAACCCAATTGCGATTGGGATTGATTTGAAAACCTAGATATACACCCGTTTCATTGTTGGTACTACTGGTTTCGCCAAAAGCTCTTGCGTCAAGATTTTGGTATTGCGGCTCAAAATGTCTTTGCAAAATGGAGAAATTGACTTTTCTGTCCAAACCAATGAGCAAACCGTTGAGCGTCGCCAAACCGCCATTATCGCTAATGGCGGTTTCCCCAAAGAAGTTGAAATTGCGATAAATATACGAGTAATCTGCACTCAGATTTAGCAGTCTATCACCATTAAAAAAGAAGCGATTATAAGGTTGAGGCGCACGTAGCAATTCTTTATCAAATCTATTGTAAAGTGCATTGACAGCAATATGAAAATTGTCTTTTTTATAGCGAAGACTTCCTCCAAGCGATGTTTGTCGGAGTGCATTTTCGTCGGCTATTTCGTTGACTGTTCGGTGCAAACCTGACTCTTGAATAGAACTAAATTGTATCGCAATATCTTCATCAATAATCACATCGCCCCCCACATCAACCGTTTCCAATAAATTGGCATCACGATTACGATATGAGCCAAAAAGGGTAAGATCCAAATTGTCATTCAAACCTAATGTTACACCTGCTCCTCTCATAAACAGTGCTTCGCCAACCGAAGAGTAGGCCCGCAAAGGGCGTGCTGAACGACGAATAGACATCACCTCTGCTCCCTTACCTCTTGCAAATCCATTAAATAAAATCAAACCTTGCCCAAAACTTACGGCATAGTCACCCAAAGCTAATGATTTGATACGTTTGCTATAATCTTTCAAAAAGAAATGCGCCGAATAAAAATCAAAACCTTGTTTATTACTCCCTTTAAAAAATTCCTCACCTGCATCTTTTTCGGCGGTGAAGCCATAAGTCATACGATTTTCGTAAAAATGCTTGTATCGAAAAAACAATTTATTGGGGTCACCCAAATAACGAGAGCCTTCTTCGCCTTCAGTAAGCGGGCTAAAACCCTTGCGCTCTTCGAGCACACGAACCCAACGCGCCATAATTTCGTTCTTACCCTTTGAAAGCATTCTACCGATAGGGACTTGAGTATCGTCGAGGCCGCCTATAACTTTTACAAAAGGTAAAATCTCTTTGATAGTAGTAAGGTCAAAACCAGGAATGACTTGTAGTTCGTAGAGCGAAATCAATTTACCTTGTCGGATTCGATAATCAATAAGCGCACTGATTTGGCTGGCATCAAGTAGTTGCAACTCTTCTAATTGATCATAAGAGGCTTTATTGAGATTGATAGGGTTGCGTTGGAATATTTCGAGGGCTTCGAAAATATCGTTATTCTCGAAATTACCTTCTATATCGTTGTTTTGGATATAGTTTTCAATTATTTCAAAACCCTCATCATTGATGTTGGTTTTGAGAGAGTCTGTTTGGGCGAAAGTAGCCTGAAAAAAGCCCAAAAGTAAGAATGTTAGAAAAATGTATTTCATAAAACCAAAATTAGAACTTTTTTTTAAAAAAAGTTCTAATTTTGAATTTAGAATTTTTCGATGTTATATGATAAAAGCATGAAATACTTGGATTGGACAAAGTATTTAGGCGAAATTTAATTTTGTTTGAAATAAAGACTTCACAAAATGTGGATAAATCGTTGAAAACCAAATTTGTTTTAACTAAAAATAGATTATAACTTTGTTTGATAAGTGCCAAAATAATAGATTGTTTTGAATCTACTCCAAACCATATTTTTTTTAAAAATATGCGCTGACAACCACATACAGCGCAATGGAATTCGCACCGCTTCACTCAACAGATTTTTTACTTTAATAATATTAATTTCCTTAACCATTAATTTTCTATAATATGACAAAGTACAAATTTGAGTACATTTGGCTGGATGGCTATAAGCCTGAACCTAATTTGCGTTCAAAAACTAAAAT
>JAHDEQ010000102.1:2663-11405 GCA_020628755.1 Saprospiraceae bacterium
GGAATGTACTATTGTTCAGTTGGTATGGGCAATGTTGCTGGTCGTGATATTGTAGAAGAGCATTTTGATATTTGCCTAGAAGCAGGTTTGGATATTACGGGTATCAATGCTGAGGTGATGTTGGGACAGTGGGAGTTTCAGGTACTCGGAAAAGGTGGTAAAAAAGCGGGTGATGATTTGTGGATTTCTCGTTATTTGTTGTTCCGTGTTTCTGAAAAATATGGTGTACATATCGAATTTGCTCCAAAACCTGTAAAAGGTGATTGGAATGGTTCGGGCTGTCACGCCAATTTCTCTAATAAAGCTATGCGTGAGGTAGGAGGCAAGCAAATGTTTATAGACATATGCGATGCTTTTGGTAAGTACCACAAAGAGCATATTGCTGAATATGGTTCTGATAATGACCAACGTTTGACAGGTTTACACGAAACGCAGTCTATTGAAAAATTCTCTTATGGAGTTTCAGATAGAGGTGCTTCTATTCGTATTCCTGTGCCAACTTCTCAAACTTGGAAAGGTTACTTAGAGGATCGCCGCCCTGCATCTAACTGTGACCCTTATCGAGTAAATGCTCGTATCATTGAGACTGTTAATTCAGCAATGGTGCCAGCGTAAATCGTGTTTAAGTACCTATGTGTTTGTGTGTTTATGTGCTTGTTTTTGCATAAACACGCAAACACAATTTTATCTTGTGAATATGTAATTCTTCTCGTCTGACAATTCTTCGTTATATACATAATTGTCTATATCAAATCCTTTCAAAGTTTCGGCGGTTTCTATTCTGTTTTTTACGATATAATGGCTCATCATTCCTCTCGCTTTTTTGGCAGAGAAGGAGATGATTTTGTATTTGCCATCTCGCAATTCTTTAAAATTGACATTGAGCAAATCTCCTTCTAACAAATTGGGTTTTACAGAATGAAAATATTCATTGGAAGCCAAATTGACAATCAATTTTGATTTTGATTTTTTCAGTTCGGAGTTAATTTCTTTTGTGATTTTTTCATCCCAAAATTCATAAAGGTTCTTGCCAACACTGTTGGCAAGTTTAGTTCCCATTTCGAGCCGATAAGGCTGCATGAGATCAAGCGGTTTGAGGATTCCATACAAACCAGAAAGTATTCGGATGTGTTGCTGGGCAAATTCTAAATCATCATTATCAAAAGAATCGGCATGGAGTCCTGTATAAACATCGCCTCTAAAAGCAAATATGGCTTGTTTGGCATTGTCCAATTCAAAAGGAGTGCTAAAACTTTTGTAGCGGACGACATTCAAATCAGCAATTTTATCGCTGATTTTCATGAGTTTTTTCAAATCTGCGGCCGATTTTTCTTTTAGAATTGTCACTAAAGTCTCACTCTCTTTTATGAATTGTGGTTGTGAGTATCTTTCAACCGACGAAGGCTCTGTATTTAGGGTTTTGGCTGGGGATAATAAAACAATCATAAATGGCAAATTTTATATGGTTAATATGGAAAACAATCTATGTGGAAGTTTGTTGTTTTGCAAATATAAAAACTTGAAAATATAAAATGAAAAGCGATAGATTAGGCTTTTTTTATATTAAGAAAAAAATAGTTTATTGCTCAAAAACAATGTCACAAAAAAATAGCCACCTTATTGGCTGTTTGGCACAAAGAATGTAAATTTGTATATAATTAATTTTAAAAGTAGTTTTTGTGTTTATTTGTTTGGGTTAGAGACCCTTGATTGCTCAATCAAGGGTTTTCTTTTTTTTAGGCCATTCTATTGCCCATTTTTTGTACAGTTTAGTACAATCTTACTATTAGGTTACATTAATTTAACATTAAGAAATAATTTATAGAGAAGTTTTTATATTAGTTTTCTTTTAATGTTTTTAGGAAATAAGAACATTTTAGCATAGTAAATAATTACTAAAAGTGATTGTCACACAAACTAATACTAAATTTAACAGATATTTGTATTATGTTGAGTGCGAATAGCGTAAATATTTTTGCCTAAAATTTAACTTTGGGATGCTGATATATTTAATCGGTTTTATGGGCTGCGGCAAAAGCTACTTGGGCAAACAAGTAGCTCAGACTTTAAATTATTCCTTCGTTGATTTAGATGAATTAATTGAAGAAAATGAGCAAAAAAACATTGCTGAGATATTTGCGCAAGAAGGAGAAACGCATTTTAGATATTTAGAACAAAAATATTTGGCACAAACCGTGTCACGTAAAAATTGTGTTGTTGCTACAGGTGGCGGTACGCCTTGTTTTTTTGACAATATGGATGTCATCAATAAAAATGGGGTGAGTGTTTATCTTTTTGCATCCACCAAAATACTGCTTGAGCGATTACAAAATGATAAAGAAAAACGCCCGAAAATAAGCTCTTTGGGGCAGAATGAACTAGAATCTTACATCAAAAGACTACTCGATCAAAGAAGTGTTTTTTATGAAAAAGCCCACATGAAAATTATCCAAAAAGAAGATAAAAATCAGAACAACGAATTATTAAAAAGAGCTATACGTCAGATTCTTGCCTCCTAAGTATTGTCTTTTTTCCATGTCACAATTACTGTTTAAAGAATATTTTATTTTTTTGAATAAGACTTAATTTGTATTCATAAATCAATCAAGATTAGATAAGTTGTTTCCCCCATACTATTTATCTCCCTTAATTTAGAAGCTCCTCTTTCCGTTCCCCCAAGTCTATTGTTAGTATAGAAAATTGAAATACCCCCTGTATTTCATAAACCCGTTAACACACACTAAATTAACCATGATCCCATTTAACATTGTTGCTTTGGGTCAGTTTATTTCGCTCGAAGGGATGGAACTGGCTGTTAAATCTTATTCTGTTTTTTATCATAGCGTAACAGCAAAACACCAAAAACGCATCAGTATGCATATAATTGATGATACTGAAAATCTTAAAGCAGTGACGGCTTTTTGCAAAAAGCATGATGTAGAGAAAGCAGCCAAAATTTTGGAACTCAACCAGCAAGAATCAATAGAGAAAGTATATAAAAGTGCTTCTCTGTTTTTCTTTCCCATCAAAGAAAATCGTGATGCTATCGTAAAAGAATCGCTATCTTATGGTATGCCTCTTGTTGGTTTTTTGAAGTACGGTTACGAAGAATATATCGACCAAACTTGCGGAATGCTGCTCAAAGAAAATGCTGACGAAGAAAATGTAATCGAGTTTGCTCGCTTACTTCAATTGCTCTATTTCGACCCAGAAGCAAGAGATTTTTTGCGCCGAGGAGCTATCAATAAATACAATGCGACCTTCTCTTGGGGCAAAAGCAAAGGGTCTAGAGCTTAATAATAAGATATTCTAACTACATACACTACTTATACAAGGCTCTTAAAAAAGCCATTCATAACCATGAAACCTGTATTTGCAGGAAAACCCCGAAAGGATTGCCAATTGGCAATCCTTTTTTGATTAAAGCCCTAATCCTCTTGGATTTTGGAAACAAAATTCAATACTTCTCCAAAAATAGATTGATTTGAAATATGAAATTCTAGTTTTAGCTTACCTTTTTGAGTGGGGATGTGAATATAGTTTTTGCCTCGAACGTTTTGATAATTCTCTAGCTTTTGAGCGTTTAGCTCAAAGGCCACACCAGTGAGGTTTTGCCAGTCTTCTTGATACACAAAATTTTTATCCTTTATTAATATTGAATTTTCACTCAACTCCAATGTCCCATCAAAAATAAGTTTTTGTTGAAACAATGTTTTTAGCATCGGGATAATAAAAGCCAAGTACAATAGGAGGAAAAACAAATACAAGGAGTCAGTTGCCTGAATACCAACAATTCGAGCAAATTCTTCTACCAATAAAACAGATTGATTATCCAAATACGAGCTAATATAACTCATCAATAAACCCAATGCCAATAGTCCCCAAGCCAGAGCCATGACTCTGATTCTTCGTCTTTTAACTATTGGTAATTCAATCGGATTCATACGAAATAGGGCAAATAACTAAGACCTCTACTTAAACTATAGATTTATTTGCCATAAAAGTAAATAGTCTGAGCAAACTAAGCTAACAAATTGTAAGCAGTTTTATAAAAAAATAAATTTCTAAAAACCATACGAACTCTTTTTTGAAGCAATGCAAATAATGACTAAAAACGTACGTTTTGACATTTTGTCAGGTCAATCTTTATGCTTTTGTCAGTTGATTACTGCCGTTTTTGACCAAAACGGCAGTCTCGCTCCATTTTTTGGCATTGGCACATACATTGATGAAATAGTCTATGTGTAAACTTTTTTAAACAACGTTCTAGGACAAATCCCGTGGTCAATGCAAAATAAATGCGTGAGTGACATTAGGAAACGAACAAATTTAGCTTTGCATTGAATTATTTCACGGGAAAAGTCAGAGAACCTTAAACAATTGTAAACAGGTTTAAAAACAAAATTCAAATTTAAAATAATATGAGTAAAATTATTGGAATTGATTTAGGTACAACCAACTCTTGTGTGGCAGTTATGGAAGGTAACGAGCCTGTGGTTATTCCTAATGACGAAGGCAAACGTACAACGCCTTCGGTAGTGGCTTTTATGGACAATGGCGAGCGCAAGATAGGCGACCCTGCCAAACGTCAAGCGATTACCAACCCAACCCGTACCATTTCTTCTATTAAGCGTTTTATGGGAACTCGTTATAGCGAGATGGCCAATGAAGCTGGCCAAATGGCTTATAAAGTAGTCAAAGGCGACAATGATACTTCACGTGTCGAGATTGATGGTCGTAAATATACACCACAAGAGCTTTCAGCAATGGTTCTACAAAAAATGAAAAAAGTTGCTGAAGACTACTTGGGAACTACCGTTAGTGAAGCTGTTATTACAGTTCCAGCTTACTTTAACGATTCTCAACGCCAAGCGACGAAGGAAGCGGGCGAAGTGGCAGGTCTTACCGTTAAACGTATCATCAATGAGCCTACTGCTGCGGCTTTGGCTTATGGTATGGACAAGCGAGACAAAGATATGACCATTGCGGTTTATGACCTTGGAGGTGGTACTTTTGATATTTCTATCCTTGATTTGGGAGATGGTGTTTTTGAAGTAAAATCTACGAATGGTGACACACATCTTGGTGGAGACGACTTTGACCGTGTATTGATTAACCATTTGGCTGAAACGTTTATTCAACAAGAAAATATGGATTTACGTAAAGACCCAATGGCTTTGCAACGTCTAAAAGACGCTGCTGAGAAGGCAAAGATTGAATTGTCTTCTACAACCGAAACAGAAGTTAATTTACCTTATATCACGGCTGTTGATGGTGTGCCTAAGCACTTGGTGACTAAAATCACACGCTCCAAATTTGAGCAATTGGCTGATGATTTAGTACAACGTACGTTGAAGCCTTGCCAAGAAGCATTGAAAGATGCTGGTCTTTCTAAAAACGATATTGATGAAATTATCTTAGTAGGTGGTTCAACTCGTATCCCTCGTATTCAGCAAGCTGTAGAAGATTTCTTTGGCAAGAAACCAAACAAAGGTGTTAATCCTGATGAGGTGGTTGCGATTGGAGCTTCTATACAAGGAGGTGTATTGAGTGGTGATGTCAAAGATGTTTTATTATTGGATGTAACGCCACTTTCAATGGGAATTGAAACAATGGGTGGTGTTTACGATGTCGTTATCGAAGCGAACTCTACCATTCCTACTAAAAAGTCTAAAACCTATTCGACTGCTTCTGACAATCAGCCTTCTGTAGAAATTCATATTTTACAAGGAGAACGCCCAATGGCAAGAGACAATCGTCCAATTGGTCGTTTTGTATTGTCGGATATTCCACCAGCACCACGAGGTGTTCCTCAAATTGAGGTAACATTTGATATGGATGCCAATGGTATTTTGAGTGTATCAGCACAAGATAAAGGTACAGGCAAACAACAATCTATTCGTATCGAAGCATCTACTGGTTTATCGAAAGAAGAAATTGCTCGTATGAAGGCCGAAGCTGAAGCCAATGCCGATGCTGACCGCCAAGAAAGAGAAAAAGTAGATAAAATGAATGCTGCCGAGCAATTGCTTTTCCAAACGGAAAAACAATTGAAAGAATTTGGCGATAAAGTACCTGCGGAGAAAAAAGGTGCTATCGAAGAAGCTGCTGCTGAATTGAAAACAGCTCATGCTTCAGGCGACCTTGCTGCAGTAGATGCTGCTACTGAGAAACTCAATGCTGCATGGCAAGCGGCTAGTCAAGATATGTACCAAGCTCAACAAGAAGCACAGGCTGACCCGAATGCAGGTGGTCAAGGTGATGCTGGAGCAGAAGATACGGCCTCTGAAAACACCGAAACAGAAGACGTACAAGATGTTGAGTTTGAAGAAGTTGAAGATAAATAAGAGTTGAATGTTTTAGATTAACGAATTTAGATATTTGAATTGCTTTCCTAAACTTGCGGGAAGGTAATTTGAAAGGCTAAGTTTAGAAAAGCTAAATCAAGTTTAAATTCTACTTATCTGAAACCATAAATCTAAAATAAAAAAAACACCTTCCCGAAGATTCGGTGAAGGTGTTTTTTTTATTAAAATCTATTTTTGAGAAGCGGTTAATCTTTTATAAATTTAGACAAATTTATCATAATGAGTAACAAAAAATCAAACGACTTTTATCAGAACTATTTAGAACGGAAGCAAACTCCTTTTTATGATTTTGTTAATTTAGAACCAACAGCTCGTTTAGAATTTGAACTTTTGGATGATATTAATTATAAAGAAGTTTTTGAACTCTTTAAAGAAGATGACAATCCATTTGTCTTAGAAGATTATAAAAATCTTGAAGAGTTAGATAAGTATAAAAATTACATTTTGAAAGATAGTCGTTTTTCAAGCAAAAGAGGGGGCTGTGATTGGTTAGTTAAGCTAAAGCAAACCAATATTTATATTGGAATCATCAATTTATATGACATGAGCAGAGAAACCTTTAATGATAATCATAAAAAGTGTATGATTGGTTTCAACACAAATAATGCATTTAGAAGAAAATACTATACTTCAGAAGCTGTTCAACAACTCAAAAAACATATTTATGAGCATTTTGGTAGGAATAAAATTATTGCGAATGTAGATAAGAAGAATACTGCTTCTAAAAAATTTTTAGAAAAACTAGGTTTTAAGGAAAACACAAAGGCATATTATTATTCAGATCTCTATGATTATTTTGAATTTTATTGGGATGAAATCGTTTAGGACTTAAATCCATTCATCTTGGATTCAAAAAAAAAGGGTGCATCCCAAATTGTCGTAATTTTTCCAATTATGAACCATAGAAGGAATATAAGAACATCGAAGACCGACAATTTGGGATGCACCCAAAAAAAAGCCTTTCTGCAATTGCAGAAAGGCTTTTTTTTGAATCAAGCAATTCCTACAATCGTTGTTTAATAAACTTAATCAAAGTAGATTGTCGAGTTGAAGTTTGAATATGGATATGATACATACCCGTTGGTAAATCTTCAATGTCAAAATTCACTTTATTAAAACCACGAATCAATTCCACATCTTTACGAATTTGTAAACTTCCTAATCCATCATAAATATCAATGGTCACAGGCATAGATTCTGTATTTTGAACCAATAATTCGATATAATCTACTGCTGGATTTGGGTAAATATTTTTGACGGATAAATGCGTTGCATCATTGAAAATAACAATTCCATTTTCGAGCGTTGTTGCATTGGCTGTTTCGGTCAAGAAGATTGGGCTACCGGTCAAAGCTATATTTTGCATACTAATAGGATTGGTTTGGCCTGTTTGAGAATAGTTCCATTCTCTACGAAACAATTGTCCCATACCTATACTTGAAGGAAAACTATAAGTAGCATTAGCAACCTCCGATTGGTCGGTCATTGTGACTGCCCAAAGGACATAAACATACTCGCCATTAGACTTACGGAAAGCAGCACCATCAACATTGGAAGGCAAATTCATCGCAGCGGTTTGAGCAGCATCGTACTCCGTACCAAATATCAAATCAGCAGCCGTTTTATAAGAAACGCCAACTGGATTCATTTGTACATTATTGGGGTAGGCATCAGGTAAATGCTTATAAAACCCTAACAAATCAAACTCTGTACCTGCCTGTGATTCGGGTAATTTATCTCCTAAGGTATAAGCATGAATTTGGTGAATATCAAGTTCAGCAGCTTGTACCAAAGCCTTGACGATATAATTGCGTTGCAACTCATCGCCACCACTCATCGAGTTAGGGTTGAATTGGACACGTGGGACATTAAATTCGGTGATAATCCATTCTTTTTCAGGGTAGGTTGTACCATCAAAACCATAATTATCTAAAATGGCTTGATAATTATTTTGACGACGTGCCACGCCGTCGGCGGCACGGTCGGAATGACGGAAATATTCAAATCCCTCAATCTGAGAATTGTACTCTCGTACACTTCCATCAATATCTGGATAAGTATGAAAACCCATTACATCAAAATAAGCTCCACCACGCAATGGAAAATCCTCGGTTATAGCACCACCATTGGGATTGTCTGTATTTCTAAGAATAGCATCCAAGAAACTTTCAAAACCAACTCCTGCTACCACCACATAATCGTCAGGAGCAAGCGTTTTGATGATTTCCCAGCTGATACGAAGTGTACGAATATAATGCTGAATAGGCGCACGTAAAATTGACTCACAAGGGTCAGGGTCACGGTCCCACCAATTACCTGCGGGGTCGCCTGGCAATCGCCAGCCGACATTACCTGTGAGGTCGAAGCCTGGCTC
>JAHDEQ010000102.1:11505-15872 GCA_020628755.1 Saprospiraceae bacterium
TAACCAAAAATCTCGGTGACTTCGCCAAAAAGACCTGGGCGAATGGCTTTTGCTCCAACTCCATTAATGCCATGTGCAGGGTCGCCAGCAGCGAGGGCTGCTAACTCTTCGTCTTGCCAAGGCGGATTGTAACCCAAATTGATACCTGGTCGAAACAATCCATTGTAAGGAGTCACTTGGTCTTGAGCTGAGTAGTCAACCATTCCACCAGGATTACCACCGCCTGTATTGCCTTGTACGACATTGACAGAATATGTACAAGTACTCGAAAAAGTAAGTGAATTACCTACATATGAATAACTTACCTCATGTGTACCTAAAGGAAGATTTACCGTGCTACCCAAGTTGGGTTCTATTCTAGTACCGTCCGCTAGATCAATAAATAGATTAAATAAAGTAGGCGTTCCTACGTTGGAAGTTACATTTAGATTGTTTAAAGTATAGCCTGCCGTACTTGCACCCGAAGCAGTTTGGATAGTTTGATTATTGGGGCAGTCAATTTGAAAAACATTTTCAATGACTTCAACGGTATGGACATAGCTACAAGTTGTAACATTATTGCAAGCATCGGAAACCGTGAAAGAAACTGTTCTGGATTCGCCTGCTATTATTACAGGGTTTCCATTACATTCTGGATAAGTATCGGCATCATTCAGAGTCACGGTAACAGCCCCAGAACAGTCAGATGAGACTGTAGGAAATTCAATTGGAATTAAACCCAAACAAGGAGGTGTAACATCAGCAGTATTTTGGAAGGTTTGATAAACATCATTTGGGCAATTAACCGTCAAGCCACCATTGCCTCCGCCACCATTACCAGCCGTAATGGTGATGGCCGCCTCATCATCTTCATTAGGCGTACAACAAGAACCATTACCTGGGGTAGAGTCGGCATCGTTTGGACTTGCTGACATCACCTGTGCATAAGTAGTTATATCTTGACCCTCCACCAAAGTGAATAATACTAATTCGAGTGTGGCATTTTGGCCAGCAGGAATAGTTCCTACCATCCAATTGCCTGTCCAATTGAAGTATTGCCCTTGAGACTGATTTTGAGTTGTTAGTACAAGTCCATTTGGTATTGGAAAACCAATCATTACGTCGTTAGCATCAACACCTGAGGTGTTGTTAGCGGTTAGGGTATAAGTTATATTTTCATAAATATTATAAGTGTTAGAAGATACACTAAAATTTAGCTCCAAGTCCATACCATTGTTGCCACCACCACCAGAGCCTGGTGTAATTGTAACAGCCGCTTCATCGTCTTCATTAGGACTGCAACAAGAGCCATTGCCAGGTGTGGAATCCACATCATTGGGACTTGCTGATAGCACTTGTGCATAAGCAGTAATTGGATTGGCATCGTTTAAGGTAAATAAAACCAATTCTAAAGTTGCAGTTTGGTTAGGGCCGAGGTTGCCTAGCATCCAATTACCTGTCCAGTTGAAATATTGGCCTTGCGATTCGTTTTGGGTAGAGAGTACTAGACCATTAGGTAAAGGAAAATTGACGACAACATCAGAGGCAGTATTAGCACTATTGTTACTGATTTGTAAGGTAAAGGTTCGATTGGTGAAAATTTCAAAATTTGAATTATCCACACTTAGATTTAATGCTAAATCTACTTGTGCAAAGGTAGATGATACGCTCAGAAGCGGAAAGAATAGCATAAACAACATTCTCAATAAAGAAAAAGTCCGATTTTTTGACATTGTAATGAGGTATTAAAAGATGAATAAGGCTTGACTAGCAATCACTGTTCAAGCAATAATAATAGACATAGAAAAATTATTCTTTATATGAATTGATTCTATAAAAAATACCAGTTTTTATGTAATCGGAGAATGGTTGGTTTTATGAAGAGGAATTTAGGTTGTGATATGCAGATGTAAAACAAAAATACAATAATACTTTTAAACTTACAATTTCATTGTTGTAAAACTAAGATGATTTTCTAGGCAAATAGGAGAGAGAGCTGTAAAAAGTATCAAAAATCGCCGTATTTTATATCATGAATATTTGAAATAGATAAACCAATCCAAATTGCAATAGCATTGTGCCATCCATTAAACCTGTAAAAAAATAGTCATGTGCGACGGTATCTGTATAAGAAATAAGAAAGCTAGTCAGAACATACGAAAGCAATATGCCTGCAAGAACACCAAGCGTATAAAGCTCCATATACCACAAAAAGCAAGCACTTAGAGAGGCTACTAGGATTAAAGTATAAGCGAGATATTTTGACTGGTTTGCACCAATTTTGGCAGGTATAGTAGATACTTCATTCTTCGCATCTACTTTCAAGTCTCTAATATCAAAAGGTAGAGTTATGGCAAAAATAAAACAGGTTCTTTCTATAAACAGGAGAAAAAGTGCAAGGGCTACACTCGACGAAATATGCCAAAAAAATATAGGAAAAATAAGCTCTTGAACGACCAAAATCACCGTTACCCAAGCCCAAACCAAGGCTATTAAGTATATTTTGATTTGATTAAAATCTCTAAGCCGACGCTGTTGCCCAAATATGGGCAACACATAGCCCAAAGAAATCAAGGTTGGAACAAATAATAAAACTTTTAATAATAAAGGAATTTTCCAAAAAAAATACAAAGCTCCCATTCCTGCAATCACAGCATAAAAAATAATATGCGATTTAAAGGTTGAGATGACTGCATAGCGTTCCATAGCCAAAAAATCCTTGACTTTGGACAAACCCACAATTCGATGAATGGCATACAAAAACAAAGTAGAGAAAAATACGAGCGCAATAAAAGGACTTAGCTTAATTGTTTTGAACCAAATATACTGCGTTTGCAAGGCCATAGCTGCGGCACACAAAGCAATCCACAAATTGGAATATAAAATGAGGTCAACAAATTTTTTAAAGAAGGAAATCAATTAAATCTTATCAAAATATTTGAAGTTATGGTTGTTCTCTATTTTGAGTAGGGTTTCATAAATTAGTTTTATGACGGCTTCAACATCGTTTTTGTGTGCCATTTCAACGGTCGTATGCATATAGCGCAAAGGCAATGAAATCAAAGCCGAAGGCACGCCGCCATTGCTATAAGCAAAAGCATCGGTGTCGGTTCCTGTGCTTCTCGAAGCAACTTCACGTTGTAATGGAATTTTCTTTTGCTCGGCCGTTTTTACAATCAAATCGAGGAGCTTATTATGTACCGCAGGTGCATAAGTGATGGATGGGCCTTTGCCTGCTTTTACATCACCCACTTTTTTTACACTAATCAGAGGCGTGTGCGAGTCATGCGTTACATCCGTTACAATAGCCACATTGGGTTGTATGGTATTGGCTATCATTTGCGCTCCACGCAAGCCAATTTCTTCTTGAACCGAGTTAACTAAATATAGAGTATAAGGTAATTTTTTCTTTTTCTCTTTGAGCAAACGAGCCACCTCCGCAATGCAAAATCCGCCCATACGATTGTCCAAAGCACGCCCCACATAATACTTGTTATTCATCATCATAAACTCATCTTGATACGTGATGACACAACCGACATGAATGCCCATTTCTTCTACTTCCTTCTTATTATCTGCACCCACATCAATAAAAATATTGTCGGTCGTAACAGAAGGCGTATTTTCTTTGCCCTTGCGTGTATGAATGGCTGGCCATCCAAAAACACCTTGAACAATGCCATTTTTGGTATGAATATTTACTCGTTTGGAGGGAGCGCAAATGTGGTCAGAACCACCATTGCGTATCACATTGATAAAACCTTCTTCTGAAATATGATGTACAAACCACGAAATTTCGTCGGCATGGCCTTCTATCACGACTTTAAAATCGTGTCCAGGGTTAATGATGCCATAAGCAGTTCCGTAGTTGTCTAGTTTCCATTCATCTATATAAGGCTCAATATACTTTAGCCACAATTTTTGTCCTTCAGCTTCAAAGCCAGTTGGAGAAGCATTATTGAGATAAGTGTGTAAAAATGCCTCTGATTTCTTTGTAATAATTGACATGGGTTTCTATTATGCGGTTTACAGTAAAATTCGTTTTGAAAATCAAAAGCCCCCAAGATAAAGATATTATTGAGCAAATACTGCTTATTTTATGAAAAATTGATTGAATATTTAATTCTATCTCTTTTCAATTAGGTGTTCAGCTTGGAAGCTGAAGAAAACTGTTTTTTGAAGTAAAAAAAAAGAAGAGTACATCCTCCAAAGAATGTACGCTTCTCATTTTCTTAGATTTTGATTATATATTTATTTGAGATTAACCGTTTTTCGGTCGAAAGGGTCAAGTGCTACGCCCTTGACCTTAGCAACTGCTTCGATGCGGTATTCAGATTGGACAGCAGACCACCATTTGGCTGCTTTGACCAAACCACCAAAAACAATAT
>JAHDEQ010000103.1:0-6277 GCA_020628755.1 Saprospiraceae bacterium
CGAAGTTGGCATTTTCATCATTATTTACACAGGTAAAATTACCTGAAACCGTCGGCGCAAGTGTTGGATTATCATAAATGACAAGCACAAACTCATCCGAAATGGTATTACAACCATCGACAGTTACTTCAACGACATAAGAACCTGCATCGGCCGCCGAAACAGGATTGATGATAAATTCATTATTGTTATTTCCGATGGCGATGCCATCTTTTGTCCAATCGTAAGTGACGCTAATACCAGCATACAATTGAGTAGAAAGTGTCACGGTTTCACCGACACAAGTAAAGCCACTTGACGTGATAACGGCTTCACTTAAACCTTCGGTGACATCAAGTTCGACAGAACTTGATGAGCTACAGCCATTCGCATCGCTTACAGTCACATTATAAGAACCTGTAGATAAGGTACTTATATTTGGTAGTACAGGATTTTCGACATTGGAAGCAAAACCATTCGGTCCACTCCAAAGGAAGGTATAAGGGGCAGTTCCACCCGCAGGGTTGGCAGCGAAGTTGGCATTTTCATTATTATTTACACAAGTAAAATTACCTGAAACCGTCGGAGCAAGCGTAGGATTGTCATAAATAACAAGCACAAACTCATCCGAAATGGTATTACAACCATCGACAGTTACTTCAACGACATAAGACCCAGCATCGGACGCCGACACAGGATTGATGATAAATTCATTATTGTTATTCCCAATGGCAAGGCCATCTTTTGTCCAATCGTAAGTGACGCTTGATCCATTATAAACTTGTGTAGCAATAGATACGGATTCGCCTATACAAGTATTTCCTGAGGATGTAATAATTGGTTCATCAATTCCATCAATAATCGAGACAACTCCTGTAGCGATATTAGATTGACAACCATTTACATCTAAAACAAATAAATTGTAACTACCTTGATCCGCTGCGATAGCTGTAGGAATTGTTGGTGAAACATCAAAAGATTCAAAACCATTTGGTCCTGTCCAATAGTATGTTGTAGGAGGCATAGCTCCTGTAACATTTGCAGTTAACTGAATATCAGAAAGGCCATCTGTACAACCGATACTGATGTCATCTACTGTTACAACTATGTCTTCTTGAATTGTAATCATTGATGTTGTACTTTCGGAGTCGCAACCATCAACAGTTACAAATACGGAGTAATCACCATTATCCGAATTACTGGCAGGATCTATAACTAAAGTGTTTGAATTATTGACAATAGGCAGACCATCTTTTGTCCAATTATAAGTTACATTCGTACCTACATAGGCCTCAATTTCTAACTCAATAATTCCTCCTCCACAAATTACTTCTCCATCTGCTAAGACTGGTGCATCAGGTTGAACCGTAATATTTACTACTCCAGATGCAGGCGCACTTGTACAACCATTAGCATCTGTAAGCATAACGGTATATGTACCTGAATCATTCGCCTGAATATTTGGAATCACAGGAGTTGCATCATTTGATGTAAAACCATTTGGCCCTGTCCAAGAATAGATATATGGAGGAGTACCAGCATTTGGAATAGTAGCAGTCAAAGTCAAATTGGTATTTCCATCAATACAAGCTAAGGTCTGGTCGGCTAATGCGACGCTTAATTCGCCGTTGACCTCAACTTCAGTTGAGGCAACAGGAGAAGTACAACCATTGACATCTACACTGACTCTATACGTTCCTGAATTTGCAGTAGTCGCATTATTTATCAATAAAGAATTTGAATTATTTGCAATTGGCATTCCATCAACAGTCCAGAAGTAAGTTACGTTTGTACCGTAAATTGAATAATCAGCAATACTTAATTCTATGTTTTCACCAAAACAAACGACATCTAAAGTATTGATACTTGGAACAGGAGGTTGCGCCTCAATCGTTATAACTCCTGACGCTGGGTTGCTTTCGCAACCCAAAGCATCGCTTATAGTTAGGGTATAAGTTCCAGCATTTGCAGCAGTTGCATTTGGAATGATAGGGATAGAACTATTTGAAGCAAATCCGTTTGGTCCGGTCCAATTATAAACATAAGGAGCAGTTCCGCCTACAATAGTACTTGTCAATGTCAGATTAGTTGTTCCATCCAAGCAGCCTAGGTTTTGGTTAGTTACATTGGCCGTTATTTCTGAATTAATACTTAGTATATGATTTGCAACATCTGAATCACAGCCATCAACATTTACTATGAGGGTATATAAACCTGCATTGGCACTTGTGATGGGGGCAATAACTAAAGGATTGGTATTGATACCAATCGGAGTTCCATTAAAAAACCAATTGTAAACTACAGTAGTACCAGTTGTACTGTAATCTTGAACACTTATTTCAAAACTATTGCCTTCACAAAGAAGGTTTGGTGCATTGATAATGGGCAAATCAGGTTTGTCAGTTATTTCCACTACTGCCGACACACTTGGAGATTGACAACCGTTTGCATCAGTCACTACTAAATTATATGTACCACTAGCGTCAGCATTTGCATTGGGTATCGTTGGACTAACATCACTCGATAAAAAGCCATTTGGCCCAGACCATGCAAAACTAAGCGGCAACGTTCCAGAAACAATTGTTGGATTAAGAACTAAATCAGTAGTACCATCAGTGCAACTGATGGTTTGGTTGCTAAGTTCAACGACAACTTCTTCTTCAATGTCGATTTCGATAGAAGATGATTTGGACTCACAGCCATCTACTTCTACGGAGATAGAATAAGTACCAGAATTAGCCGTAGTAGCTGGGTCAATGATTAAAATATTAGAATTATTACTAATTGGAGTTCCTCCAAATGTCCAATTGTAAGAAATGATAGTTCCATCATTGTCATAAGGTTGAACACTCAAAATTAGAGCCTCACCATTGCATACTGTACCCACAGGTACAATATTCGGAACGGCAGGGATGTCTTTAATATCTAAGACGACTTGCTGTGCCTCCGATTTACAACCATTGCTATCTGTTATGATTAAGGTATAAGTTCCTGCAAAAAGTTCATCAACATTGGTCAAAACAGGATCGGTAGTATTGGCAGTAAAGCCATTTGGCCCAGTCCAGTCATAAGTATAAGGAGCTAAACCTCCACTAGCATTACTTGATAGAGTGATATTGGAAGTTCCATCAGCACAAATTGTTCCTGTAGAAGAAGCTGTTGGTGCAGTAGTCGGTACTTCAAAAATTTCGACAGTATGGATGGCCGATTGTATAGATGTACAACCATCAATAGTTACTAAAACCGTATAGTCTCCTGCATCAGAAGAAGTTGGATTAGCAATGGTGATAATTGGTCCATCAGGATAATCTCCTGCGGTGGTTGAAGTGCCGCCAGGCCCTTCCCATTCATAGCTCACATTTAGACCTTCAAGTTCAATGGTCGAAATGGTTAAAATATCTCCTTCACAAAGAGGGGAATTGCATTCGATAATTGGTTCGTTTGGATTTCCTGTTACAAGGTTGACCAAAGTGGAAGCCATAGCTGTACAACCATTGGCATCCGTGATGACGAGGCTGTAAGCCCCTTCATCATCCGTATCAGGCGAACTAATAACTGGATTTTGGTCAGTTAATGTTGTTCCTTGTGGAGTCGTCCATACATAAGTATAAGGAGCAGTTCCGCCAGCAGGATTAGCAAAGAGGTTCAAGTTTGAACCACACAAACCACCATTATTAGTTGGTGTAGCAGATGGGTTTTCATTGATAATTATTTCTACTTCGGCAGTTTCTGATTGACAGCCATTTACTTCTACTCCGACTACATAAGTTCCTGCTGCACTAGAAGTAGCATTGGAAATAATTGGATTTTGGTTTGTTGAAGTAAATCCGTCAGGGCCTTTCCAAGTATAGCTTCCACCAGCAATTGTTGTTGCAAACAATTGCAAGTCTTCGCCATCACAAATTGGGGCATTTGTAGTGGCAGTTGGGGCATCTGGAATTGGATGAATGATGACTTCTGTTGGTTCAGAAATATCAGATTCACAACCAAATTCATTCTTAACAAATAAGGACCAATTACCTGGTTCGTCAACATCTAAAAATGGATCTGTGGTGATGGTTAATGAACCTGGACTTGTAGAACCAGAGGGCGGCACCCAGCAGTATTCGTCTGCTGCGGTACTGGTGCTAATACGAACCATTTCGCCTTCACAGGCTTCTCCTGAAGTATGAACTGAGGGAGCATCAGGTTTTGGATTTACTATGATAGTAAAGGTCGTATCAATATAAGCACAATCATTATACGTCATGGACAAGGTGTAATTTCCACCATTGTCAACAGTTGCATTAGTAATAACGGGAGGATATTGTGTATTGGCTGTATAGCCATTTGGGCCAGTCCATGTATAAGTATCGGCATCGGTATTGGTATAAAATTCAATGGTTTCACCTTCACAAACTTCGTAGTTTGTAACGGTTAAGTTTGGATAAATTGGGACGGGTTCAACCTCAATGCTGTGTGCGGCAGTACAACCAGAACCATCTGTGATGGTCAGGTCGTAAGTTCCTACAGCTAAATTGCTTAAACTACCAGTCATTAAGTCTTCATCGTGCGCCCACATATATTCGTAAGGCGCATTTCCACCAACAATGGTAACTTCAAGTTCGCCGTTGTCTTGATCACAATCAACAGGAACAGTTGTATAAGTGAAATCTAAAGTTGTTGGTATTAAAATATTTTCAATAGTAGCGGTACAATTATTGGCATCCGTTACGGTTAGGATATATGTTCCAAAATCAGCTACCCCAAATTTATCTTCTGTCGTTTCGCCTGTTGACCAAGCGTAGGTATAAGGTGGTACACCTCCAGAGGTAGTTATGTCAAAATCAATAATTTCTCCTTCACAAAGCGTATCAATGACTCCAAGTGGGTTAATTAGAATTGGAGGTTCTTCTTCAATAGTTGTTGAAGCAATGGCTTCACAGCCATTGGCATCGGTGACGGTAACAGTATGTGTGCCAGCACCAATCATAGGACGGTCTTCGCTGGTATTTCCATCACTCCATAAGTAGGTATAAGGAGCTGTTCCGCTTACATGGTACAAATCAATACTACCTGTACTTTCTCCATTACAAGCAACATAACCTTGTGGATTGAGTTGGAAATCCAATTCTTCGGCAGGCTCGGTTATGGTGTATTCACCATAAGCTCTACAACCCGCAATATCGGTAATCACAACAGTGTAAGTACCAGGAGGTAAACTTGTAGCTACTGGGCCAGTTTGGAAGTTATTCCACAACATATTATAAGGAGGAGTACCACCAGTAACGGTAAGTGTAATTTGTCCGTCGTTGCCGCCACTACAACTAACATTATCAATAACTACATCGTCTATTTGAGGGCCATCAGTAGAATTGAGTTCGGCATTTTCGACGGCAGTACAACCATTTGCATCTGTTACAGTTACGGTGTAAACACCTGAACGTAAATCGGTACGATTAGGGTTAGTTGAACCATCGTCCCAAACATAAGTATATGGTGCAACACCACCAACTCCGTTGGCAATGATAAAACCTTCAATGGTATTACAAGGAGGAACACCATAAGTGAAATCTACATCAAAACCTTCTTCTTCGATTGTGAAATCATATTGGGCAATACAACCTTCCATATCGGTAATTGTGACGGCATAAGTGCCAGCACCGACATTAACAATATCTTCGGTAGTTGTACCGTCTGACCACAAGTACGTATAAGCAGGTGAACCACCTGCTAAGGTGATGTCCACTCCTCCAGTCACACCTCCACATTGAGTTGGTGTGATGATTTTACTAACTAAGTATGGAGCATCATTTGTATTATTATTAACAAAAATATCACGGATTAAAGTACAGTCTGAACCGTCAGTAACTGTCAGTGTGTATGTACCCGCAGGTACATCACTTAATGTACCTGTTGTTTCGGCTGGGTCAGAACTCCACTCATAGGTATATGGAGGAACACCGTTAGAAACAAAGGCTTCGATAGTACCATTGGATTCATTACAATCGGCATTTTCGACACCAAAAGTGAGACTAAATGCAGGGTCAACAGTAATAACGACACTACTAATGGCTTCACAGTCATTAGCGTCAGTAACAGTAACGGAATAAGTTCCTTGACAAATACCAGTAAGTACGGTTTCCGTTGTATTAGCGGTGTTGACAGTTCCAATGGCACCCGTTGTCCAAAAATAGTTGTAAGGTGGAGTACCACCTTGCATAGTCAAGTCAACTGTACCACTACAATTATTGGTATCGCAGGCTTTTGAATTGGTTTTTCCAACAGTTACCATAAGTAATCCAGATTCTTGTACTTC
>JAHDEQ010000103.1:6377-15649 GCA_020628755.1 Saprospiraceae bacterium
GTTAATCCTGTATTTGTGCTTCCGTCATCCCAAAGATAGGTGTATGGTGGCGTACCACCATTGATGCTTACCGATACAGCACCGTTAGTATCACCACAATCGGGAGGTAAGACATTGGGGAGGAGAGTGATGTCTTCTCCTTCTGTAATTTCGATACTAGCCAAACTTACACATGATGAAACTAAATCGGTGACAGTAAGGGTATATGTTCCAGGGGATAAATTCGTAATTGTTGTAGTCATATCGCCAGTACTCCATTGGTAGCTGTAAGAACCTGTAGCAGGTGTGGCAACCACACTTGCTGAACCATTGTTAGCACCACCACAATCGGAATTGGTATAACTTGTTGTAATATCAGGTCCTCCACCTGCAGGTACGAGTACAGATGTTTCGGCTTCACATCCTCTACTATCATTTACCGTTACAGCATAAAAACCTGGGGCTAGAGCTGAAATGGTATTTGCACTAGAACCATTTGCCCAAGTATAAGTATAAGGAGGTGTTCCACCTTCTACAAAAACAGTGGCTGTACCGTCGTCTTGTCCACAAAATGCAGCTGAAGAACCTGTACCCAATGATAGAGTAGTAGGTTGGACAACTTCGTAAGTAGCTTCTTGTACACACATACTATCAGTAGTAACCGTTACGGTATAGAATCCAGCCTCTAAACCTGTAATAGAATTACTTGTAGAGCCTGTTGACCATAAGTATTCGTAAGGTGCCAGACCTCCACTTGCTGTAACAGAAACAGCTCCATTGGTTTCGCCATTACAGGCAATGTTAGTGACCGTTCCATCTATACGAACCTCTGGCAATACGGTGACATAAAGGGTGTCGTAGCCATCGCAATCGGTTGCTCCATTTCGGTCAATTTCGAGGATGTATTCTCTTATTATATTTGTTGTACCCGTGTTGGTATAAGTTACATCACTGTTGAGAATATTAGTATTGACAATACCATCATTATCGCCAATCCAAGTATAATTATAACCTGGAACTGACTCACCCATTATTGTAGCTGTTTCACCGCTACATATTGTGAAATCTGTAGTAATTGTTCCCATCAGAGGAAAATCTCCGATTTGTTCGGTATCGGGCGCACATTTACAGGTGCTGGGGTCAATTTCTAATAAAATACCACAAGTATTTCCAGCATTTACAGGGAATGTACCTGAAAAATTCATACAATCTCCTGTAGGTATAGCTGCTGTCTGAGAATCAGAATACAGTAAGATATCGCCTGCATCTACCATACCATCACCATTGACATCATAATAGAAATTGATTTGAGTGGTTTCATCTGCAAGAGCAGGTACGCCAGTATTGCAAACATCTGTACTATATTCAAATCCTTCACCTACTCCTGGTATTACGGTTCCATCTACTGTGGTATTTTCTAAAGCTAATTCAGGTTTGTTTACCTCAACGTTAAATGTTGGGCGACCATTTGTTGTATTGATTTGTGGGCTACAAAGCTCTCCTGTAGTTGAACATTCAAGTACAGGCCCATTTGCTTTTGTTTTAAAATCAAATTGTGTAATTCCACATTGTAGGTTGGGGTCTATAGCAAAGGTCATATCCATAATCACACTTTCGGCTTCTTCAACCCCAGGGGGAATATCCCAGACTATTTCGTTGAAACCTTGTGCGCCCCCACCAGGGCTAGTAGAGGTAATAGTAGGGCTATTAACATTAGCCATACAATCGTCGGAACTTGCAGGGCAAGAAGCCGATAAGAAGTCTATATTTTCGTTAAGAGTTAGAACTAATTGGTCTTGACCTTTAGAAGTAAATCGTGATAAATTGGCAACCTCTACTTGATAAGTAACTTCGTCTTCGCAAGCATCCATTGGCATTTCTTCCATTGTAATAATCCAATCTAAAAGGGTATCAACAACAGCACCATTAATATTGATTTGCTTACTAAATTTGGTTGGTGTAAATCGTTGATTTCCACAAGCATCTTCATAGACAAGGTAAAACCATACTTCAGAACCAGAAGTTGTATTACAGTTTGTTTCCAAAGAAAAATCCATTCTTAAACTGCGTTCATCAACAGGTACACCAGGAGGTGGACCTATGCCAGGGAGACTATCAATATCATTTGATAAATCAAAATAATAAGCGTCTCCATTAAAAGGAGGAAAAGTAGAAGATTGTCCAATTGTAGTACTGGTTGTATCAATTGCTGTACCTGCACCTGGATAAGGATGGGTTAAATTTGCTTCGCCATCTACTAAAGTAAACGGAGAATTGGCACCAGAAACAACTACATAAGCTCCCAAATTATAAGCAGTTGCCTGTGAAACACTAGAGGCAATAATACTAAAATCTACAGGGTCGCATAAGTCTATGTTTATAACAGAACCTGCCTCAGCAAAATCAGCTTGTACAAACTCTTCGAGAGGTTCGTAGAGTAAATCTAAATCGAGCGGTGTACAAGCAGAGTCTTTATAAGCATCTATATTGTCGGGGTAAGAATCGTCATCACATTGCCAGCCGATAAATCCTTGGATAGCACCAGGATCACAAGCATTGACATAAGCACAAATTTCAAATTCTTCTTCGCTATCTCGGATATTACCTAATTTGAACCAATCATCTGTTTCGGGATCAATAGTAGCATCGTCCGATAATCTAGTTACACTGGTTACGTCCACAGTAGTGCCAGGTAAGTTTTCATAGTAGAAGAATAATGAGCGTGGACCATTACCACCCGAAGTTATTCTTACTGTCCAACAAGCTTCGGGCGTATAAAGCAAGGCAGCAGGACTAAGATTGGTTGCGGTGACAATAGGTGCTGTATTCATGCGGAAGAAACGATTGGTATCATCAATTAAAATGGTATCTGGGACATTGGCATCACATTCAGATTCAAAATGGTGAATCCAACCTCCTGTTTCATTGAAGAAGTTCGCTTGGTTGAGAACTGTTTCGCAAGTTGCTTGGTAATGAGGTCTAAATATCAGTTGCGTTGTTTCATCAATAGGACCTCGATCAGGAAACTGATTATTGGTTTCAAACATTAAGCGCTCTAAATCAATAACTAGTTCGTTAGTAGAAGCATCTATTGAATAATACATGGGATCAACAATCCAGTTTTCTCCAGCAACAGCTCCTGCACCGCCAGTATTATCTCCTCGATAATACCATCTTAGATATTGAAAGGTATAGGTGTCGGGTATTTCAAAGCGGTGTTCTTTGAAAGTATTGAACTTTCGATACTCATACGGAAACTGATCCCTTGCCGCATTATTACCATTGGCATGAGGTCCTACATAGAAGCTAGTAAAGTATATATCTTGTTCGGTATTACAACCATTGGTATCTTCGCTATAAGTTTGACGATGATGTTGCCAACCTACTAAAATAACAGGAGCAAAGAAAATATTACAAGAATAGCGTTCACTGGGTGTAGCATCAAGTGAAGTGGTGTTGAAACCTGTTATTTGTAATATTTTTTGTAAACGAGCGATTCCTACATTTTCAAAAATCTGAATATTAAAATCACCTATAATAGAGTCATTTTGTTCAAAAACAAAATCAGCAGGAATATTATCAGGTCCAAAATTTTGTAGATAGTAGGGGCTCATATTAAAAATGAGTTCGTCACCTGCCGCATTATTGTCATAAGTGCCAGGCACATCTTCAAAAGAATATTCATTGCCTGTACTCACATCATAAATAGTGAAATCTACATCAATTGGTTTATAATCTGCACTAGGCAAACCAAAACGAAGGTACTGAAAACTAAAGTTATCAAATTGTGCTGTATTGACTCTCAAAGCAAAAGTACCTGTTGCCGTATCACCTGGAAAGTAACGATTGGTTTCGATACCTGGAGTAGTGCTTGGGTCGGCAGCGATATTGGCATTAGGGCTGTCTTCAAAACGGTCATTATTGGTATCGGCCGTTCCATAATTAGCTCTTTGTATAGTAAAATCCGTAACAGAAGTACCGTCGCATGGATTGCAAAACTCACAAACAGTTGTGACTGCAAGGGGAGCATCATTGCACCTAAGCGCAGTACGAATCCACTCCGACTCGTCAGCACACTGGTCGGTTACGTGATTTATTGCAAAATCTACTTGTGAATTGATATAACCTGCACAAGATACAGGGCAAATTCCTTCTAATTTCATGTCTAAACTTGCACCATTTAAATTGACGGTATAGGTCTGACAGTCATTAGGCATATTATCTGCTGGCCCTCCAAAACCATAAGGAGGAGGGAGTGAAAATATAGCTACAATTTGGCCAGGATTAGAGGTGAAATCTAAGCTTGAGGGAGTCCATGTAGTACCAATAGAAGAAGTCAAGGTAAAGTCACCAGGGTCATTATTATATTGTAAATACTCATCATTATAATCAATGACCATTTCGTAGCCTGGCTCTACAGGATCACCATAGGGCTGCACATCGTTTTGGTCGCATTCTCGATTAGAAAACTGAGTATGCCGCCAACCATGTGCATTTATTCCAAAGCTAAAACAGCCTTTTTCTCCTTCTAAAATAGTAGGACTATAATCTGTAGAAGGCGGCGAAGTCATGCGTTGTGCGGTACGGTCATCATTCGAGCCCTCCCAATATTGAGCGTTATCGCAAGCATCCTTATAAAATAAATCAAAATAGTGCCCAAAATTGGAATACCAAGGTAAAAAACACTCTTCAGGTGTTGCATAACACATATTGAGCGATGTTATTATAAATAGTGTATCTCCAGGAGGAATTTCTGGATAACGAAAGCGAACTTCACCTATAAAATTTCCGCCTCCAGGGTTAGAGCAATCGGCAACATTGTTCAATTGACTACTTTGATTATGTGTACCAATGGCTTCCCAAGGGCCTGTCCACTTTTCATAAGTTCCATTAGAACCTATTTTGGCCATAAAAGAAGTTGTGTCAATAGTTGTTGGACTATTGTGTACCCAAAGACGGTATCTAATATTGGTAGCTTTGAATTCGGTACTAGGGTTGATGATTGCGTAACCAATTGTATAAGAGTTGCCTTCTCCTTTGCAAGAGGGAGCATAAGTGAGTTCGGGAAATTCTGTAGGTCCGCCAATATCATGCATATATCTAAAATAGACTCCAGGGTCGCCCAATGGATAACTATGCGTAACAAAGCGTGTGGTACTTTGACATAAATCGTCTGGATCACTTGTACAACTAACACCAACTTCAATATTTGAAATTTCTTGTCCACCACCCGAAATACAAGTTATGGATTCTACTTTTTCGGTCAATGTAAATTGATCGTTTTGACAAAGACGGTCTTCTCCAAAAAGTGCTTGAAAATCAGTTGATGTGAGCATCACAACAACTCTAGTCGCAGTGTTTTCAATAATTGTACCTGCATTATAGCTAAGTATTTGAATATCAGAAGCATATTCGTTGATAAAGTAGAGCGTATCCACACAATATTCGCCAATAACCGAGTTTTGTATTTCATAAGTTCGAGTCCACATATCGCCTTCTTTGACATCGGTTGTGTCAAGATTAGATAAGGCATCTACTACAATAATATTGGGCGAAGCCAAACCAATTTGGTCACTTGTAAAACTATGCATACCACTGCCAAGACCGTTGACAGGGTGTGTAAAATCGTAAGTCAAATCGTACTCAACGGCATTTTGGTCAATTTGACAATTGGCTCGTACAGGTACAAAAATCCTTACCAAATTGCTTGTACCGCCATTGGGCAAGAAATTGGCTAAATTGAAAATGATATTTTCATTTCCATTGCTTATCGTCTCGCTGATAATACCATGAGGCATACTATTACCGACATCCTCGGCAAATGCTGTACCTGCAAAATATTCCATTCCAGGAGGCAACGTAATTTCGAATTCTACATTGGAAAATGTAGAAACTTGAGTGATCGTACCTGTAGGCTTCCTTATATCTACACTAAAAGTATCTTTACCACAGTAGGTAAATTGAACGGGCAAGTCGTCAGGACCTACTAGAAGATTTTGAGCATAGGTGGATTGGTAAATGCCTGAAAATGAGAATAAAATACATAGAAATATGTATTTTGTTAAATGAGGTAAAAATGAATACTTCATTGGGATATTAGCTTGATTTTAATAATAGTTCTCTACTTATGGTTGTATGAGTAGAAAATAGCAAATGCCATAGCATTTAGCTATTCACCTTTATATGAGGGGGGAGAATACTTTAGGAATTAGTGGAAATAGGACTTTTTTAATCCTTGGTTAGGCTTAAAAAATAGTGATGGCTATAAAAATCGTAGGTGTAAATTTCCAATACTATATTATTGTATATCAGATCGAGATTGCTTTCAGAAAGATATATGGATTGTTGTTTTTATGTCACATACCAAAATTAGGAATTTATTAAATAGCAAAAAAAGTCATTCTTGCCATATTGTGACACTTTAGAACTTGTAATATAGATTGTCATCATGTGTTTGTTAAGGCTATATTTGATATAGTAAAATATTTACATGGCTAAATTTTTTTCTGGTAAAATATATGTGTGAGTAATTATCTATACGAAATTGAATACGAGAGGGCTATATTTTTTTTAAAAGTTAAATTTTATTTACAAAAAGTCTGAATATACGATCCGAAAATAGATGAAAGTCGGGTGGTAGCTACGCTACCACCATAGCCTTAGTTCAGTTGTTTTTGAACGATTTTTGGACAAGAGTTGACATAAAGCCAGTATAATTTCATTCCATTCATATTTATCAAAAAAATACTTCCATAATGGGCAGCATTTTAGTATCTTATAGTGTCTTTATATAAATCAGGGTTTTGAACCAATTTGGAAATCAATTCAAAATTCTATCAATGTTCTTATTGTGACGGATAGCGAACTCATAAAAGGATGTATTCGGAATGACAGAAACTGCCAAAAAGAGCTGTTTTTGCGGTATGCAGGAAAAATGCTTACCGTCTGTCGTCGCTATGCACGGCATGAGATGGAGGCTGAAGATTTGCTACAAGATGCTTTTATAAAAGTGTATTCCAATATTGAAAAATACAAACATAAAGGCTCTTTTGAAGGATGGATTCGCCGAATTGTTATCAACACAGCATTGAAGAACTATCAAAAGCATAGTTTTCAGAAAGAACGAATAGGATTGCATGATTATGAGGAAGATTGGTTAGAACCCAAAGCGATTTCTAATTTGGGAGAAGAAGAGCTGCTGAAACTGGTCTCAGAATTGCCCGATGGTTATCGAGTCGTGTTCAACCTTTATGCAATAGAAGGTTATAGCCACAAAGAAATTGCCGATATGTTAGAAATTGGTGAGAGTACTTCAAGGTCGCAGTTGGTAAAAGCCCGAAAATTGTTGCAGACAAAAATATTAGGCATACAAAAGATTCTCTTATGAGCAAGAAAATAAAGATAGACGATTTATTTCAAAAGAAATTAGACAACTATGCTTCGGCAACACCTGAGCATTTGTGGAATTCTATAGAGACACAATTGGCAAAAGAACCAGACTCCAGAAAAAGCAAACCTTTTTGGCTGTTTGCTTCGGCGGCAGTTTTCTTTATTGCTCTATTTGGTGGAACTATATGGTGGGACAATCCAGAACCTGCTGCAAGTTTGGCAAGTGCTACCTCTACCAATTCGGCAGAAGCTCAGTCCAATACAAATTTTACAGAGGCCACTCATACAACCAACATAGAAAAAAATGAATCTTTTGGAAAAAATATTGAAACAGAGGCAGCAGATTCAAAACTTAGCGTATCTACTATACAAAAACCAAATGAAAGAAAGGTAAATGAACCTTTGTCCAATAGAAAAGCAACAAAATCTTGGAAGCAAGATTCTGTAAAGTCAAAAAAATATAAATCAGATAAAACGAATGCTTTAGCACAAACGGAAAACACAAGAAATTTAGAAAAATCTATTTTAAATTTAACACCCGTTAGCGAGGGACGACAGGGATCTGACTATTTACTGTCAGAGAAACAATCGGAAGAAAAAAATTCTAAGAATTTTGTATTCGACTCTTCACTTCAAGAAAATACTTCTCGATTACCTGTTGTTCCTCTTTTTAAGAAGCCTTTTGCTGTTCAACCCCTTAAAATATTTAGTCTCAAAGAAGGATGTATCAATAGTAGTTTCAAAATTATGCCTAAGCCTAAGTTTTCTATTGATGCGTTACTTGGTTTTGACTATGCGAGTCGGGTAATTCGAGGCAAATCAGCACAGTATAGCGACTATGCCAGTAACCGTATGGATACCGAACGTTACCATTCGTCTTATTCGACAGGAACACGTTTTTCTGTAGCTTATTCGAGTGGATTTGTGTGGCGTATTGGCTTGATGTACAATCAGTTGACCGAAAAAATCGTCTTAGATGAAAGTCGATTTGGCGACTTGCCCAATGTTGATATTTTAAATGATAGAAATAAGTATCAATTTGTAGATGTGCCAATTATGATAGGTTATGAGTTTGACCACCGAGATATGGTTTTTGGATTCAATGTCGGTACTTATGTCAATTTGATGTTCAAATCGCCTTCCAAACGCAACAACTTTATCTTGAATGTGCCAGGAGCTGAGGAGGAAATTATACGACTGAGTGAGGTGAGTTCTAGCACATCATTGAATGATGATGTTTTCAGAGGGCCTTTGGGTTTGAGTTTTTACACAAGTGTGTTTGGAGCTTACAATTTGACAAACAATATATCTTTACTATTTGAACCCAATATGTTGGTACGAACTCAATCTTTGACAGTTGATGAGTTTCCAACAAATCAACGATATATCAATATTGGATTGAATACAGGATTGCGATTTCAGTTTTAAGAGAAAATAAAAATAATACACAAAGCGAAGCGAAATAGATAAAAATGAGATAAATCTTAAATGAGGTCTAAACCCTTTAGGTTCTTTTTCAAAAAGAATCTAGCGGCCTCAAAAATTACAATTACTTAATTTGGAACAGCGTAAACCAAACGCTTGTAGTTTCATCGAAACTACAAACAGAGGCTTGCTATGTCCTCCAAACAAATAAACATTATACTAGACCATTATACTTCTTTCTATAAATCCGATAATTCAAATTCAGAAAAAAATATAATAGGTTGTTTTTCACTTAGGGAAAAAGTGAGGAGAGTTGCAGCTCAAATGACTTCGGTCATTTTGGGCTGCTTTTTTTTTGAAAGGATTTCATAGTTATTTTGAATAAGCCCTTTCGGGTTCATTCTCTTAAAGTGCTACTATACTATTCACGGGATAAATTTCCGAATTTACCTTAAAGGGAATTTTCTCGTGAATAGTGA
>JAHDEQ010000104.1 GCA_020628755.1 Saprospiraceae bacterium
TACTGTTTTCTACATTTAGAAATACGGTTATGAATTTGTAAGGGTGTTTGATGGAAGTCGCTCAATATAGGAAAAACATAATCGCAATTAGTAGGGGGAAAGTGGTCAAGAATTTTTTGAATATTGGTACTTACATTTACGTCTATATTGCCTTTAGTCTTGCTCCGTGTATAATGGATGCGATTATCATAAATATCAGACCATTTGAGCAAAGCCATATCTTTAAAGTTCATTCCTCTCGAATAGTAGCTAAACAAAAAATACAAATGTGCTTCGACTAAATGAGGATGCTCACTTGTATCAAACTCTTTTAGTTTATCCATTTCTTCAATTGATATTGCTCTTGGTTTGGCATTGGATTTTAGATGACTAAAAGAATAGCCTGATTTCTTTCGTGCGGTTGTAAAAGGATAGTTTTCTTCTTTGGCGTGTTCTCGGTCAATTGCTTTGTTATATACTGCTTTCAATGTTTTCATGTAATGCTTGATACCTCCATCTTTGCAGCCGTCTAATCTTAGGAACACTTCAAAGCGTTCTAAAAATCGTTGATTGATTTCAGAAAAAGGAATATCACTTTTTGAACCATGAAAAGTAACCACTCTATTTTTAAGGACTCTATAAATATTTCGATTACTGATACGGTCGAGTTGTTCAAACTCATTAATCAATATATCCATAAATGCCGAAAAGTGGACTTGGTTATTTTGTTCCAAAAATTGCTTTCGGAATAATTGAATAGTAAAAGGTTTTTTGGATAGCTGTATTTCATCAGTGATTTCATCCGCCCTTTCTAAAGTTCTTCTTAGGATTCTGTTTTTGGTTTTGTAGCCTTTGAAAGATTTTTTGAAAAGTCTTTTGTCCTTATCCCAATCTTCTAAGGCACATTCATAGCCTAAAGATATAGTAGTAGGTTTTCGATTATGGACTATTTGTAAGACTACTTTGTATAATCCATTTTTTAGAGGTCGTTTGGTGTATAGTTTTATGTTGAATGTAGGCATAGGATAAATTTATGTACTAGCTATTGCACTAGCAAATTTACATAAATATATCTAAGGCACACAAACTAGATATAAGTTGTTAACTTATAATTAACTGAAAAATAGGATTTTATGAATTACTTGTAAGTCTTGACAAGTATCAATAAGTAAAGATTTGTTCGCTGGGGGGCGTGAGGTCGCAGGTTCAAATCCTGTCTTCCCGACAAAAAAACAAACCCATTGATAATCAATTCTTTATCAATGGGTTTGTCGCTTTTTTTTTTCAAATTGTCTATTGCTTGTATGAGCCTATCGGTTTCACTGAAGGCGATTATGATTCCTACAAATCGAAACCAATATCTTTGCGATAATACTTACCTTCAAACTCAATAAATTTTGCATTTTGATAAGAAGTTTTCAGTGCATCTTTGAAATTTGAACCATAAGAAGTAACCGCCAATACTCGACCTCCATTGGTTACAATGGATTGGTCTTCTAAGATTTTAGTACCTGCATGAAATAGGAGGCTGTGCAGGGTTTTGTCCAAACCCTGCATGGTTTTACCTTTTTGGTATTGTTGCGGATAACCACCCGAAACGAGCATCACGGTTGTAGCAGCTCGTTGGTCAATTTCAATCGTAAAGTCATCCAAATTTCCATCTTCAAGTGCTTGGAATAATTCAACTAAATCACTTTGCAGACGAGGTAAAACAACTTCTGTTTCGGGGTCACCCATCCTACAATTGTATTCAATAACATAAGGCTCACCCTTGACCCTAATAAGCCCAATAAAAACAAAACCCTTGTAGTTGATATTTCGTTTTTGTAAACCTTCAATCGTGGGTTTGATGACTCTTTCTTCCACTTTTTGCATCAGCACTTTATCCACAAAAGGTACAGGCGAAACGGCTCCCATACCGCCCGTATTGAGTCCAGTGTCTCCTTCGCCAATACGTTTGTAATCTTTGGCAATAGGTAAGGTTTTATAGGATTTTCCATCGGTGAGAACAAAAACAGAAAATTCAATACCATCCAAAAATTCCTCAATGACAACTTTGGTGCTGGCAACACCAAACTTACCGCCCAACATCAGTTGCAACTCTTTTTTAGCTTGTTCTTTATCCTCTAAAATCAAAACGCCTTTACCTGCCGCCAAGCCATCGGCTTTTAAAACAATGGGAGGCTTTTGAGCATCAATAAAATCGTAGCCAGCTTCTAAGTTTTTAACTGTAAATTCCTGATAGGCTGCGGTCGGAATACCCATTTCGGCCATAAATTCTTTGGCAAAAGCCTTGCTGCCTTCGAGTTGTGCACCCATTTGAGAAGGCCCGACTACTTGAATGGTACTATCCTCAAAAAAATCATAGATGCCTCGTACCAAAGGTTCTTCGGGGCCTACGACAATCATAGCAATATTTTTTTCTTTACAAAAATCTTGTATAGCCTCAAAATCATTCGGACTAAGGGCTACATTATTGCCATGTTGGCGAGTCCCTGCATTACCTGGCGCAATATAAAGTTGCTGACAAAGCGGACTTTGTGTGATTTTCCAAGCGAAAGCGTGTTCCCGTCCGCCACTACCAAGGAGTAAGATGTTCATAATTGGCGTGTTTGTGTGTTTACGTGTCTATGTGTGTGCGAAGGAAAGAAAATCATAAACACGCAAACACATAGACACACAAACACAAATATTGAAAGTGCAAAAGTAAAAATATCAAGCATTATTTCTACCTTCGCCCCGAAAAAATAAACCCAATGATAAGTTATATTAAAGGAATCATCACCTACAAAAACCCGACTTATGTTTTGGTAGAGACGGCAGGAGTAGGTTATCACATCAATATTAGTTTGCATACTTACGCCGCTATTGAAAAATTGGAAAATGCAAAATTACTAACTTATTTTCATGTTCGAGAAGACGCACAAATTTTATATGGATTTTCGGAAGAAACCGAGCGAAGTATGTTTGTGCATTTAATATCGGTCAGCGGTATTGGTACCAATACCGCTAGGGTTTTGCTTTCGGGTATGACAACAGAGGAAGTGCGTTCTGCCATTATTTCAGAAGATGTCAATGCCTTTAAAAAGGTAAAAGGAGTAGGTCCCAAGACTGCCAAGCGGATTATTTTGGATTTAAAAGACAAAATGCTTAAAGAGTCTGGCGGTGCAGCACCAACTTTGTTGCCAATGAATGATACGGTCCGTTCCGAGGCACTTTCGGCATTGATCGCTCTTGGTTTTAACAAAATACAAGTTCAAAAATCACTCAACAAAATCCTCAAAGAACAGCCTTCCATAGATCGAGTTGAAGATTTAATACGAGTAGCCCTGAAGCAAATGTCTTAAAACATGTTCGTGTATTCACGTGCACGCGTGTTCAAGTTGTTTAAAACGTGAACACTTGCATACATGAACACTTGAACACCTCAAAAGACAACTTTCAAATCTTTTTCTCGTATTTAAAATTTGACTACTACAAGACAATGAATACGAAAAACCCAAATGTTAATTTTTGCTACATATACAAAAGAATCATAAGAAACCGTTAACACTATACAATCCATTTGATACATATCCGTTATCTATGGGTTGAAAATACACTAAATACACAAATAGATTAAATCAAACTATAAGATCAGATTTGGCACTACAAAAAGCAGCACAAAAATTTGTTAGTCTGATCCCATGTCAGTTATGAACATAAGAATATTTTTACTCAGCACCGTCATTGTATTTGCTACCTTTTTTCTAACACATGCCTACAGTTTTAGTGGCACGAATTTAGAAAATCCATACTCTAACGAGTATGTCATATCTATAGCTCAAGATACAACGCCTATCTCCGAACGCTACGATAGTTACATCTACGAACAAAACGCCAATCCTTTTGATTTAAAGGACCCTCCAATCATTGAAAAGGAAATTGAGTACGACCCCGAATCAGGACAATATATTGTTTATGAGCGCATTGGCGACGAGTATTATCGAATGCCTTACTACCTGACTTTTGACGAGTACATGGAGTATCGGGAAGAAGAACAAGAGCGAGATTACTTCAAAAAACTAGCGGGTATGGTTGATGCAGGAGCAAGTGCGAGTGCTGGAGGCTTGGTTGACCCTATCAAAAAACTTAACCTCGACGAGGACTTGCTCGACCGTCTTTTTGGAGGTACGGATATTGAGATTACACCGACAGGTAAAATCGGTTTGGTCTTCGGTTATGGTTATAACAAAACAGATAATCCTGCTCAAATTCAGCGTAATCAAAGTTTTGGTTATCCGATTTTTGATATGCAACCTTTGGAGATGAATGTTCAAGGTAAGATTGGAGACAAACTCAACCTTGATATGAGTTATAATACGGCTGCTACGTTTAATTTTGATAATCAGATGAAAATCAACTATAGTAGCGACGAATTTAGTGAGGACGAGATTATCAAAAAGATAGAAGCGGGTAATGTTTCGATGCCATTACAATCCAACTTGATACAAGGTAGTGAAGCTCTTTTTGGTTTAAAAACCGAGTTGCAGTTTGGACGGTTCTGGCTTACCGCTTTGGCTTCGCAAAAGCGGTCACGTCAAGAAAGCATCCGTTTTGAAAATGGTGCTCAGGAACAGACTTTTGAAGTGAAAACTGATGAGTACGACCAATTTAGACACTTCTTCCTTTCTCATTTTAATAGAGATACCTACGAAGATGCCCTAAAAAATATTCCTCAAGTCAACTCATTATTTAATATTACCAATATCGAAGTTTGGGTAACCAATGACAACAATAATGTAAATGACGCTTCTCGCGAAATCGTAGCTTTTGCCGATTTGGGAGAAAATACACGTATTACCAACCAAAATCAACTGTTTCAAGGAAACACAGTTGGACAAGTGGATAAAGATATTTGCGGCCAAACGGTACTTCCCCAAAATGCTGCCAACGAAATATACGACGCTTTCAAAAGCGAGGACGATTCTCGTTCTTTAGATCAAGTGGTTTCGGTATTGCAAAGCCGAGGTTTTCAACAAGGTCGTGATTATGAGAAGATTAGAGGTCGTAAACTACGACCTTCTGAATTTGAATATCACCGACAATTGGGTTTTATTTCGGTCAATATCAACTTGCGCCCCGACCAAGTTTTAGCAGTAGCTTATGAGTACGATTACAACGGGAAATACTATGCCGTAGGGGATTTGGCCAATAATGTGGCAACGAGTAGTACCACACTTAATACGACCATTAATAATACCAATACTCAAAACCCAAATCTTCCACAATTCAATCAGAATGACCGCCAACAACAGGTCATGTTTATGAAACTGTTGAAAGGTACAACACCAAGAATTGACTTGCCTTTGTGGGATTTGATGATGAAAAATGTCTATTCTATTGGTGCTTATAATGTTAATCGTGAAGACTTTTTGTTAGATATTTATTATGATGACCCAGGAGAGGCCGAAAAGCGTTTCCTGCCCGAAACCAATTTGGCAGGTAAGCCCTTGCTCGAAGTGTTTGGACTAGACCGTTTAAATGTCCAACAAGATCCCGTGCCAGATGGGCGCTTTGATTTCATACAAGGTTTGACTATCAATACTAATAATGGTCGTTTGATTTTTCCTAAGCTAGAACCCTTTGGGGAAGCACTCTCCAAAAGGATTGATGACCCAGCTCTAGCTGAAAAATATTCGTATCAATATTTATATGATTCGACCCTCACAAGGGCAAGAGAATATCCTGAATTTAACCGATTTACCATCAAAGGTCGCTACAAATCGAGTGTGTCTTCCGAGATTTCTTTAGGAGCGTTTAACTTACCGCCTAATTCGGTACGTGTAACGGCAGGGCGACCGCTAAAAGAAGGTATTGATTACGAAGTTGATTACCAAATCGGTCGAGTACGCATACTCAATGATGCCTTATTGGCTGAAGGTGTTCCTATCAATGTTTCTTTTGAAAATAACTCGCTCTTTGGCTTTCAACAAAAGACCATGCTAGGACTACGGGGCGAATATCGCTGGAACGAAGATATTCGCTTGGGCGGAACTTATATGCACCTTTTTGAACGACCATTTACACAAAAAGTAAATATCGGAGATGATCCCGTCAACAACCGAATTTATGGTCTTGACTTTTCTTTTTCAAAGCCTGCCCCTTGGATTACTAAAGTTGTTGATGCTTTGCCTTTGATTGAAACCAAAGCCGAGTCCAATATCAATTTCTTTGTAGAAGGTGCATTTCTGAAACCTGGCCACGCAAGAGCAGTCAATGAAAGCCGAGAAGACAAAGATGGTATCTTGATGGTAGATGATTTTGAGGGTTCGGCCAATAGTATTGATCTAAGGAATCCAGCTAACCAATGGTTTTTGGCCAGTGTACCACAAAATGATTTGGATAATAATAATCCATTATTTCCTGAATCATCCCTTATCAACGATTATCGTTCGGGAGTCAATCGAGCCAAGTTGAGTTGGTACCGTATGGAACCTCAATTCCAAATCCTCAACAACGATGCGGATGAGACGCAGTCTTATTATACGTCTATTCCACAAACGGAGGTATTTCCTAATTTGCAAATTCAACCGCTTTCGCAAAATAATACGGTATTTTCATTTGATTTAACCTATTATCCTGACGAGCGAGGTGCTTATAATTTTGACTCACCCGAAGGAACAGTTTATTCCGAAGGGATGAATGATGATGGTACGCTCAAAGATCCAGAATCACGTTGGGCTGGTGTAATGCGTGAAATTACAGCGAACAACGATTTTGAACAATCCAATGTAGAGTTTATCGAATTTTGGGTATTAAGCCCTTTTTTGCCGAAGCCTGACGGCTCACCTATTGCAGATAGAGGTGATTTGTATCTAAACATTGGTAATATTTCTGAAGATATTTTACGTGACTCAAGGCAAGCCTATGAAAATGGCTTGCCAGGTGTGAGTGAAGACGAGATAAATAATAGACCTACCCGTTATACCAACCTCGGTCGAGTCCCAGAACTCACACCTTTAATTAATGGTTTTAACCAAGATCTCCAAGACCGTGCCGCACAAGATGTAGGATTAGATGGTATGGATAATAATGTTGAATCCATCTTTTTTCAAGAACAACTTGCAGCGTATAATACACTTAATACTAACGCTAATTTAACTGTCAATGCAGACCCTTCTGCTGATGATTTTATACACTTCAATGATGAACGATATAGCAATGAGACCAATCCTGTAGAACGCTACCGAGATTTTAATGGTACAGAAGGCAACTCGCCTCAACAAACGGGCAACTTACGTTCGGCAGGTACAAACTATCCTGACTCTGAGGATTTGAATAATGATAAATCTTTAAACGAAACGGAGTCTTACTTCCAATATCGAATTCCTTTTATACACGATGGAACAGGAGGCGTTTTGCCCAACGAATTTATGACCGATGTACGAGAACCCAATGGCGCAAATGGTCGTAAATGGTACCGCTTCAAAGTACCTTTGAACCAATTTACAAGTGCAGTTGGAGGTATCCAAGATTTTCGTTCTATTCGTTTTATGCGAATGTATTTAACGGGTTTTGATGAGCAGGTGACCTTCCGTTTTGCACGTTTGGAGTTGGTGCGTAACCAATGGCGACGTTACCAAAGAAGTTTGGCGCAAAACAGTATCAGTTCTCCCGAAGAAGGAAGCGCAACTCTTTTTGATGTCAATGCCATCAATATTGAAGAAAATGGAGGCCGTTGTCCATTCAATTATGTCTTGCCTCCAGGTATTGTACGAGAGCAATCTTTAGGTGCATTTCCCAATGTCTTGCAAAACGAGCAGTCGCTATCTATGGATATTTGCAACCTTGCCGATGGCGATGCACGGGCAATTTATAAGCTACAGAGGCGAGAATTGGAAGATATGCGAGTTTATAAACGACTCAAAATGTTTGTTCATGCCGAAAATGCAGAAGGTGAAGACCTAGAAACAGGAAAACTCACTGCTTTTATTCGACTCGGTACCGACTTTGAACAAAACTATTATGAATACGAGATACCATTAGATTTTTCAGACCTCGACGAAGCAGGTGCAAATTGTAGCAATGGCAACAATTCCAATGACCAAGCCTATATTGCTGAAGTTTGGAAAGACAATAATTCTTTTGATTTTCCACTCGAAGTTTTACGCAGTGCAAAGCTTATGCGTAACAATGTTCAAGACCGAAAAGCAGGTCTAGTTTTTACGGTAGTGGATTCAACAGCAGCCAACTTTAATCCAAATTGGACAGAAGACCAGCAAGAATTATTGGCTAACAAAATACGAGTTAAAGGAAATCCAACCATTGGTGAAGTCAAAGGTATCATGATTGGTGTTCGCAACAAACGAGACGACGGTATTCCAACTTGCGCCGAGATTTGGGTCAATGAGTTGCGTGTTAGTGGTTTTGATGAGCGAGGTGGAGCAGCAGCTTTGGCACAAATTGATATGAACTTAGCCGATTTTGGTCAAGCAGGAGCTTCTGCCCAATATACCAGTATTGGTTGGGGAGGTTTGGAAGATCGTGTACAAGAACGTGCAAGGGAAAGCGTGGCGCAATATCAAGCACAAGTGGCTTTAGAATTGGGTAAGTTATTTCCTGAACAATCGGGTGTAAAAATTCCATTTTTGTTTAACAAATCGAATGTTACTAAAACGCCAGAGTACGATCCCTATGACACCGACATTGTCCACAAAGACAATGTTGCAGCACAATTGACCGAAGCAGCCAAAGATTCGGTACGCAACCAAGCCAAAGATATTACCAATATCACCAGTTATAACTTTACCAATGTTCGTAAAGATAGAACCAAGCAAGGCGAAGCCAAACCCTGGGATATTTCTAATTTTACATTCAATTATTCTCGCTCACGAACTGAGCATAGTGACCCCTTAATTAAAAACGAAACAATAGATTCTTATGTAGGGGGGGTTGACTATGATTATAGTATGAAACCACTATATATCCGACCCTTCAAAAAGGTTATCAAAGGAAATAATTTGGATATTTTAAAGGATATGAACCTCAATCTTATTCCTAATAAATTTTTCTTTAATACCATTTTGGATAGGAATCTTACGACAACCGAATATCGTTTTGTAGAACTCGATCAAACCGTACAAACGCCCGATTACGCCAAGCAATTTTTTACCAAGCAATTTACTTGGGCTCGAAATTATAACTTGGATTGGGATATTACCAAGTCGCTTCGTTTGACTTTTGATGCGCTCAACGAAGCCGTCATTGACGAGTTGCCCAAATACGTTTTTGATGCCAATCGAGATTTGATAGCAACCAATAGTGACGACGATTTACGCCAAGAAATCATAGACAATTTGCAAAATTTTGGTCGTCCAAAATATTACAATCACAATGTCAATGCTTCCTTTAATGTACCTTTCAAAAAGATACCATTTTTGGATTGGTTGACGGTCAAAGCCAATTATGCCGCAGGCTTTGATTGGGCGGCAGCTTCCTTAGTGGCCGATTCTTTGGGTAATGTCATTTCTAATAATAGAGACATCAAATTAGATGGAGACATTAATTTTGAGACCATTTATAAAAAATCAGATTATTTGTCGGCCATTGGTGGCAAGAAACGTTCTTCACGTGGTTCTCGAAAATCAAGTGGTCTCAATAGAGCTACAGATAGTTCCAAAAACGACGATAAAAAAGATAAAAAACGCAAAAAAGTACGAACACCTTCCAAAGCCGAAATGGTCTTGATTCGACCCTTATTGATGATTCGCAAAGGTAAATTGTCTTATCAACAAACCGAGGGAACTTCAATTCCTGGTTTTATGGGTGTACCTCGATTTTTTGGTTTGACCGATGGCTTTGTCTCCCCAGGCTGGCAATTTGTAAGTGGCTGGCAGCCAGGCATTCGCTCGCAAAGAGACAATCTTGTGGACAGGGGCAATTTCTTGTATCAACTCGAAGACGACGGTTGGATGACCAATAGTGCCTTCTTGGCCGACAAGGTCACTCAAAGTGCCGAGCAGCGCATCAATACCAGTTTGACGCTTGAACCTGTCAATGATTTTAGAATAGAGTTGCAAGCTGCCCGTTCTTATCGAGAAGATTATTTAGAGACTTTTAAAATTACGGAAAAAGTAGGGGAGGATTACGAGCGTTTGCGCCCATTATTGAACAATGGTTCTTTGACTATTTCTTATAATGGTTTGAATACTTTGTTTAAAGATTCTTTGGCTCTTATCAATGCCTTTGATGAAGCCAAGCTGGAATCTGCTTGGCTGCAAGCGACGGAAGATTATGGTATCGAAAATAATTTAACGGCCGACCAGTTAGCTGCAATTGATATTCGGGATGTCGTAGCAACAGTTGATTCTACAGGTTATCCCGAAGGTTATGGCGAATTGCATCAAGGTTCTTATGTACCTGCATTTTTGGCAGCCTATGGAGGCAATAATTTACAGACTGTCCGCAAAATGTTAGACAATGATGTGAGTATCGAAAACATTGGCAATATGTTTAGCAATGGAACTTTCCCTCGTATCAATTGGAATGTCAACTATAGTGGATTGACTAAAATACCAGCATTCAAAGAAATTTTTAAGAGCTTTGATATTGCACACTCTTACAAATCGGACTTGACCATCAATCAATATCAAACCCATCAGAAGTTTAATCCTGAAGATCGTTATCAGGTCAATATTGATAATGAGAACAATTATTTCCCTTCGTTGGATATTCCAGATATTGGTATCTCAGATAATTTTTCTCCTCTGATAGGTTTTGGTTTTGAACTACAAAATTCCTTTACCTTAGACATTGATTACAACAAGAGTCGTCTCTTGTCGCTTCGAACAGCCGACCAAACCTTAACGGTCAATCGCTCCGACGAAATCACGGTTGGTGTAGGGTTTACGATGGAAGATGTTTATATCGGATTTTTGAAAAACTTGGGTAATTCTGGCGGTAAAAAGAAGAAAAAAGATGATAAGGGTGTAAAATTACCAGGAGGTATTAAAAATACCAAAGACCGAAATCCCGAAAAGGAATTTACCAGTGACTTGACCTTTACCTTAGATTTTTCATATTCTAATAATATCACATACATCAATCGTCTCAAAGATCGTGTTGATGAAATCACACGTGGTAGTCGAGATTTTCGTGTTTCGACAACATTAGATTATGGTATCAACGAACAACTCAATGTACAGTTGTATTTTGATTATACCAATCTGTTCCCATTGGTAACAACGTCTTTCCCACAAACTACCGCACAAGGTGGTTTGAAGATATTGTTTACTTTGTAAGGAATCAGGAAACGTTTATAAGTATATCGCATCGTTTTTGGAAACTACGATGAACTTAGAACTGCAAGGAACAAAGGCAGTAAAAAAATCCTTATCGAAATTTTCGATAAGGATTTTTTTTATTCTTGCTTTTCTTTTTGTTGACTAAAATAATCTAAAATCTTTTTGGCAGCAACTTTCCCAACTTCTGCTTCGATTTCCGCATAAAGCGCATTTTTAATTTTTTTGACCGAACCAAAATGCGTGAGTAATTTTTGAGCTGTTTTGTCGCCAATGCCTTTAATATTGGTGAGTTCGGTGGTCGTGAAATTTTGAGAACGTTTGTTGCGATGAAAGGTGATAGCGAAGCGATGCGCTTCGTTACGGGCATGCTGAATGAGTTTGAGCGACTCCGATTTTTTATTGATGTATAAAGGAATCGAATCACCAGGGAAAAAGATTTCTTCCAGTTGTTTGGCAATGCCAACAACTACAATTTTATCTCGCAATCCGAGTTTATCAATACTTTTCATAGACGAACTTAATTGTCCTTTACCACCATCAATAATGACGAGTTGGGGCAAATCTTGGTCTTCATCCAAAAGGCGTTTGTAACGCCGATACACAACCTCTTCCATCGAAGCAAAGTCGTCGGGACCGACAACAGTCTTGATGTTAAAATGACGATAATCCTTTTTAGAAGGCTTGGCATTTTTAAAAACGACACAAGCCGCCACAGGATGTGAACCTTGAATATTGGAATTGTCAAAACACTCAATGTGCATGGGCAAGCGATCCATTTGCAGGTCGCTTTGGAGCGTCGTAAGGATGCGCTCGGCAGAAGTTTGGCGGTTTTGATTGGAGATTTCTTGCTTCTTTTTTTGCATCAAGTAATACTTGACATTTTTGGAAGAAAGGTCAACTAATTTTTTCTTGTCTCCAATTTTGGGAACGACGTTTTTGTATTCTTCGCTCGTCAATAATACTTCAAAAGCCGTCAATACCTCGCCTGCTAAGGAGTTGAATTTTTCTCGAACATCAGGAATCACATAAGCCAATAAATCGGCTTCATCTTGATTCAAGTTTTTGGTCATTTCGAGGGTATAAGTATTGATGATTGCTCCGTTAACGACCTTGAGATAGTTGACATAAGCCATTTTTTCGTCGGTTGCAATACTAAATACATCCACATCTTTGATGGTCGTACTCACTACAGTAGATTTGCCTTGATAATCGGTAAAAGCTGTCAATTTTTCTTTAATGATTTGTGCTTTTTCAAAGTCCAAATCTTCGGCGTGTTTTTGCATTTGGGCTTTAAAATGATTTTTGACAGCTCCAAAATTGCCTCGAAAAATATTTTTGATTTGGCTAATTTGTTCGTTGTATTCCTCCTCGCTTTGAAGTCCCTCGCAAGGGCCTTTACAGTTTTTGATGTGGTACTCTAAGCAGACTTTGAATTTTCCTTTTTGAATATTTTCTTCGGTCAAATTAAAATTGCAAGTCCGAATTTGAAATAAATCTTTTATCAAATCCAAAATTGTATTCAATTGCCATTTGGAAATGTAAGGACCAAAATAGGTTGAGCCATCTTTGATTACTTTTCGGGTTGTAAAAACCCTTGGAAAACGCTCGTTTTTGATACACAAATACGAATAGCTTTTGCCATCTTTGAGCATGACATTGTAGCGGGGCTGAAATTTTTTAATCAATGTGGACTCCAACAATAAGGCATCGGTTTCGGTATCAACAATGGTATATTCAAAACGCTGGGCGTTTTTGACCATTGTTCGAGTTTTGGGTCTTTGGTTTTTGATACCCGTAAAATAGGAAGACAAGCGATTTTTGAGATTTTTGGCTTTGCCTACATATATTATCGTGTCTTCGGGATTGATAAACCGATACACGCCAGGTTGTTTGGGTAGGGTAGAGGATATTTTTTTATAATCGTCAGGAGTCATTTTTTATGTATCTATGAATTGCGTGTTTGGGGGGCTATGGTACTGATAAATAACATCAACACATAGACACTTCACGTAGTGCAAAGATATGAATTTTCGTCTGTCTAATAAACTACCAATTTTTGTACGCCACGACCTTTTGCCGTTTCGAGACTTATAAAATAAATACCTTTTTCTAAGTTACTAATATCAATTGTGGAATTAGATTTGTTGAGCTGGTTTTTGGAAAAAACCAGGCGTCCGAGTTGGTCATGAATTTTTATAGCTATATCATCGTTTCCTTGCCAATTGATTTGGAATTTTTGGCTCGTAGGATTTGGAAAAACTTTAAAATCAAGTGTATTTACAACTTGCTGTGTACTCACGGGGGCGGCTTGCCATTCGGTATCGAAGGCACTGAGTCCGCCACGCATATTTCCAATTATCATTTCATAAAAACCATCGTTGTCAATGTCTGCAATAGCAAGCGAAGTATTATTGCCTTCTCGAATATTTTGGTAAGCATTGGTTACCTGAGTGAAAGCAGCATTGGGGTCAGTACCGATATTGTCATAGATTTTGATGCGACCAGTTTCGCTACCTGTAATCAAAAGCGTTTGATTGTCAACAGTGATAAAACGAGGTGCAGAAAAACCTTTCAAAAAGCCTGCATCGCGGGTATTGACTTGTCCCAAAGCATTGGAATTGTTGAGTGTATCGAGCTGGTTGACAAATACGGGATTGCCGACTTCGCCATAGTTTTCAAAATAATTAAGTATTCCGTTGGCTTCGCCGATGATAATGTCCATCAATCCGTCTTGATTAAAATCAAAAAGGGTAGGGCGAGGCGTATTTCTGACATCGAGTTCTTGGTAAGCCGCTTGTACCGTTTCAAAATTCATGGGATTGCCCGCACCTGCGGTGTTTTCGGCAAAGAAGAGCGAGCCCCACTGTTCGCCGACCAATAAATCTTGGTCGCCATCGCCATCAATATCACCAAAGGTAGGACTCAAATTGTGTGTAGTAGAGCCGTATTGAATAAAGTTTAACCAATTATCATCTAATAATTTAAAAGCGGGTGCGTTTGCTGAACCAACATTTTCAAAAAGGTACAAACGAGGTTCTTTAGTTCCTCCTGGGATATATTTAGAGAAATTGCCAACTACCAAATCGAGCAAACCATCGCCCGTCACATCAGCAAAAGTAGGATTGGAGCTAGTGCCTAAATCTACCATTTCGCCAACAAATAAATCTCGTTGTTGCAATTGGAATATAGGAAAATCATTATTATTGGAATTGATATAATACCAAACATTTTCGGTATCAACGGCACTCACATTATTGTTGGGAGCTGCTACAAAATCTTTTCGGCCATCATTATTAAGGTCTAAATAGAAAGGAGCAGGAAAAATGGGCATTTCTGCTGGAATATCATAGTTTGGAAAGTCTAGGTCTTGGCCATTCATCCAATCATTGCCACATGAACCGCCATTTTCGAGCATAGTGATATGCTCGAAAGAAACGTCTCCAATCAGCAATTCCCTAGCATCATCATTATTCAAGTCTAAAGACAATAAAGTAGAACCTGCATGGCGTTCGGCAGCACTACCTTCTTGAAAACCATTGGCACATTCATCAGGATTTTCAGCAAGGTCAATTTCTTCTATAAAACCACTTTCGTAAAAACCAGCCCAACATTTTTTTTCTAGTTCAAAGAGCAAACTGTCTGTGCCATATTCTCGTTCGACGGAGTAGTTTCTATACCAATCTACACTTCCGCCGCCGAGGTCGAAGGTCAAAATATCGAGGTCGCCATCGCAATCAATATCATTAATATCAGGAATATCAATATTTAGAACAGCTAAATTTACAGGTAAATCATTCGTGATACCAGGATAAAACATGACATCGTATAAGAGCTTAAAATCCAATTGATTTTCTGTATTGAAGTAGCCTTCATACACGGCCATACCAGGTACGCCAGGACGCATCGAATAACAAAATAGATCATAAGCTCCGTCGAAATTAAAATCACGCAAGATGCTAAAATTGCGAATCGAGTCAGGAAAATTGCGAGCATATTCGGGGGCAAAATCATAGCTCACGGCATTTTCGATACCTTCGTTGATAAAAGTGAGGTGTACATTGCCCACTCGGTCAAAAACATAAAGGTCGAGTATTTGGTCATTATTCAAATCAACCTCCCAAAGTTGTGGGGCATTCAAGCCGCCAGCAGTAGCATATTTGAGGTCTTCGCCATACATCTCAAATGGAATTTCTAAACGGTCAAAATATTGCGCTTGAGAGGCGGTACTGCCCAGAAGGAATACGAATAATAATTGAAATATGGATTTGAAATGATTCTGCATAAGGATTGGATTGTTCTAAAATAGTACTATAAAAATGGATGCGGTGTAACTCCTCTTT
>JAHDEQ010000105.1:0-13090 GCA_020628755.1 Saprospiraceae bacterium
GGAGAGAAATTTTTGACAAAAATAGGGATTTTTAGACAAGGGTGTTAAAGTTTAAGATTCTTTGACTTTTTCCGTGAGAATATTTCCATTCAAATCTAAAATCGTTCACTTCCTACGGTCGTTCTCTCCTTTATTTTGAATGGAACACGGAACCTGCCTGCGCAGGCAGGTTTGTCAAAGAAGGAAATTTAATGCGGCAACTTCCCCTTCAATGCTCCATAAGCAAAAGTTCCTAGCAAAGCACTTGCAATGACGACCAATATTGCCCAATATCCATGTCCTACTAAAGTATATAGCGGCCCGGGGCAAGCTCCTGTCATTGCCCAGCCTAAACCAAAAAAGATACCTCCAAACAGACTTGCCTTGTAGGTATTGGGTTTGGCTTTGAATTGTATAATTTCGCCCATACTATTTTTCATATTGCTATTCTTGATGCCGAGGTGCATCAAGACACCCAACACTACAGCCACTCCAATAATACCATACATATGGAAACTCTGAAAGCGAAACATTTCTTGGATTCTAAACCAAGAAATTGCCTCAGACTTGGTCATTACTATTCCAAATAAAATACCTATTAAAAGAAATCTAGTTAATTTCATAATACTTTTTGATTGTTCTTTAGAAAATTAAGGAAACTGTATCGCAGCCATTTATTGATTTATATCGCCTTACAAACTAAAGTCTGTGGTACAATTTTTCTGTGCCTTACAATGATAAAATTAGAGGTAATAACAAATGTGTCATTAATAAACCTCCTATAAAAAATCCGATGACAGCGACCAATGAAGGGAGTTGTAAATTGGACATTCCAGAAATGGCGTGTCCCGAAGTACAACCACCCGCCCAGCGGGTGCCAAAGCCAATCAAAAAACCTCCGAGTACCATCACTAAGATTCCTTTTAAAGAAAATAAAGTTTCAAAATTAAATAAATCCGTAGGTACATAACCTGTTCCTTCTGTAATATTTTGAGGTGTTGCAATTCCCATATTTGCGAGGTCATTAATGGTAGCTTGCGAAATCTGCACGGGTTCGGGGCTCGCCAAAATGGTTGAAGCAATTGCCCCACCAATAACTGCTCCCAAAATAAAGGTCAATAACCAACTATGACTTTTCCAGTCGTAATTGAAATATTCGTACTTTTTTCCTGCACCTCCCATCGAACAAAAAGTCTTAAATGAAGAGGATACGCCAAAGCGTTGTCCAAAATAAATAAGTAAAAACATCACCAAGGCTATGATTGCGCCAGATATAGACCAGTGCCAAGGTTGGCTAATAAATTCAATAATTTGCATAAATTTTATGTTTAGTTTGCTGAATCTTCTTGGGTTTTCCTAAACTGCGATTGGATCGCATCGGGATTCCAATTGCTTCCTAAATCTTCGTTTTGATTCTTATGATGCATTATGGCTTGATGGGTATTTAGAAAAAGTGATTTTTTGCCCAATTGTCGAATTAATCCTGTCTTAGTTGCTTTATCTCGGACGGGGCCGACCATTCCTGCGGTATAAAATTGTATGTTTTGTTCTTTGCAAAAACGATGTAAATCTTTAAGAGCTTTTATCCCAGAGCTATCAATGCTGTTGATGCAGCTCGCATCTAATATTAATAAATGGATTGGCTCTTGGTTATTTTCCATCAACTCTTGTATCATTTCTTGAAAATAACCTGCATTGGCAAAATAGAGCTGATGGTCAAAACGAACAATGAGTGTATTTTCTATTTGTTCGGCCAATTCAAATCGGTTGATATTTCGATACGTGTTGGTGTTGGGCAATTTGCCCAACACAGCAATATGCGGTCTGGAACTTTGTACTAAAATTATAAAAATAGATAAAGCAACTCCTGCAAATACGCCTTCTTCAATACCAAAAATAAGTGTTACTAAAAATGTCCCCAACATCATATAAAATTCTATACGATGTGTCCGCCACAAATGTATGGCTTCTCTCCAATCAAAAAGACTCAAAACGGACAACAAAATAATAGCTGCCAGTACTGCTTTGGGTAAAAAATAAAAGACAGGAGTCAAAAAGAGTAAAGTCAAGCCTACCAACAAGGCCGTAATAATAGACGAAATCCCCGAATGCGCCCCCGTAGAATTGTTGACTGCCGAGCGTGAAAAACTGCTCGAAGTTGGTATGGCTTGAAAGAACGCTCCTCCTATTTTTGAAAGGCCCAAAGCTATCAATTCTTGGTCGGGTCGAATCCGATAATTATCATGCTTGGCTTGTAATAATCGTGCAATACTGATGCTTTCTACAATACCAATTATCGTTACGGTAAAAACGGTAGGCAGTAGTCGTACAATATTTTCCCAAGTTAGTACAGGAACAACTAAACTAGGCAATCCTTGTGGAATATCTCCAGCAATAGGCAAATTGAGTCGCTCCTCCCCTACTCCATACACCAATACAATACCTAGCAGCACAACGATCAAAGCATGAGGAATTGAACGGTTTATTTTTTTCAAAATAAGCATCAAAATAATACTACTAGCACAGACTAAAGCCGACTGCCAATTGGTTTCTCCAATATGCAAAATGGCATATTGGAGGGTCTCATAAGCATTGGGAAATCGAGGAATTTCTATACCCAAAAAATCTTTGAGTTGACTTATTGCAATAATAATAGATGCCGCCGAGGTAAATCCTACTATGACTGGATGTGATATAAAGTTGGATAAAAATCCAAAGCGCAATAATCCTAGCAACATTTGGGCAAGCCCAATGAGCAAACCTGCTAAGACGACCAAAGAAATGTATTCGGCTGTAAAAGGTTCGGCTATTTGGCTAACGCCCGACCATACCAATATAGAGGAAATCGCTACAGGCCCAATGGCTAATTGCCTTGACGTACCCAAAAGTGCATACAAAATCAATGGAATCAAACCTGCATACAAACCATATATCGGTGGTACACCCGCCAACATCGCATAAGCCATTCCTTGTGGAATGATCATAACAGCTACCGTTAGGCCTGCAACAATATCACATCTCCACTTGGTGGAGTTGTGCTTGCTTATACTTTCAAAAAGTGGAAATATGGATTTGGTATTCACAGCAATTTGCACTTTGATTTTTTCATATATAACTTTGTTCTTTTTTACCGCAAAAAAGAACCAAACCAGCCTGCCGGCTGGCAGGAAGCTCGTCGAATCGCATATTTCACAAAACTTTTGACCTAGATTTTTAAAAAAATTTCCGCTTTGGCTACAATTTTTGAAAAATTCTCCCTTCGGGCGGTCAAAATTTTGGAAATTGCTTTTTTCGACATTCAAATTTTTCTAAAGCGTGAATCGCTGATTTGTATGTATATACTATTACTTTAATGTTGATGGACAAACATAGTTCGTCGTAGGAATCTCTGAACTACTAATAGCTGTAAATTTTCCTTGTACATTGACCAGTTGATGAAAACCTCTTGCCTTCAATATTGATGCAGCTACTGTTGAACGATAGCCACTTCTACAATGCAAATAATATTTTTTGTCACGAGTGATTTCACTCATATGACTATTGATAAAATCTAAAGGAAAGTTTTGAGCATTCTCGATGTGTTCGCTTTCAAACTCGCCAGGCTTGCGTACGTCCAATATATGTTTAACATTGGCAAATGCTTGTTCAAAAGTAGGCTCGTTAATTGTTTCGATACTATCAATTTCTTTATTGGCAGCTTCCCAAGCTGCAAAACCGCCTTCCAAATAACCAATGGCATTGTCATATCCGACACGCGCCAATCGTTTGACTGTTTCTTCACTCCTACCCTCAGGCGCAACGATCAAAATGGGTTGTTTGAGGTCAGTTATCAATGCGCCCACCCAGGGTGCAAAACTTCCATCCAAACCAATAAATATAGAATTAGGTATAAATCCTTTTACAAAATCTTGTTTGGCTCTTACGTCCAAAATAAGGGCATCGGTTTCGTTAGCAGCCACTTCAAAAGCACTTGGAGAAAGTGCTTTTGCACCTCGCTCCATTACCACATCTATGCTTTCATAACCTTCTTTATTTAGCTTGGCATTTTGAGCAAAATAATTTGGAGGCGGCAGCAAACCATCCGTTACTTCATGTATAAACTCCGCCTTAGTCATATCTGCTCGTAGTGCATAATTAGTTCTTTTTTGGTTGCCCAGCGTGTCCCACGTTTCTGAACTCATATTTTTGCCGCAAGCCGAGCCAGCACCATGTGCTGGATAGACAATGACATCATCTGGTAGCGGCATAATTTTATTGCGTAAGCTATCAAAAAGCCAAGCTGCCAAATCTTCTTTCGTTAGATTATCTTTTTTCTGTGCCAAATCAGGACGACCTACATCTCCAATAAAAAGCGTATCACCTGTAAATATGGCATAAGGTTTTCCTTTTTCATCCTTCAAAAGATAGGTCGTACTTTCAGGCGTATGCCCAGGCGTATGTATGACTGTAATACTAAGCATACCAATTTGAAATACTTCTCCATCTTTGGCCAAGTGTTTTTGGTATTGCGTTTCGGCATTCGGGCCATAAACAATTTGAGCACCTGTTTTTTGAGCGAGATCTAGGTGTCCTGAAACGAAATCTGCATGAAAATGTGTTTCAAAAATATATTTGATTTGAACACCATTTTCTTTAGCTTTTTGAATATAAGGGCTTGTCTCTCGCAAAGGGTCTATAATGGCAGCCTCGCCATTGCTCTCGATGTAATAGGCTCCTTGTGCCAAGCAGCCTGTGTATATTTGTTCTACTTTCATTGAAAAATCAAATTTGTCATAAAATAATAGTACAAAGAAACATCTTTTCCCAAAGAAGTTCTGTGATGCAAATCACAATGTAAAATCTTTTTTTTTGTAAAATAATCAGAGTATATGGATTTTGTTTCTTTCTAAACGAACTCTGTTGCTATTTTCTAATTTTTTTAAAAGTCTCGATATCGCTTCACGTGATGCATTCAAATCATCCGCTATTTCTTGGTGTGTAGCAAACAATATTTTGGATTGATGAACTTTCGATTTTTGATAAAGATATTCCAGTAATCTCTCGTCCATTTTTCTAAAAGCAATCGAATCAATTGTTCGTACCATTTCTCGCATACGGCTGTCATAAGATTGCATGACAAAATTTTTCCAGCTTGAGTATTTCCCCATCCACTCATCTACATACTTGATAGGAATAGCAATAAGTGTTGCATCATCTTCTACGGTTGTGCGGATGTCGCTTTTTTTATTCATCATACAGCAAGAAAAAGACATGGAACAAGTTTGGCCTGCATGGAGAAAATAAAGCAATAATTCTTTTCCATCTACATCATCTTCTCTGACAACTTTTATAGCTCCTTTGACTAATAATGGTACGGATTTGATATAACTCCCAAAATTCATCAAAATTTCTCCTTCTTTAAAATGATGAATTGCTCCAACTAAAGCGATTTCTTTTTGAAGTGATGACTCTCTCAAAAAAGGAAAATGTCTTCTCAATAAATCTGGTATTTCCAAATTGATATTATCCATAAGGTCATTTTATCGATGCTTCCTAAATAATTGTAATAGATTTTTTCTCCTGCACTAACTATATGCAAAGCTAGCAAATATAAGGCACTTAGAAACAATAGATACATATAGGCATACAGGCGTACTTATTTTTGGGCATAAATATTCCTGTATGTATGATAAATTTTCTACCTTTGTAAAAACAAACATTACTTATGATATTATCTTGTATTTCTTATAAAGGTGGAGTAGGGAAGTCCACAATCTCACAAAACCTAGCCATCTGTATGGCGCAGGCTGGATTAAATGTCTGCATTGTTGATGCAGACGAAAGTCAGAACACACACTATTGGATTGAAGCGCGCGATGCTTCCTTGCCAACAATCCACGTCGAGAAAATTACAAATGACAAGGAGATAGCACTGAAAGTACGTGATTTGTATCAGCAGTTTGACTATGTTATTATTGATAGTCCTCCGTCTCAATCTGTTATAGCCGACAAAATCATTATGCTTAGTCATTTGGTTTTAGTGCCAGTTACGCCAAAAGGAAGCTCAGAAGTCAACACAGCCGAACAGTTTATTAACCAAATTAGAAATTTGGAGGCTATTAAAGAAAAAGAAATTTTAGCTCGTTTTGCAATTAATGAATTTGACCCTCGCCCAATATTGCATAAAGAGTTTGTTGAACGATTTAAAGAATTTCCTATACAACCACTCAACACTTTGCTACACAGACGTGTAGCATATGGCGAAGCAAATTTGCTAGGCAAGGGCGTTTATGAACATTCCGATGCTAAAGCTAAAGCTGAAGTCATTGCACTTTATAATGAAGTTATTAGTATTTTAGAAACGATTTAATTCTCAATTAGCATGGCAAAAAAAGATTTTGGAAAAGAATTGCGCCGCAGTACCGTAAAGCAAAAACAACCGCTTGATATTTCGGCAGCAGAAAATATAGAAGAAAAAGAAACTAAAAATCAGCAAGAGATTAATTCTGCTGAACCTACAGCAAAACAAAAAGTGCATCGTACAAGCATCAATTTTCCTTTTGAAGTTTATGATGCAATGCTAGAACATACTTTTCGCAGAAGAATTACAATGAAAGACTATTTGGTCAATCTAATTAAAAAGGACTTAAACATGGAATAAGACAAAATTCGGCATACAGGCATATTTACATAAATATGCCTATCCATTCATACATATCGAAATACGTTTTACTATTTGGCTAGATTTAAGCAATCGCAAATTTTTGTGTTATAAAGGTTAACTAAAAATCTAAAAAATGGCTTAAAAGAGTTATTTTTTACTTCTTTGCACAATTTCTTTTTGCTTTTGTTATTGAAAAAGAATAATAATCACAAAAGCCGCTTAAGTAAACATATAGGCTTATAAACATAAATACATCTGTATGCCTGAGCATATAGATGTATTTATGTTTATAAGCCTTCTTTAGAAGTAGTCGGTTCTTTTATTAGAAAGAAAAAGATATTCTTCTTTTCTGCAAAATTTGAAAATTTATAAAAATAAATCTCAACAACATTTTCATAATCTATTTTTCCAAATTTATGACTATTGTTTGTTTTTTGTATAAACAAACAAATTAAATTGTTAGCAAATCTAAGAATCGCCCATAATCATCTGATAACCAACAGAATAAGAGTATAGAAATATATATATAACCGTACGCTTACCGTCAAAAACCGTACATCTACCGTAAACCGTACAATTACCGTCACTAAAAAGCGTACATCTACTGTAAAAAAACCGTACGCTTACCGTCAAAAACCGTACAATCACCGTCATTTTACAACGAATAAACCGTACAATCACCGTAAACCGTACGCTTACCGTCAAAAAATAAAGCTAGAAGTCATTCCAAAACCGTACATCTACCGCTATTTTTACAATCAGCAAACCGTACATCTACCGTAAACCGTACAATCACCGTCAATTTGTTAAGAGTGTAAAGCATAAAAAAGAAAGTTTTTGTAAAACCGTACAAGAAAGGTTTGGTAGAATACGGTTTTTGAAATATCTTTACATTGGTTTTTAACCCTATACATTTTATGGCAAAACTTAATGTAAAAAAAGCAAACCACCTCATTCCTTTGGAGGAGCGCATTTCTAAATCTGCACAACTTTGGATTTCATTTCTGATTGCAAACCTGCCCAAAAGCAAGGAAGGAGTTGATGATTTTCCGACCTTGGATTTTTCGTTTCGAGAAGTAAAGGCCGCTATCAATGCAGATGGTAAAAGACGTATCACAGAAAGTAAAGAACTGAAAAAAATCCATAAAGAACTTATGGGGACTCCCTTGTGGTATGAAGATGAGGATCAGGCAGACATGGTTGCATGGCTGACCCGTGTGCGTTGGGACAAGAAAACAGACCGATTTACCTACTTTTTTCATCCCGCTTTAAAACCTTATTTGCTCAATGTCAAAGAACATTATACACTATACAATTATTTTTATAGAGTTTGTCTTTCGCCCAATGCAATGAAGTTTTATGAGTTGCTCAAAATGTATCAATACTTAGGAAAAATCGAGTTGGAAATAGAAGAAGACATCAAATTGCCTTTGGGTTTGAAAGGTCGCTATAAAGATTATTACAATTTTAGGCGTAGAGTGCTGGACAGCATTCTACAGGAATTGATTGATTATACAGACATTCGATATGAATATTTACCCAAAAAGAAAATAGGTAAAAAAGTTATTAGTTTAGAATTTTCTATTTTCAGAAATGTTCCGAAAAACTTGCCGAAGTCTATTTTAGAAGCTGTAAAAGAACAAGGAATGCCCGTAGAGCAAGACCAAAACGATGAAATCGTTTTGTTGCCAACGATTCCACCACATCATTATAGTCAATTGCAAAAATGGGGAGGCAATGACAAGGCGATTAATGCATTGTTTTCCAATTTCAAAATAGAACTTATCGAATATCAAATCCGACATCTAAGACGCGTACTAAAACAAGATACTAAGAAAATTGACAATCCTTTTGCTTGGCTACTCAAAGCAATCCAAAATAATTACACTGATACTGTCCAAGATCAGAAAAAAACGAATCTTGAAAAGCGGCAGCGTATTGAAATGCAGCATTTGAAACGTGCAGATTTGGAGCAACAACTTAAAAGATTGGAATTTGATTTTTTTGAACAGAAAAAAGCACTTTGTGATCAATTAATTGCACAAAAGCCCAATTTGCTACACGAGATTGTTGAACAACACAAAACGATTAATAAACCCGTAGCCAAAGCTGTTCAAAAGGGGAGGAGTCCACTCGAAATCTATACTGATAAATGGACAACAAGTATGATGGTTCATCTTATTCAAAATGCATATCCTGATACTTTTGCAAGCACAGAATCCAAATTTGAGTTGGAAATCAAGAAAACCAAAAAACTATTGGGGTATTAATTGAAAGTTGATTTCTTGTTAAACTACTCCGAAACAATGCCTCGAAGTAGCAACCGCAAAACTTGCTCTTTAATAAGAATTGCCTCTAATTTTTTGTTGGGCTTATACCAATCATAAAGCCATCGGATAGAACTCAAAATCGTATAAAAAATCGTTTGCGGTTGAATATCCTGAATCGTACCTTCGGCAATACCTGCTTCAATAATTGCACAAAATTTCATTTCATATTCTTTACGGAGCGACAAAAATTCTTCTAGCCTGGCTTCACCAAGGTGTCGCCATTCGTCATTAAAAGCTGTAACAGAGGTTGTATCTTCAAGTGCTATTTCGATGTGTAAGTTGATAAGAGCTTCCAGTTGCTGCAGCGGGTTATTGTATTGTGCTTCGATGCTTGCCATATTTTGAGTAAACTTCTGCGCATTTTCAAAACAAATAACCTGTAAAATTGCTTCTTTGGATGAAAAATGACTATAAATACTCGATACTTTCAAGTTGACGGCTTGCGCCAACTCTCGCATAGAAGTTGCAGCATAACCCTTATCTCGGAAAAGCGCAGCCGCTTTTTCGAGAATTTCCAATTGTTTTTTTGAATGATCTATTTTCATAAAATTAATTAGCTTTACTAAACTTTGTTGTAACACAAAGCCCTTCCACAAATTTAGGAAAGCATTTATTTAATTGCATCTTTACAAAATGAAAATCTTAAGGATTAGTGGTTCTATACGCAAAGGCTCAAAAAATCAAGCCTTGCTCGATTATTTGCCTAAACTGAGCCAAGAGCATACTTTCGAATCTTTTTCTTTAGAAGAAATACCACTATTTTATCCTGATTTTGAAGCAATACCAAAAGCTGTCGAGGTCTTCAAAACGGTCGTTTTGAAGGCGGACGCTTTGATTATCTCGACCCCAGAATATTTGCATAATATTCCAGCTATTCTCAAAAATGCTTTAGAATGGCTAACACAATCAGGAGAGTTGGACAAAAAACGGATTGTAGCAATAGTCTATACGCCACATGAACCACGTGGCCAAAAAGCGATGCAATCGCTCTTGAATACTTTGCTCGCACTAAAAGCAAATGTACTTACCACTTTAGAACTTTATCACACCGATATTGCCTTTGATGAAGAAGGAAAGCTCATTCATCAGACCAATTTATCTCTTGTCCAAGAAATGCTGAATTTGTTAAAAAGTTAGAGCTTTATCTTATTTGGAACAACTGTTACGTTTTCCAACAGACTAAAGTCTGTGATACGCTCGATTCATTTCCGATACGGAGCACTAAAAAGGGTCAACCATGTAAATGACCAAAGCGTACGTTAAAATATGATTTTCCAAATAAAATTTGGGAGGCCAAAAGCCGACAGGAGCTCTTCGATGGAGTTTTTTTGTCGGCTTTTTCAATTTTTTGCTATTGTATATGTCCAAATTATATGAATTTTGATACCACCGATATAGGATTTCTAGTCATCTAAGAGCATGTTGGGAAATTAAATTTTGTCAACTATCAATTTTATACAAAACCATAGCGGTATTAGCATTAGTAATGCTGAAGAAATAAATTTACATTCTTCGGTTTATCTTTGTGTGAAAAAACAATGCAAAAATACACTGAAGAAACAGAAAGACAAATGGTTCGGTCTTTTTCAAGTCTATCCGAAAAAGATAAACGGCATTATGCGGCAGTAGAAGCGTTAAAATTAGCTTATGGAGGTAGACGCTATATCAGCCAACTTTTCGGAATTAGTGAGTACCGATTGAGAAAAGGGATTAATGAAATAAAGAATCCTATACTCCTGGCAGAGATACCGAAGGGTAAACAACGTCGTCCAGGAGGAGGTCGCCGTAAAACGCTTTCAAAAAAAAACTTGACCAACTTCACCAGCTAATTGACAAATACAAAGGAGGTGTTCCAACGAAACCTGAGGTGTATTTTATCTATTTAACACCGAATGACTTATCTCGATTGTATTACCAAACTTATGGTGAAAAATTAGGTGTTTTTGTTATTCGAGCAGAACTTAGAAAATTAGGCTATAAATAGCAATATGTTAAAAACGATTGCAACAGGCACTTATAAAGACCGTGCTTTACAATTTGAATGATATTTGAAATGGTCAATATGCTTAGCACTAATACACCTATTTTGAGTATTGACTGCAAAAAGAAAGAACGATTGGGTAACCTTTACAGGACTGGTAGTTGCTATACCACAGAAGCTATTAATGTTTTTGACCACGATTATCCTTCTTTGAGTAAAGAAAAAGTGATTCCTCACGGAATTTATGATTTGTATCAAAATAAAGGTTATCTGTCTATTGGTAGTTGTGCAGAGACTGCGAGGTTATCCAGTTTCGGCTATCTTCTTTATTTTATTGACAAACAGCTCATTAGTACATCTTTCAGTTTATGCATTACATTCTTTCCTCGATGGTCTCCTATCTCACTAAGACTTCCTTCCTACTTTTGATAATAGCTTATCCATCGATAATTCTTCTGATAGCCGTTTTTTTATGATTTTTCTTCCTATTCCCCAAAGATAACCTTTTCTTTACGTGTACATCTTACATTGGGAATTGCAGAGATTGGCGGTTTCATGCAAGTAATTTTGTCTAGCAATTTATTTCCCTTTAAAAACTGGTTTTCTTTTCTCTAAAAAAGCATTGACTCCTTCTACATAATCCTCCGTTTGGCTGGCCGCAACTTGATAATCGTGTTCAGCATCCAATTGTTGATTCAAATTATTATTGAGCGACTGATTCAAAAGCTGTTTGGTATATGCCAACCCTTTGGTTGGCATTTGGGCTAGTTTTTGAGCGTATTTCAAACTTTCTTCTGCAAAAGTAGCATCCGAGAAAACCCTTGAAATCATACCCATTTTTTCGGCCTCAGTCGCCGAAACTTTTTTACCTGTAAACATTAAATCAGCCGCCTTTTGCATTCCAATCAAACGAGGTAAGAAAAAAGTCCCTGCACTGTCGGGTACTAATCCAATTTTGCTAAAGGCCTGTATAAAAGAAGCCGACTCGGTAGCCAAAGTCACATCGCAAGCAAAGGCGATACTTGCCCCTGCACCAGCCGCCACACCATTGATGGCCGCCACCACAGGTAAGTCAATACTGCGTATTCTTTGAATAATAGGTCCATAATGCTCATTTAGAATCGTCGAAAGCGTAGGTTCGCCTTCGGCTATCGCCTCCTGCAAATCTTGCCCTGCACAAAAAGCCTTACCCTCACCAATGATATAAATACAACGAACTGCATCATCTTCGGCGCACTGCTGCAAAACAGCCTGCATCTCAAAAGCCATTGCTCGATTAAAACTATTATAAACTTTGGGACGGTTGAGACGAATAATCCCAACACCTTTATCTTTTTTGAAAAGAATATTACTCATACTTCAATTAGTAGATTTGACTTTCCTAAACCTGTCCGACGAGTCAGTCGGGCTTGCGGGTTGATTTTTTGGAAGCTATTAGTTTAGTAAAGCTATTTTGGAATAAGATTAATGACACTTAAAATAATCAAAAGGTTCTAAACAGTCTTTGCACTTGTACAATGCCTTACAAGCCGTAGAGCCAAATTGACTGACCAACTCTGTGTTTTCAGAATTACATTGTGGGCAAGGTACATTTGCTTCATCTGCAAATAAAATACTTTTATCGGAGCTTTTTCCAACAGGAGGAGCAATTCCGTATGCCTTCAATTTTTGTTTGCCTGATTCGCTGAGCCAGTCGGTCGTCCAAGCAGGCGAAAGAACCATTTTGATATGTACATTTTGATAGCCAGCTTCTTGTAAAACCGATTTGATATTAACACTTATCATATCCATTGCTGGACAACCTGTATAGGTAGGAGTTATGGTGATTTCTAAATCGGATTCAGTTTTTTGAACATCTCGAACAACTCCTAAATCCAGAATATTGAGTACGGGTACTTCAGGGTCGGGGACTTGCGCCAGCAAGTCCCATATTGCTTGATGTTCTTTGGCGACTACCATTCGGCACCAGGATAAGCACGTTGTAAAAATTGCATTTCTGCCAAAAGATAGCCCAAATGTTCGGTATGCCGCCCTTCCTTGCCACCCTTTTGCATCCAAGCATTTTCAGGTTTATTAAGTGTAGCCATTTGAAGAATAGAATCTACTTTTTCCTCCCAAAGAGATCTAATTTCTTCTAAATTTGGAGCTATTCCTTGC
>JAHDEQ010000105.1:13190-15558 GCA_020628755.1 Saprospiraceae bacterium
TACTTTTTCCTCCCAAAGAGATCTAATTTCTTCTAAATTTGGAGCTATTCCTTGCTCAAACATGGCTTTGTCGAGTGGAGTAGGAGCGCAAAGTTCGCCCGAATACACCCAATAATCATTGAGTGCTTGTTGTATTTTTTGATGACTGGTCTCCGTACCATCACCCAAACGAATGATCCATTCAGAACTCCAACGCAAATGGTAAGTTATTTCCTTGAGCGATTTGGTAGCGATAGCTGCCAATTGAACGTCTGAACTTTTGGTTAGTGCTTTATAATAATAAAAATTATAAGCATCATACAAAAATTGTCGAATTACGGTATAAGCAAAATCTTGGTTTGGCATTTCTACCAGCAAAACATTTTTGTAATCGAGCGCATCTCTCAAGTAAGCCAAATCATCTTCTGATTTACCTTTTCCTTCTACTTCGGCAGCATATTGATAAAGATTTCGGGCTTGGCCAATCAAGTCCAATGCAATATTGGTCATAGCCATATCTTGTTCCAAAACAGGCCCATGTCCGCACCACTCTGAGAGACGATGCCCCAAAATAAGCGCATTATCAGCCAAGTGTATTAAATATTGAAATTTAGGATTTTCCATTTAAATGTGCTTTACTTCATCAGGCAAATTATAAAATGTCGGATGACGATAAACCTTATCATTGGCAGGGTCATACAAAGACTCCCCTTCGTCAGGATTGGATGCTGTAATATGTTTGGATTCGACTACCCAAATGCTAATACCTTCGTTGCGACGAGTATAAACATCACGGGCATTTTGGATGGCCATTTCCTCGTCGGTTGCATGGAGGCTTCCGACGTGCTTGTGGCTCAAGCCTTGTTTGCTTCTAACAAATATTTCCCAAAGGGGCCAGTTGGAATTCATGTTTTTTGTATTTATGTTTTTGAGTGTTTATGTGTTTATGTCATACTAAATCATAGGTACACAAACACATAGACACATAAACAGGATGTTAAGCTACTTTTGATTGTTGAATTTTTCGGGTCTGCTTTTTTTCGGCGTAGGCAAGGGCGGCTTCGCGCACCCATGCTCCGTCTTCCCAGGCTTTGCGGCGGGTGTCGAGGCGTTGTTTGTTGCAAGGGCCATTGCCTTTGACCACCTGCCAAAACTCAGTCCAGTCTATTTCACCATAATCGTAGTGACCACGATCTTCATTCCATTTAATATCAGGATCTGGAAGAGTAACATTTAAGGTTTTGGCTTGTTCGTAGCAAACATCTACAAATTTTTGGCGCAACTCATCATTGGTAAAACGCTTGATGCGCCACTTCATAGAAAGAGCAGTATTGGGCGAGTCGGCATCTGGTGGGCCAAACATCATCATAGAAGGCCACCACCAACGATTGACAGCATCTTGCAGCATTCGCTGTTGTTCGGGAGTACCTTTACTGAGATTCAAAAGGATTTCAAAACCTTGTCTTTGATGAAAAGACTCCTCTTTGCAAACCCGAACCATAGCACGAGCATAAGGCCCATACGAACAACGACAAAGCGGCACCTGATTCATAATAGCGGCACCATCAACTAGCCAACCGATTGCACCAATATCGGCCCAACTGGTAGTCGGATAATTGAAAATACTAGAATATTTGGCCTTGCCCGAATGCAATTGTTCGTACATGGTATCACGGTCAATACCTAGCGTTTCGGCGGCACTATACAAGTAGAGGCCATGACCAGCTTCATCCTGCACTTTGGCGAGTAGAGCAACTTTGCGGCGTAGAGATGGAGCTCGCGAAACCCAATTGCCTTCGGGCAACATCCCTACAATTTCGGAATGGGCGTGTTGACTGATTTGGCGAATGAGCGTTTTACGATATTTATCAGGCATCCAATCTTTAGGCTCGATTTTGATTTCAGCGTCAATTTTTGCCTGAAATTTTTCCTCTAAGGACGAATAATTATTTTCCATGATGAAAAATTTTTCTTTTTTTGCAAAATACAATTATTAAACATAAAAAGCGAACAATTGTTCGCTTTTTTGAGTACGGTAAGTTGAATTTTAAAATGGAGAAAATGAAAGAGCAATTAGAAAAATATAGTACCATTACCAAATTTCCTGTTCAATGGGGAGAGATGGATGCTGCCAATCATGTCAATAATTTGGTTTATCTGCGTTGGGCAGAGTCGGGACGGATTGATTATTTTGATAAAATTGGAATGGATATTTCATTTCGAGGAAAAGCGATTGGCCCTATTTTGGGTTGGCAAGATTGTAAATATATTTTTCCAATTACTTTTCCAGATACGGTTATCGTTGCTACGAAAACGGCTGAAATTAGAGAAGACCGTTTTATTATGGAAGTTGCTCTTTTTTCAGAAAAACATCAACGTATTGCTGCCA
>JAHDEQ010000106.1:0-4762 GCA_020628755.1 Saprospiraceae bacterium
TTAGTATATCATTAAATTGGTTTTCGGTACAAATTCTTATATTTGAACATCGTATGACTAATAACATGATATACTGATTAACTAATCAGTATATCACTAAAATAAAACAAACCGATTTTATCCAAAACTATGAAGAAAGTCCTTTTCCTACTCGTCTTATTTGCGATCTTATCTTTTTCCCTTTCTGCACAAATTTCATTACCCAATAAAGAACAAGCATTTCGAGAACTCAACAAGCGAGGAATCTCAGTCGAAGATTTTCGAACTAAAATGCTCGAAAGAGGTTACGATATTGACAATATAGACCCACTAACTGTCAATTTGACGGCTTTAGAGGCCGAGGTGCAAGATGTGGTAAGAGAGCTAGAACAAGAAAAAGAAGCACAACAAATAGAAGAAGAAATTGCCATAGCTCAAGATACACTCAAAGAGATAGAAGATGAAATCGTAGAGGAAGGCTCAGAAGATGTCGCCAAAGCATCAGCCGAGCGCATCAAGCAATTAGTGGATGAAGGCATTCCTTTAGAAGAAGCCATTGCTCGTGAGCTTATCGAAACGGGCAAAGAAGATTTGCCTAAAACGCAAATTTATGGCCAACATATCTTTCGTAACAAAGACATCAATGTTTACAATTCGGCTGTAGATATACGTCCACCAGAAAATTATGTACTTGGGGTTGGAGATGTCATAACCGTATTGATTTGGGGAGCTTCTATCGAAAATGCCACTTTTGAAATCAATAAATCAGGTTTTATTCAGCCGAGTGGTATGCAACGCATCAACCTCAAAGGGGTAACGTATGCTAAGGCTCGAGAACTATTGCGTCGTCGTTTTGCCGAAAACTATCGTTTTCGCCCTGAAGAATTTGAAGTGACCATTGACAATGCTCGAACCATCACCGTAAACGTACAAGGTGAGGCCATCAACACAGGAAGTTTCAATTTGCCAGCCCTCAATACTGCCTACAATGCCCTTGCTGCTGCCAATGGCCCTTCGGATATTGGTAGTGTCCGTAATATTAAACTCATTCATTCCAATGGCGAGGTCAAACAAGTTGATATTTATGAATTTATATTAGATCCTTCTAAGGTCAAAGATTTTTTCTTACTTAATAATGACTATATTTTTATACCAGTAGCGGACAAAGTGGTCAATATAGAAGGTGCGGTAAATCGCCCCTTCGCCTACGAGTTGATACAAAGCGAAGGACTTGAAAAACTGATTCAATACGCAGGTGGCCTAAAAGAAAATGCTATTCAAAAAGCCATTCAAGTCAAACGTTTTGAAAATGACGAAGAAATCATTATTGATGTCAATTATAAAGAATTGACTAAGTCGGGGAGAGATTTTCCTTTGCAAAAAGGAGATGTAATTGTCGTTAACGAAATTATGGCAAGCTATGAAAATTTTGCTGAAATCGAAGGAGCAGTAGAGTTTCCAGGGCGTTACGAAATAACTAATGGTATGCGCTTTACGGATTTAATCCGCAAAGCTGGACTAGATAAAGATGCCAAAAAGGACGATGCTTTTGTCAAGCGTACTCGTCCCGACGGACAAATTCAATCTATTCGTATTGATATAGTTGAATTATTACAAAACCCTTCTTCGACTCAAAATGAGGAACTTCAGTCAGAAGATAGAATTATTGTTTTTTCACAAGCCAATTTTGTAGATCAACAAACTTTTGTTATTGGTGGAGCTATTCGCATTCCAGGCGAACATCCTTATGACCCAACTGAAAATTTGAGGGTAGAAGATGCTGTTTTAATTGGTGGTGGAGTCACACCAGAAGCAACAGATTTTGCCTATATCCATCGCCGTGACCCTGAAACCAAAAAACTCAAAGAATATGTTCGAGTAAATCTCAAAAATGCGATAGAAAATCCTAATTCAGCTGATAATGTTTTGCTACGACCCAATGATAGTCTAGTTGTTTATGATTATACGGATTTTTTAGACAAAGCCTTTGTCAAAGTTGAAGGTGCTGTTCGTAATGGAGCTCAATTTCGTTATGACGAGACACTCACTCTAAAAGATGTATTAACACTTTCGGGTGGTTTGCGACTTGACGCAGCTTATAGTCGTATTGATATTTCTAGTTTATTGATTGATGGCGATAACGAAACTAGAACGGTTGTCAAAACCATTGAAATTGATGAAAATTACAATATTATTGGTGGTGGCGATTATCAATTGCAACCTTATGATTTGATTTATGTGAGACAAGCTCCAGAGTTTGAATTTCAACAAACCGTTCTTATCAAGGGAGAAGTTAAATTTCCAGGGAAACATCCGATTATTGATGACAATGAGAAAATTTGGAATGTTATTCAACGAGCAGGGGGCCTTACGAATGAAGCCTTCCCAGAAGGTGCAACCCTTTACCGACCCGAAGACAATGTGGGTTATGTGATTATGAATTTAGATGAAGTACGAAAAGACCAAAACTCTATTCATAATTTTATCCTTAAAGAAGGTGATATTATAGAAATTCCTAAACGCAAAGATTTTGTTTCTATCACTGGAGCAACTAAAGCCAAAGAGTTGTACCCTGACCGTATTCTCCGTACTGGTCGTTTCAATGTTCCTCACCACAAAAGCAAAAATGCTAAGTGGTACATCGACGAATATGCCGCTGGTATTGGCGAATATGGACGTAGCCGCCTTATCACAGTAGAGCATCCGAATGGACAAATTGAAAAAACTCGAAATTATATTCTTTTCAAATCCTATCCAAAAGTCGAAAAAGGCTCAACTATAAAGGTTGGTAAAATTGTAAAAACAGAAAGAGAAATTGAAAAAGAAAAACGTGATATAGACTGGGGGCGAGTATTTGCGGATTCTGTTGCTCAAGCAACAGCTATTTTGTCTCTCATCTTACTAACACAAAATGTAAATTAGTATTGGACATCAGTTAAGTATAAACCTTGTGGTGGTACACTATAACTTTTGGTCAATCGAGTTTGATTGTCTAATGCTTCTTTAACGGTTGCAAGTTCTACTTTGCCTAAACCCACATTAATACACATACCTACAATTAGGCGAACCATGCCTCGCAAAAATCGGTCGGCTGCAATGTGATAAATCAGTCCTTTACCTGTTTGTTCCCATTCGGAGCGACGTAAGTCGCAGCGCATAGTTTTGACATCCGTATTGGTTTTACAAAAAGGAAAGAAGTCTTTATACTCTAATAAAAGTTGTGCAGCAGCTTGTAGTTTTTTCAAATCCAACTTTTTACCAAGGTGATAACACCAAGCCGTTTCCACTTCAAAAGGTGATTTTTCAAAAATAATATGATATTCATAAGCTCGATTTGAAGCATTAAAACGAGCATGCTTTTCTGACACTACTTCAAAACAATTTTGAATGGCAATACTTGTTGGTAACATTTTATTGAGTCGAAAAACGATATTTTGAGGAACTTCATTTTCGGTATCAAAATGTAAAAAATATTGTTTGGCATGAACGCCAGTATCCGTGCGACCACAACCGACAATGTCGGTTGTGCTACCTAATAATTTACTCAACTCTTCTTCGATAGTTTGTTGTACACTAGGTGCATTAGGCTGACGTTGCCAACCACAAAAAGAAGTTCCATTATAACTCAGTTCCAAAAAGTAGCGCATTTCACAAAAGTATAAAAACAAATGAAAAGAGGCTTCCTCTCAACAGAGAGAAAGCCTCTAAAATCAATAAAAGCTATGAAAACTATTTTCTTTATTCAATTTCGATGTCTTGGCGAGTAGTAACTTTATCCTCCAATTTTGGCAAAGTCACTTTCAAAACACCATTATCGTAAGTTGCTGAAATAGCATCGGCATTGATTTTATCATTCAATTCAAACTGACGTTCAAATCCTCGTTGCCAATATTCACGTCTTTTCCATTGCGTTTTTTCTGACGGTTCAGATTTTTGTTGCTCAACAGAAACCGTCAAGATATTATCCACTAAAGAAAGTTTGAAATCCTCTTTAGTATAACCTGCCGCATAAACATGCAACTCATAACGGTCGTCCAATTCTTGAACATTTACGGGTGCGTAACCTATTGACTGCATTTTAGCCCATTTATTACGTCTTTTTTGATGATAATATGCTCTATTTCTACACATAATTTTTTGGTTTAATGGTTGATTAGTTAATTGATTTTTTGATGAATTAACTAATCAACAGGTTTAAAAATTTACTAACTAAAGTACTTTAATAATTCGTTCTCTTCGGGCTCTGAAAAGGTGGTCAAATTCTTCTGAAAATGTACCTCTATCTACAAAAGGCTCACGGTGATTTCGGCGGTTCTCATAGCGATTATAATCGCTATGATTCGCTCTATCCAAATCCATCAAAGAATATTTAATTCCTCTAAAGAAGTGAAAAATCAAGGTCATAACACCTGCTATGATAAAGGCAAAAAAGAACACTTTAGCCAAAAACATAAAAGCCATGATACCTAATGTTAATCCGAAAAAAAACTTAAATGGTCGCTTACGCATAATATATATGGTTTTGTAATCCATTCAGAATGATGGTTTGTAAACCGACCATTTTGAATGGATAAGGTAAAAAAACTAACTTGTTATACTATGGAAGACGAAGGAGTGAGAAAATTACTTTAAAAAAAGTGAGATTTTTTTGATTTTTTTTAGATTGGTCTTGTAATTGTTTGATTATTAGTGTTTTGTGACGATTTTTTATTTAAAAATATCAACACTTGAACACTTGAACACTTGAACACTTGAACACTTGAACACTTGAACACTTGAACAC
>JAHDEQ010000106.1:4862-15434 GCA_020628755.1 Saprospiraceae bacterium
TGAACACTTGAACACTTGAACACTTGAACACTTGAACACTTGAACACTTGAACACTTGAACACGCCGTAAGGCTGTAAGGCTGTATCAAGCATCCCTTTTTTTACAATAGTCTCTCCATTTTTCTTTCATTTGAGCACGTTCAGTATCATCCATTTGCATCCATTTATTTTGCCATTGTTTGCGTTTTTGGGAATACTTGCCACGAGAACCACCTTTAAAACCACCAAAAAGAATACGGAATAAAACAAATAAACCGATAGCTTGCCACCAATTGATAGGTTTCAAATTAAACAAATCAGGCATCAGCCAATTCCACAAAAGCATGACTACATAACCAATTGCCATACAAAAAAGCACAGCCATAGTCATGAAAAATAATACCTTTCGGGGGCGAAATTTTCTTTTATTCCAATTCGTCATGATGTTTAAAATTAGTCGTTTAAAAATTCTTCGTATAAACTTGCCAAGCGGTTGCGCAAATGCTGCACCGCATAGCGTTTGCGAGAGATTAAGGTTTTGATATTTACGCCAGTTCTATCCGAAATTTCTTGAAAAGTTTGGTCTTCCAATTCATTCCAAACAAAAACATCGCGCTGATTTTTAGGAAGTTCGTCCAATGCACGAAATAATTCTTGCCAAAAGATTTCTTTCAAGTCTTCATCTTCAGGACTAGGAAATTCTGCCAATAAAATATCCTGAAATTGTTCATTTCCTTCATCATCTGTATAAGCAAAATCCTCCAAAGATTCCGTTTCTTTTTTACGATATGAATCCGTAATTCGGTTTCGAGCCACTCGAAACAACCAACCACTCACTTGCTCAATTGACTCCGTATCAACCACACGACTAAACTGATACCAAACATCTTGCAAAATGTCTTCAGCATCAGCATTCGTTCGTACTCTATTTCGGATAAACCCAAATAGACGGTTTCCATATTCCCTGACGACTTGACCTACTTTATTATTTTGATTGTTTTGTTCTGCCATTGATTTTGGCCTTTACTAAATCGCTTGTGAAATCACGCCAACCTTCATAAAAATCATAAAATACTGAACCCGAAGTTTTGGGAGAAGTTTTTAGGGTTTTTTGAAGGTTTTAAAAGGCGATTGTTTCACCGATTTTAAAGGTATTAGCTAAATAGCTGTCATTGTCTTTCAACGTTATTTTCTTAGGAAGACGAATGAAACTCAATTTTACTTTAAAGAAAAGGAATTTTTTTAATTTTGGTAAGATTCAGCCGACTAAAGTCGGCGAATACCGTAACCACCGATCTATCTGGTTGCTAGAAAGGCTTTAGTCGGTAGATTTTCTTTTTACCTTGTAAGGCTCCAACAATTCCGCAATTTTTCTATCATTAGAAAGGCGAGGAACTTTATTTTGTCCACCCAATTTACCTTGACTTTTCATATAGGCCCGAAAAGCATCTTTGCGAAGCGGAGTGATTTTTAGATGTTGAAGAATGCCACCATCAATAAGGTCTTTATAATAGATATTTTGACGAATCATTTGCTCATCAATTTGAGCAGCAAAATGCTTCATATTGCTAGGAAAAGAATCAAACTCAATAAACCACTCGTGGTAAGGAAGATTTCCATTTTGGGTTTGTATTTGAGGCGCAACCGTAAACTCAACGACGTTCACTTTCTGAGCCTCGGCACTTAGTCGAAGTGCTTCTTCGACTTCCTTCCCGATGACATGTTCGCCAAAAGCAGAAATAAAATGCTTGATACGACCCGTTACTAAAATTCGATGTGGACGTTTAGAAACAAACTCAACGGTATCTCCAATATTATAGCCCCAAAGTCCAGCATTATTATTAATAATGATGGCATAATTGACTCCAACTTCTACATCTTTCAGAGAAAGACGTGTCGGATTATCCTTGAAAATCTCATCTGCAGGAATAAATTCAAAGAAAATCCCAGAATTAGTATTCAGCAACAGACCTTCTTTATTAGGATTATCCTGAAATGCTATAAAACCCTCTGAAGCGGGATAAGTCTCTAAAGTATCAATTTTTTTACCGACGAGTTCTTCTAATTTGGCTCGATAAGGTTTATAATTGACTCCTCCATAAACAAAAATATTAAAATTTGGAAATACATCTTTGATGTATTTCTTGCCTGTTTTTTCGAGGAGCAATTCGTAATACATTTGTACCCAAGGCGGAATCCCGCTAATAAGGCGCAAGTCTTTACGCATGGTTTCTTCAACAATTTTCTCCACCTTAATTTCCCATTCTTCAATGCAGTTGGTAGAGTAGGAGGGGAGTTGATTAGTACGCAGCCATTGCGGCACTTGATGATTGACAATGCCCGACAAGCGTCCTGTCGGAATACCACTAACATCTTCCAATTCAGGACTACCCGATAAGAAAATCATTTTCCCATCTAACCAATTGCCTTGGCCCGTACGGGCATAATAATTGAACAAAGCATTGCGAGCAGAGCCAAAATGATTTGGCATACTATCCTTAGTAAGTGGAATATATTTGACCCCCGACGTTGTACCCGATGTCTTCGCAAAATACTTGGGTCGCCCTTTCCATAAAATATCGGACTGTCCTTCTTTTATCTTTTCAATATAAGATTTGAGTCCTTCATAATCTCGGATAGGAACGTGCTGAATAAAATCTTGGTATGAATTGATTTTGTCGAAATGGTGGTCTTTTCCAAAAAGCGTTTGCTTACCCACACTGATGAGTTGCTTAAATATCTTGTCCTGTGTCTCGACAGCATGTCGAGACCACTTCTTAATATCAATTGCAATTTTAGTAGCAACTGGTTTTATGACAAAAGATTTAAAACCCATGTTTTGCAGTGTAGTTTAACACAAAATAAAAAAAAAGAGCATTCAAATGTAAATGCTAGGCTAAAAAATTAGGCTTTCAATGTGTTTAATAACATCTTTTACTTCTTTCGGATGAAAAACGTGCCAATGTTCATCTCTGCGAAACCAAGTCATTTGACGTTTGGCGTAGCGACGTGAGTTTCGTTTGACCAATTCAATAGCTGTTTCTAAATCGTGTTTGGCATCAAAAAAATCAAAGAACTCTTGGTAACCAACCGTCTGTAAAGCATTGAGCTGTTTATGAGTATAAAGCAATTTGACTTCTTCTAAAAGGCCAGCTTTTAGCATCAAATCAACTCGAAGATTGATACGCTCGTAGAGCAATGCTCTATCCATTTGCAGGTTAATATATATAGGTGTAAATGGGCGTTCTTTTTTTGGCTGGGTTCTAAATTCGCTAAATGTTTTATTGGTTTCTCTGATAATTCCTAAAGCACGGATAAGGCGATGCGGATTTTGAATATCTACTTCTTTAAAATAAATCGGGTCTTTTTGTTCTAGTTCTTCTTGAAGCGGCTGAATGCCTTTTTTATCGAAAAGGCTTTGTAAAGCATTGCGTGTTTCTTCCGATACATCGGGAAAATCATCCAAACCTTCACAAACAGCTTTGATATACAAACCTGTTCCGCCCGCTAAAAGAGCAATATTTTTTTCTTGGTAAATTTGCTCTAAACAATTTAAGGCTTCACGTTCATATTGTCCAACGCTATAGGTGTCATGTATGCTTAAATTATTGATAAAAAAGTGTTGTGCGGCATTTAACTCTTCGGCTGTAGGTTTTGCAGTTCCTATAGACATTTCTCTATAAAACTGCCTGCTATCGCACGAAAGTATAGGCACAGCAAAATGCTGTGCCAAAGCAATTGCGACACTCGTTTTGCCTGTAGCAGTTGCGCCTCCGACAACAATTAAATATTTTTTCTTGGACATAGTTGCGAAAATATTCCAAAATATGGAAACTATTGGACTTTTTGATTGGTTTTTATGTGGACAAATTATATATTTGCACCGCTTTTGAAGAAAGCAACAAAATTTTAACTAAAAATTTCTGCGGGTGTGGTGGAATTGGTAGACACGCTAGACTTAGGATCTAGTGCTTCACGGCGTGGGGGTTCGAGTCCCTCCACCCGCACTGGAAGAAGGATGGATGGACGAAAAGTTTATCCCGATTTTATCGGGAAGTCCCTCCACCCGCACTTCTGAAAGGGCATTCTAAGTTTTTAGATTGCCCTTTTTTATATTACACCTTCTCTAAAAGAATTAAACTATGCCAAACATTGTCAGAGAAAATATTGACAATTTGAATGCAGTCGTAACGGTCACGATTACGAGAGATGATATTCAACCTAAAGTAAAATCCGAACTCAATAAATTTCGTCAGAAAGCTCAACTTAAAGGTTTCCGTAAAGGAAAAACGCCCATCAATTTTATTAAAAAAATGTATGGTCAATCCATCATGGTGGATATTGTAAATAAGACCTTAGAAAAAGAGCTGAATGACTTTTTGACGGAAGAGAAAATTGATATGTTGGGACAACCAATACCTTCTGATTCGCAAGGAAATATTGATTTGAATATTAATGGATCGGATGATTTTATCTTCAAATTTGATGTCGGGATTGCACCAGAATTTGAGGTTGCTGGTGTTGATGCCAATACCAAACTCTCCAAGTATAAGGTAGAGATTCCTGAATCTATGATTGATACCGATTTGGAGGCTGCACGCAAACGTGTAGGCAAACGAGAGTCTGCAGAGGATGATATTCAGGAGGGAGATTTAATTACCATCAATGCTGATGAAATGGATGGTGACGCTTTGAAATTGGACGGTTGGGCAACGACTTTTACGATTTTATATAATGACATTAAAGATGAAGCTGTAAAAACAGATTTAGCGACTAAGAAAAAAGGCGATAAATTTCACTTTAATGTGATGACTATCGAAGGCGAAAAGGAGGAATCTCATGTACGCAAATATCTACTCAATGTAGAAGAAGCGGATGGTGATGTAGAAATTGGAAATCACTTTGAGGGGACTATCAATGAAGTTAGTCGTATGATGCCTGCCGACTTGGATGAGGAGTTTTTTAATAAATACTTTGGTGAAGAAAGCGAAGTCAAAGACGAAGCTGGTGCTAGAGATTTTATTCGTAAAGACATCGAAAAACATTACGATAATCAAGCCGAAAGTTTATTGTTTAGAGATATTCAAGAGCATTTACTTGAAGAAAACAACCCTCAATTGCCCGATGAGTTTTTGAAGCGTTGGTTGGTAACTTCTAATGAAAAAAATACACCTGAACTTGTAGAACAAGACTATGAGAATTTTTCTAAAAGTTTGCGGTGGACGCTGACTCGTGGCAAATTAGCAGAAAAATATGGTGTTGAAGTCAATATGGATGATGTTACGGCTAAAACGAAACAACAGGTCTTGCAATATTATGGCATGTACCTACAAGACGAGGGCTTGCTCAACAATATGGTGCAACGAATGTTGCAAGATAAGAATCATGTACAGCGTACTTATGAAGACATTTTAGTTGATCTTGTTTTCAAAAAAGTAAAAGAAGAAATCACAGTTGAAGATAAGCCTATTTCAAAAGAAGATTTTGAGCAAGTATTAGAAGAAGCCCGTGCTGCTGCGCAAGCCGCTGAACTTGCTGCTCAGGATATGGCTACAGAAGAAGAGTAATTTAAATTTATTCATCCCTTTCTGCCATTATGACGTAATTTTTGCGATGGCAGTATTTTTGAACAGTAAGAAGTACCACCAACTATGGACAAGGTATTTTTTCACCAAAAAAATTGACCGATGTATCACAAAGATGAATTTATGAAGTATGCTACTAAGCATTTAGGAATGAGTAGCATGCACCTCGAAAAATATGCTCAAAAAACGCATACTTTTGCTCCAAATATTCAAGGGTTTACGCCTGCTGTTATCGAAGAACGTACCATGAACATGGTTCAAATGGACGTTTTTTCACGTCTCATGATGGACCGCATCATTTTTATGGGAGTTCCTGTCAACGATTATGTGGCCAATGTTATCCAAGCGCAAATGCTTTTCTTGGAGTCAATTGACCCGAAGCGAGACATCCAAATGTTTATCAATAGTCCTGGAGGTTCAGTGATTGCTGGACTTGGTATCTATGATACGATGCAGTATGTATCGCCTGATGTATCTACGATTTGTACAGGTTTGGCGGCTTCTATGGGAGCAGTTTTATTATGTGCTGGTGTGAAGGGCAAGCGTACTTGTTTGCATCACAGTCGTGTGATGATTCACCAACCACTTGGTGGAATGCAGGGACAAGTAACAGACATGGAAATCTCGTACAAGTTGATTAAAAAAATGCAGAAAGAATTGTATGATATTTTGAGTCATCATACTGGCCAAGATTACGATACTATTTCTGCTGATTGCGAACGTGACAACTGGATGACTTCGGGCGAAGCTAAAGAATATGGCTTGGTAGATGAAGTTTTGGCTCGTAACAATCCACGTAAAGAAGACGCGTAAAAGAATATAAAATTAGCTATTTATAATTCTTACTGACAGTATGTCAGAAAAATAGAATAATTCATAGATTTTAACGAAATTTGCATGCCCGTTCAGTTTTTGAACGGGCATTTCATATATACCCTAAATATATTATGCGAAGAAATCAAAAAGGATTCCGTTGTTCATTTTGTGGAAGAGACAAATCAGAAGCTCTGATTTTGATAGCTGGGATTGAAGGACACATTTGCGAAGTATGCGTAGAGCAAGCACAAGAAATTATTGAAGAAGAACTCTTTGCTGATGGTGATGAAAAGCAAAACAACTCGGAAGTTATTCTTCCGGATAAAATAAGTCCTGCCGACATCAAGCGTCACCTTGACCAATATATTATTGGTCAGCATGAGGCCAAAAAGTTCTTATCCGTTGCTGTTTATAATCACTATAAAAGACTCAAACAACCTGCAACGGCTGACGAGGTAGAAATCGAAAAATCAAATGTACTTTTTGTTGGCCGAACAGGGACAGGTAAAACTCTTTTGGCTCGTACCATTGCCAAATTCTTAAATGTACCGTTTTCAATTGTTGATGCAACAGTCTTTACTGAGGCAGGTTATGTGGGCGAAGATGTGGAGAGTATTTTGAGTCGTCTCTTGCAAGTGTGCGATTACAATGTCGAAGCTGCTCAAAAAGGTATTGTTTATGTTGATGAAATTGATAAAGTAGCTCGTAAAACCGACAATCCATCTATAACGCGAGATGTATCGGGTGAAGGTGTACAGCAAGCTATGCTCAAAATGTTGGAAGGTACAGAAGTCAACGTACCGCCACAAGGTGGGCGCAAGCATCCTGAGCAAAAGTTGGTCAAAATTGATACTCGTAATATCTTATTTATTTGCGGAGGAGCATTCGATGGCATCGAGCGCAAGATTTCTCAGCGTCTCAATACACAGGTTATCGGATTCAATGCCAAAGAAAAAGCCAAAGTTGACCGAGAAAACTTGCTACAATATGTGAGTCATCAAGACCTAAAAAGTTATGGTTTGATACCTGAGTTGATTGGTCGTTTGCCTGTACTGACTTATCTCGAACCTTTAGACTTAGAGACAATGAAGCGGATTTTGGTTGAACCCAAAAACTCTTTGGTTAAACAATATACTCGACTTTTTGAATTAGAAAATATTGACTTTTCGGTGACGGATGATGCTCTTGAATACATTGCCGAAAAAGCGCTAGAATATAAGCTAGGAGCAAGAGGTTTGCGCTCAATATGCGAGACAATTCTTACCGATGCAATGTTTGATTTACCCTCGCAAAAAGAGGTAAGTACGTTTGTGTTAGATCTTGACTATGTGCTCGAAAAATTAAGCGGTTCTAAAATTGCCAAGCTGAGAGTTGCCTAAACTACTCAAAAATTTCTTTGATTCGAGTATTCAACTCTTGATTTATCAATTGATGGTCGCTTTGAAGCAAGTGCATTTTGGCATGAGGGACACGTTTGACAAAACGGTGTCCTTCATTGGGAGGGATGATTTTATCTTTTTTTCCATAAAAAAGGTCAATTGGAATGTTGTGTTCTATGATTAATCGAGCAAATTGCCAGGGATAAGTCATAAAATATTGATGTGAAATCCATTGACCCAGCAAACGCCTGCGTCGTTTGGGATTGTTTAAATGCACATGAATAAAAGCATTGGCCAGTTTACTAATCCAGCCTTTTTTATATAAATATGATACAAAGCCTTGAAAGCGATTGGATTTTTCCAATCGGCCTTTTGCCCACCATCGAAACCATACAGGTATCAAATTCATATTAAAAATTCCTTTTATACGAATACCATCAGGAGCTAAAAAAAACAAACGCTCCACCTGATGGATAAACTCAGGTAAAACCTTCATAATCAGTCGTGTACCCATACTATGTCCCATTAGAACAAATTTATCAGAAGGATATTTTTCTATAACCATTCTTAAAATTTGAATAATATCCTCTTTGGTATAAATATCGTTTTGCCAAATCGTTTTGCCATGCAAAGGCAAATCCAAAGCCACCACCGTATAATGTGGCGATAGCGATGTTTCTAAATTACGATAAGTTTCTCCCACATCGGCAAAGCCATGCAAAGCAATCAACAATTGCTTGCCTTGCCCAAATTTTTCATAATGGATGGTCGAATCTTTGTAATTTAGTGTTGGCATTATTGCTTAATCGAATTTAGATAGAGAGCTTCTACTTTTGCCCTCGCCCAGGGCGTTTTTCGCAAAAACTTTAGACTCGATTTGATGGAAGGGTCGTTGTTAAAACATCTAATATTGATGCGTTTCCCCAATTCAAACCAACCATATTTTTCAACTAAAAAATCTAAAATATCAGCTAATTTGACTCCATGTAAAGGATTGTTGGGTTGAGGATTGTTATTTTTATTTTCGGACATGATTTTTTATTTCATTTCTAAATAGGGATAGACCACTTTCGTCAAATGTAAACCTTGTGGATGTGCGGATTTGTGGTATTGTACACGCTCTCCTGTTTGGAGTGCGTGTTGAAATTGCTTGAGTGATAATTGTCCCTTTCCAATCTCAATGATTCGTGCGACGAGCAAACGAATCATACCTCGCAAAAAACGATTGGCGGTTATTTCAAAACAGAATTGCCTATTATTTGCTTCTACCTTCAATTTCGTCTCAAAAATACTACATAAGGTCGAGTTATGAGCATCGGGTTGTAAACACATCGCTCTAAAATCTTCATATTTCTTTATCAAATCAACGGCTGATTTCATGTTCTTAACATCCAAGTTTTCAATATCATACCAAGAACTCGTCTCTTCCAAAAATGGATTTTTATCCAAATGAAAATAATACTGATAAGTCCGTCGTATGGCATCCAATTGTGCATTTGCATGGTCTTCAACTTTAATCAAATCATAAACGGCAATATCATTGGGCAGCAATTTATTGATACGAAAAACAAGGTCAAAATCAATCTTTTGCTCTACTTCTAAATGTGCAAAAAACTGACTCGCATGTACGCCTGCATCCGTGCGGCCACAGGGATGAACGGTTTTTTTTTGATGTAGCAAAGCACTAATGTGTTTTTCCAAAACTTCTTGTACAGACCTCGCTTTGGGCTGACTTTGCCAACCTCGATACTTAGTGCCTTTATAAGCCAAATGTAGGAAATAGCGCATTATTACGTGTTCACGTTTTAGTGAAAGGCAGTGCAACAAATTAAAAGCTAGCAAAACTATTTTCTGTTGTTCTATTTAGCTTCTTAGCTAAATAGGATTACGAGATAAAGCTTCCTAGCTTTGAGTAGCCTTATAAAGCTTGGAAGCTTTATTTCGCACTACTTTTAAGTTTTGAAACTTAAAAGAACAGCTTACTTTTGATTCACCGCCTAATAAAAATCTCTAGTAGAAGTCATTGTTGTTCAATCCAACTTGCCAAAACCAACGATTTTTTCGGATTTCTTGGTTGGCTTGGTAAAGGTAAGGCATTCCATTTTTATCGAGCATAGGGTAGTGCAAGTTTTTAGTTTTAACCCAAGATGTGGGCAAAAAATACATATCATGGATGACTTTATTTTGTAGAAAATTTCGGATATGCTCGGAGTCAATACCCAAATCCAAGTGTGCTGCCTGCCGATACGGCAAGGCATAATGGATTTGAACAGCAGCTACGCCATGTGAGGTTTTTCCGTAAGGCAATTTTGAAATATCTTTATAACCCCAACGGCAGGGATAATCGTTGGGCTCTTTACAAACTTGTAGTTTATTTCCTCTAGTCTCGCCCGTCCACATTACCGATTTCAATTCGACTAATAATTCTTCTTTTTGATAGGCGACACTAAACGCTCCTGTCCGAAAACGGTCTTTGCCTTTGAGGTTGCCAAAGGCATCGTTTTCAACTCGTATGTACCAATTGTTTAGTTGCAAATTGATTGTTCCAGATGATTGTTTCGTCCCAATCATATTCCAATAATATTGGAATTGATAACCCAAACTGTAGCGAAAAAAGGATCGATTGAAATAAGTATAATAGAAAGGATTTTCGGCCACATCTTCATCTATTTTACTCCATGCTCCTTGCAAACCTAATTGTGATTGGACTTCCCAATGCCCTTTTTTTATTCCAAAATTGGTGAAATTGTAATAAGTCTTACAAGCCAATGTTGCTTGTAAATGTTGCTGAACAACAAAAAGAGAAGCATCTA
>JAHDEQ010000107.1 GCA_020628755.1 Saprospiraceae bacterium
CTATCGTTAGACAGGTTTGCGGGAAGCCCCAAGAATAGCAAAGTTTAGTAAAGCTTAACTCTAACAAACTAAGTTTTGCGATGAGGCAACCAGCAAGTTTATTTAGCAGCTAGGCAGATTTATCAAAGTAAATAAATCTAAATTGATTATTACGGTAAAGAACTAACTTGATTGAAAATAATCATCAAAGGGTTTGGATGTCATCATCCAAACCCTTTTGATTTATCCCTAACTTATCGTTCAATATTGAATTGACTTTTACCGCTTGCTGATACAGCATAATATGACTTCCTCCTGCTACGGCAATATGTGGTTGCTCAATTTTTTTATAAAAAAAAGTACGGTCTTTTGTGCCATGCAATTGGATAAGTTGTGTGTGAGAAGGCAGGACAGGGCTTTTCCATCGAGCAAGTGTTTTTAAAGCCCATTTTAGGTAAGAATTGGAGTTTTTAGCAACCATAGATTTGAGCAAAGCCTTATCTGCTTTGCTCACAAAATCATGATACCTCCCCCAAATCCAAACTGTATAAATAGCCAGCCATTTGACGAAAAAAGTGTGCAGTTGTAGCCATTTGACTAATTTGAAATAGAAGGGGAGTTCTTTTTCGGATTTGACACTAGAAAGTAAAACGACCGTCTTGATTGTTTTGAGACAAGCAATTTCTTGGGCAATCACTCCGCCCATAGAATGCCCAATGAGGACAATCTCATTGTCCTCATCTACAATTGGAGCAGCCATCCGTTCTGCATATGATTCAATAGTCTCCTTAGATAATGGTTCTATCCAATTGATAAATTCATGTTCAAAGCTCGATAAGTCCAATCGTTCAAAAATACGTTCATCAAAGCCCAAACCAGGTAGCAAGTATAATTTTGTCTTTTTCTTCAAAATCAATTTTTCTTTTCCTCAAAAGTAATTAAGAATTTTAAAACAAAGGTTTTTTGGAATCAAATCGTATTTTTGTAGTCTTAAATTTCAAATCAATGAAACTCTCCAATTACATACAAGGCTCTTGGATTGAGCACGATGGCGAAGGCATTCCTCAATACGATGCGATACACGGCAACTTGGTGGCAACTTGCGGCAGCAAAGGTTTAGACTACGCAGCTATGGCCGATTATGCACGCAAAGTAGGCAATCCAAAACTCCGCAAAATGACATTCCATGAGCGAGGGCGTATGATAAAAGCACTTGCACTTCATTTGCATGGCATTCGCAAAAAATACTATCCGATAAGTTACCAAACAGGCGCAACCAAAGGCGATAGTTGGGTAGATATTGATGGAGGTATAGGCACATTGTTTGCCTATGCGAGTTTGCGTCGACAGTTTCCGAACGAACCCTTTTATGTAGATGGAGATACCGTCAAATTGTCGAAAGAAAATACCTTTATTGGACATCATATTATGGTGCCTAAAGCAGGTGTAGCCATTCATATCAATGCTTTTAATTTCCCGATTTGGGGAATGCTCGAAAAACTAGCCGTGAGCTTGTTGGCAGGTGTACCTGCCATCGTCAAACCCTCCGAAATAACATCCTATTTGACCGAGGCAATGGTACGAGATATTATTGCTTCTGACATTTTACCCCAAGGAGCTTTGCAACTCGTTTGTGGCAAAGGGATTGGTATTCTTGATCCCGTTCAATCGCAAGACATTGTGGCTTTTACAGGCTCTGCTGACACAGGAAAAAAATTGAGTGTCCTAAAACCAATTATAGATAATACGGTAGCTTTTACGATGGAAGCTGATAGTCTAAATGCCTGTGTTTTAGGCGAAGATGCAGTGCCAGGTACAGCAGAGTTTGACTTATTTATCAAGGAAGTACGAAGAGAAATGACGACCAAAGCTGGACAGAAATGTACAGCGATACGCCGTATCATTGTACCCGAAAAGTTACTAGAAGATGTTCAAATAGCTTTAGGCAAACAATTGTCCAAAACCAGTATTGGCGACCCACAAGTTGAGGGTGTTCGTATGGGAGCTTTGGTTTCCAAAAATCAAGTCAAAGAAGTCAAAAAAAGAATTAAACAACTGACCAAAACTTCCTCTATAGTATATGGCAATGTAGAAAAATTTGATGTGATTGGTTCTACCAAACGAAAGGGCGCATTTCTTTCGCCCATTTTATTACGAAACGATAATCCGTTCAAAAATCAAGATTCACATAATATTGAATGTTTTGGACCTGTGAGTACGATTATGCCATACAAAGATTTAGGCGAAGCCATAGAGTTGGCCAATCTAGGCAAAGGCTCTTTGGTGAGTTCTATTGTGACAAATGATACAAAAATTGCAAAAGATTATTTGATGGGAGCAGCTCCTTATCATGGACGAGTACATATTTTGAACGAAGCCTGTGCAGCCGAAAGCACAGGACATGGTTCGCCCATGCCCTTGCTCACACACGGAGGGCCAGGGCGTGCAGGAGGAGGCGAAGAAATGGGCGGTATCAGAGGCGTAAAACATTATATGCAGCGTACCGCCATACAAGGACATCCTACGATGATAACGGCGATGACCAACCAGTTTCAGTATGGCGCAAAGCAAACCGAAAAACCAGTACACGTTTTCCGAAAACACTTTGAAGAATTGGAGGTAGGCGAAACGGTTTTTACACACAAACATACCGTAACCGTTAGCGATATTGTCAATTTTGCCAATGTAAGTGGAGACAACTTTTATGCACACGTGGACGAGACTTCATTGGATGGGACAATTTTTGAACAACGTGTGGCACATGGTTATTTTATATTATCCAAGGCAGCAGGTTTGTTTGTTGACCCCAAAAAAGGGCCCGTTTTGCTCAATTATGGTTTGGATGAATGCCGTTTTGTTAAACCCGTTTATCCTGGAACAACAATAGGTGTACGCTTTACCGTAAAAGAAAAAGTAGATCAAGAAAAGCGAAGTGAAGAAGATATTGCCAAAGGGATAGTCAAGTTTTTGGTTGACGTTTATGACCAAACAGGCGAAACGGTGGCTTTGGCCACCATTTTGACGATGGTCAAAAAGCTAAATCAAGCCTGACATTTTAACAAAATGAACAATATGTTTGGTGTAAAAATCAATACATAAGTTATTATTACCAATAAAAAAGTGCTAATTTTGTATTTAATCAAATAATAAAACGAAGCGAAAAACAACTTTCTTTCGTTATAAGTAGAGAAGTAAGAAAATTACTGATAGTAATTTAGATTTGCTGCTTATAAAATATCCCATACATCTTATTGATAGATACAAGAATGTATCACTTTCCAATCAGCTAACCCGCTGTTTTTTGTTTCGATTTAATTTTGAAAACACCTTAATCGGTGTATTCAGCAATTTTATAATTTGAATAAAACTTACGTGTTTTATATAATTATAGGCTAAGACTTGCTGATGCAAGTTTTTCCTATTGGAATAAATTTATTTTTTAATTAACAAAATTGGATTAGTATGAAAAAACTTTCACTAGTTTTAGTGATGGTTCTGTTCGCTGTCGTATCTATGATGGCACAAAGAACTATCTCAGGAACTATTACCGATGAATCAGGTGAAGCTCTCATTGGAGCGAGTATCCTTGCAAAAGGTTCTGATGCAGGTACAGTTACTGACATTGATGGAAGCTATTCTCTTTCAGTTCCTGATGGAACCTCAACCTTGGTAGTGAGCTACACAGGTTTTGCGACTCAGGAAATCGCTTTAGGTGCGTCAAATGTAATTGACATTGCCTTGAGCGAAGGAGTAGAGTTGACAGAAGTTGTTGTAACAGGACTTGGTATCAAGAAAGAGAAAAAAGCTCTTGGTTATGGTGTAACTACACTTGGTTCGGCCGATGTAGAACTCAAACCTGAAGCGGACGTTGCCCGTGTATTGCGTGGTAAAGTACCAGGTGTAAACATTACATCTACTTCAGGACTTGCGGGTTCAGGTACGAATATTATTATTCGTGGTTTCACCTCAATTTCTGGTGACAATCAACCACTTTTCGTTGTAGATGGTGTACCTTTTAACTCTGACACCAACTCAGATAGAGGTTTTGAATCAGGTGGTGCTACGGCTTCTTCTCGTTTCTTAGATTTAGATCCAAACAACGTTGCTGAAATTTCAATTCTTAAAGGATTGAGTGCGACAGTACTCTATGGAGAGGCAGGTCGTAACGGTGTTGTTTTGGTAACTACCAAAAATGGCGATGTAGGTTCTAGTAACAAAGGATTTGAAGTAACTTTAAATCAGTCTGTTTTTGCTACTCAAATTGGTGGTTTGGCTGAAGACCAAGACCAGTATGGTAATGGTTGGCAGAACTTTGCTGCAGCGGCTTTCTCTAACTGGGGAGCTCCATTTGACCAACCTGGTCGTAATGGTTTAGGTGATGATGGTACAATTGGTCACCCTTATGACCGTTCAGCATTGAACAGTGCTTTGCCACAATATGTTGGGGCAAGATACAATTACACAGACTATGACAACTTACAGAATTTCTTCCGTACAGGTTTGTCTAACAACACGTCTATCAACGTTGCTGCTCAAGCAGGTAAAACTTCTATCAATGCTAACTATGGTTACTTATTTGATGAAGGATTTACTTTGAAAAAAGACAATGGTGAAAACTCTAACGAGTTTATCAAGCACAACTTTGGTTTGGGTACAAACACTCAATTGGAAAATGGCTTGCGTATTGCAAGTACCTTTAACTTTATCAACTCTAATAGAGTAACGCCTCCTGCGGCACCTATTTATAGTTCAAACCCAATTGATGGTACTTCTTTGTTTTCTAACGTACTATATACTCCTCGTTCAGTTGATTTACATGGTTTAGAGTATGCCAATCCTGTTGACAATACATCTATCTACTATCGTGGTGGTAACGATATTCAGCACCCACTTTGGACTTTGAATAATGTAGATGACCGTGAAAAAGTACGTCGTTTCTTTTCTACAATCACTACTTCTTATGATTTGACAGATTGGCTCACAGCTCAGTATCGCTTAGGTTTTGATACTTATACTCAAAATCAAAGATACCGTGTAAACAAAGGTGGTCGAAATATTCCAGATGGTGCTTTGAGTACTTCAAACCGTTTGAACTTATTGTTGGATCACAACTTTAGTTTCTTATACAATGTTAATTTGAGCGAAGATTGGAACTTAGATGGTGTTGTTGGTTTGAATATGCGTCGTGAGACTCAAGACCGTACATTCACGAACAGTACACAACAGTTTGTATATGGATTGTTAAATCACGGAAACTTCATTGAGCACAATAACTTTGGCTTTACTGAAGAAGAAAATACAATTGGAGCATATGCTACAATTTCTGCTGGTTTCAAAAACTTCTTATACTTAAACTTACAAGGTCGTAATGACTGGACTTCTACATTAGAAGAAGAAAATCGTTCAATCTTTTACCCATCTGCATCAGTTGCCTTTATCCCAACTGAAGCATTCTCTGGTTTAAATAATAACGATGTTTTAAATTACTTGAAATTACGTTTGGGTTATGGTACATCTGCGGGTTATCCTGATCCATACCGTACAAGAAATATTTTAGGAACATCTCCTAATGCCTTCAATACTGCTGGAGGTACTGTTGTAAATACAAATGCTGTAAGTAATAGATTTGGTAACCCAAATCTAGCTCCTGAAACACACTCTGAGTTAGAGTTTGGTGTTGAAGCAAAGTTTGTTAAAAACAGAATTGGTTTAGATTTATCTGCATACAACAAAAATTCACGTGACCTTATTATTGACTTGGATTTAGATCCATCTTCAGGTTATACCGTATCAACAATCAACTCTGCCTCTTTAAATAATAAAGGTATTGAGTTAGGTTTGAACATTGTACCTGTACGTAACAAGAATCTTCGTTGGGACATCGGAGTTAACTTTACTCGTAACGTAAGTGAAATTGAATCAGTTGCTGATGGTGTTGATCAAGTATTGATTGACGGATTTTCTTTCTTAGGAAACTTTGCCGTTCCTGGTCAGCCTTATGGTGTTATTCAAGGTACAATGATTGTACGTGATGATGCTGGCAACCCTGTAATCAGCCCTGCGGGTACTTACCAGCAAGCACCTGAAAATGGTATTATTGGTGACCCTAACCCTGATTTTATGTTGAATGGTAACACTTCTGTTTCTTGGAAATTCTTGAGTGCAAGAGTACAATTAGATTACCAACATGGTGGTGATATTTGGGGTTCTACAGCTTCTACTTTAACTGGTCGTGGTATTGCTGAAGAAACAGGTTTTGACCGTTTCGTTCCAGTTATCGCAAATGGTGTAGATGCGGATGGTAATCCAAACACGGTTCAGATTACTCCAAACCGTCACTACTGGGAGCATACAGGAGTTTTCTATGACGAAAACAGAATTTTTGATGCGACTACTTTACGTTTAAGAGAGATTTCTCTTTCTTTTGATGTACCAAGTGATTGGTTAGATGGTTCTCCATTTGGTTCTGCTTCTTTAACATTGGCAGGTCAAAACTTATGGTACAGAGCCTTTAACTTCCCTGAAAGTATCAACTTTGACCCAGAAGTATTGAGTTTGGGTGTTGGTAACGGACAAGGATTTGACTATGTAACTGGTCCTACTTCAAGAAGATATGGAGCTAGTTTAAGAGTTTCTTTCTAATTTCTAATAATATTAAAATAAGATATTTATTATGATTAAATATATCAATAAATTTATCTTGGTCGCAGTAGTAGTCCTGATGGCTGGCTGTCAAGCAACTGAATTAGATGAGTTGCTAGACAACCCTAATGGGGTTACACCAGAAACAGCAGATGTTAACTTCTTCTTCAATGCGATTCAACTAGATTTTGCTTTGATGAATGTTTCTATTGCTGACCTTACGATGCCTTATACTCGTATGATGGCCATGACAGGTGGTAATGTTTATGAAAATGCTTTGACACCAGATAATGGTAGCTTGAATTTTGTTTGGAGAACAGCTTATGCTGGTATTTTCCCAGACGTTGATGCTATGATTCCTTTGGCGCAAGAAAGTGGTTTAACTACTCATATTGGTGCAGCTAAAGTAATGAAGGCATACACTATGATAACTCTAGTAGATTTATTTGGTGCTGTACCTTATACTGAAGCAGGACAAGGTTTTAACAATCCAAGTCCTGTTGCTGATAGTGCTGAAAGTGTTGCTGAGGCAGCTCTAGCATTGCTTGATGAGGCAATTGCAGACTTGAATACGCCTGCAACTGCAGCTCCTACAACTGATTTGTTTTATGGCGGTAGTGCAGACAATTGGAGAAAAGCTGCAAAGTCAATCAAATTGAAATATTATGTAAATACACGTTTGGCTCGTTCTAACGAGTCTGCTGTACAAGCATTGATTACAGAAGGTGACTTGATCGAGTCGCCTGCTGAAGATTTCCAATTTAACGCTGGTTTGAACCGTGAAAATCCTGATGCACGTCATCCTTATTACGCAGAGCATTATGAAACTGCTAACGGACGTTACTTGTCTAACTACTTTATGTGGTCAATGTTTGGCGAAAAAGAAGTAGAAGATCCACGTTTACGTTACTATTTCTACCGTCAAGATTGTGATGTATTAGATGAAGACCAATTTACATTAGATTGTGTTTTTCCCGAAGATCCAGACCCAACGGCTCGTTTACGACCATTGCATTATACGGGACCATATCCTTTCTGTGTAGCATCTTTAGATGGCTACTGGGGACGTGATCATGGTAACAATGACGGTATTCCTCCAGATGGTTCTAAACGTACAGTTTTTGGTTTGTATCCTGCAGGAGGTTCATTTGATGCTGGCCAATGTGCTGGTGTTAAAAATGGTGGTACTGATGGTGCTGGTGGTGCTGGTATTGTACCAATTATGATGTCTTCTTATGTAGAATTTTTAAAAGCTGAAGCTGCTATGATGATGGGAGCTGGCGATGCTGCTGCTGCATTAGAAGCAGGAGTACGTGAGTCTATCTCAAAAGTTCAAAGCTTTGGTGCTTTAAATAATTCTGGTGTTGATATGTCATTAGTTGCTAGTGATTCAGTATATGTTGCTTATGTTATGGATGCATTCAATAATGCAGATGGTCCTGGCAAAATGGACATTATCATGAAAGAATACCATATCGCTTCTTGGGGTAATGGTATCGAAGCATATAACAACTATCGTAGAACAGGCTTCCCAAGTGGAATGCAACCAACTCGTGATGAGATTTCTGGGGAATTTCCTCGATCTTTAGTTTATCCAGCTGATTATGTAAACTTAAATGCGAATGCTTCGCAAAAAACGATTACCGATCAGATTTTCTGGGATACAAATCCTGCTGGATTTATTGAGTAATCTATTTGAATAATTAAAAATTGTCTTTTGATAATTTTTAAAAATAAATAATATGAAAAGAATTAATCTTTTATTAGTTGGTCTTGCCTGTCTTTTCATGGTAACTTCTTGTAATAACGAACCAGAATTGCCATTTGACACTTTTGAAGACCTTACTTATGGAGCCTATGCTCGTTTGCTTAGCTCTGATGGTAACTTTTTCTTGACCGATATTGACGGTTCTTCTTATACTTTTGAGGTAGAATTTTATGATGAAAATCAAGGTCAAGAAGTAGATTCATACTCTTGGGTGGTTGAGCACCAAGGAGAATTAGGAAATCACGGCCCAGTTGATATTATGACTGTCCCTTCTTCTTCTTTCCAAACCAATTCTAATGGTTTACCAGGTACAACCATTACTTTTACTTTTCCTCAAGTATTGGATGCTTTAGGTATTACTGCTGCTGATGTTAGTGGTGGAGATTCTTTTGTATTCAATGCGACTGTTCGCAAGAAAGACGGCCGTGAGTTTACGGCTGCCAATACTGGAACCAATATCATTGGTTCGGCTGCGTATAGAGGATGGTTTTCTTTCCCGCTTCAGGTATTATGTACATCTTCTTTAGATGGTACTTATGATGCTGTTACTACAGTAACTAACCAATCTGCTGGTATCTTCTGGGATGGTTGTGAAGGTTCAACTTGGGAAGGTCAAGTACGTTTGGAGCAAGTTGGTGATGGTGTTTATGATGTGTACTCTATCTCTGCTGACGGTACTGAGTTTTTGGATGCTTCTATGGGAGCTTTCATTGCTTGCTATGGTTCTGATGACCAAGGCGGTTTCCCTAATACAGGCGAAGCTGGTGATGTACAATTGACCGATGCGTGTGAGCGTATGGGTTTCAGAGGTTCTAGCCAATGGGGCGAAATCTATTCAGCTTCTAAGGCAACAGTAGATGGTGCTAACTTTACTTTTGGTTGGATAAACGACTACGGTGAAGGTGGCGAGACTATCTTGACTCGTACAGATGGTACGGACTGGCCTCCATTAAAACTGTAATATTTTTAGTATTTTATACTGTAAAATATAAATAATTTAGAGCCGTCCCGAACATTCGGGACGGCTCTTTTAGTAGCACGAGCTTTAGCTTGTGCCGAAAAATAGAAATTAGGTTATGTACCAATATTTGATTATTCTTATTTGTACATTTTTTTATCTTCAACTCCCATTTTTTGCATCTTCTCAAAATACTATTGGCCTTCAATATATCAACCAAGATTTAGCTTTTGGAGGCTATACTTTATTCTATCCGCAATACCAATCCGATGTTTTTCTTATCAATGAATGTGGCGAATTGCTACATCAGTGGGTAGCTGAAAATCAAGCGAGTGGCCCTGGCGCAGTGGCTTACCTTTTAGAAAACGGGAATCTGATAAAAGCCATTTCTCCTAATGCAGGTACAGGCGGTGGGGGAGGCTTGCTTCAAATCCTCAATTGGGAGAACGAAATCCTTTGGACTTACGAGGCAAGTGATTCACTCCGACAACAGCATCACGATATTCATGTGATGCCCAACGGCAATATTCTAATTATTAATTGGGAACGCATGGATTTTGATGCGATGCTTGCACATGGATTTGACACGTCAAGTTATATTCAAACAGAACTATTTTTTGATGGTATTCAAGAAATTAACCCCCAAACGGATTCCATCGTTTGGGAGTGGCATGCTTGGGATCATCTGATTCAGGACTATGATGCTTCAAAACTCAATTTTGGGAATGTAGCCCAACATCCCGAAAAAATAGACATTAATTATCAAGATTTTACTTTTCAAAAACCTGATTTTTTACATTCCAATGGGATTGATTATAATGAAGAATTAGACCAAATACTATTGAGTGTGCGAAATTTTAATGAAGTCTGGATTATTGACCATAGCACAACTACTGCCGAAGCGGCAAGTAGTTTGGGCGGAAATAGCGGTAGGGGAGGAGGCTTACTTTTTCGTTGGGGCAATCCACATGCCTACAAAGCAGCAACGTTGGAACAACAAAAACTTTTTCGACAACATGACGCACAGTGGATTGATGATTTTGTGGACTCTACTTATCAATACTTTGGAAAAATTGCATTGTTCAATAATGCTTTACCCGAACAAATATCTTTGGGACAAATTATTGCTCCACAATGGGATGTCGCTACACAATCTTATCAAAATGAAGATAATTTGTTTTTTCCTTTTGACTTTGCAGCAACTTTTTCGCATCCTGAAGTTGCTAAAGGTTATTCAACTTCAGCTTCTAGTATTCAAATACTAGGAAATGGTCATGTTGTGATGTGTGCTGCCCGACAAGGCCGTTCTTTTGAGTTGAGTCCCGAAGGAGAATTGGTCTGGGAATACCTTACGCCGCTAAAATTTGGGCAAGCAATTCCACAAGGTACACCATTAAATTTGAGCGATAACTTTACCTTTCAAGTCCAACGCTATCCAGATGATTTTCCTGCTTTTGCAGGAAAAGATTTGACTCCGAAAGGTTACATCGAATTAGAACCCAATGCAGATTTTTGTGCAGTGGTAAATGTAGAAAATATAGAAAAAGAAAATACTTTCCAAGTTTATCCAAATCCTGCTTCTGATAAAATAGTCCTTCAAAAAGAAGGAATCAAACCTATATCAATAGAGATTTACAATTCAACAGGACAGAAAATAAAGGAATATTTCATTACAGAAAACAAGGAAGAAATAGATATTTCTACTTGGCAAAACGGCCTTTATTTTATAGTCAACTCAAAAACTAAAGGCATTCAAAAATTAATAAAAACAAAATAATGATTTGAATCAAAGAAGCATTTCCGCAAAGTAATTCATAATTTATAGAACCTTCTGCCAAGGCAAATCCTATGTAACTCTGTCAAACTTCCTTCCTCAATACTTCTAAAGGCGGCTGACTTAATACCTCACGACTATTGAATAAACCTATGATTACAGTCAAGGCTGTAATACTGAACCACAACAAAATAGCTGGTCTAAAATCGGGTTGATAAGGAATCTCAAAACTAAAAACGGCTAGAAGATAACTTGCAACAAATGCCAATCCGATTCCTGTAAGACTTGCCAATGTCCCCAATAAAAAATATTCGATAGCATTAATAAATAGAATTTTGCGACCCGTTGCGCCTAGCGTACGCAACAATACACTCTCTTTGATACGTTGGTATTTGCTCAGTACAACTGAACTAATCAAAACCAACAAACCCGTCAAAATACTAAATAATGCCATAAATCGAATCACAAAAGATACTTTACTCAAGACATCATCTACCGTTTTAAGGATTTGGGTCAAATCAATTGCCGATACATTGGGAAAAGCTTTGACTAGAGCTTGCTGAAAACCTGCCGACTGCTCAATATTTTCGACACGTGATACAACTACATGAAATTGTGGAGCTTCTTCTAAAATACCTGTCGGAAAGACCACAAAAAAGTTGGTTTGAACCCGATTGAAATTAATTTCTCGAATACTACTCACAACTGTTTCTATAAGCGTTCCTTGTACATTAAAGGTGATTTCACTACCGACTTTGGCTTTCATATTACGAGCTATACGATCAGAAATAGAGATATAAATGGTATCATTATCGGGCATTTCGGTATGCCATTTTCCTTCTATTATTTTTTCGGTATCAATGAGTGTGTCTCGGTAAGTTACCCGATATTCTCGGTTAAAAACCCAACCATTACCTCGACGACGTTGAGGGTTTTCTTCATCTGCATTTTCGTCAGATTTTTTTGAAGCTTCCTGTTTTTCTTTTCGTTCGGCTTCTCTTTGTTTGTAGTATACTTCCTTTGTTACGCCATCAATATTGTCGAGTCGCATCGTGACGATTGGAACTTGTTGAACCAAAGGCATCTCATTGTCTTTGACTAATTGCGCAACCTTGTCTTTTTGCTCGCTTTGAATATCAAATAAAATAATATTGGGTTGATTGTCGCTTCCTGTCATTTGCACTTGCTTGAGCAAGAGCGATTGCATAAAAAAGAGCGTTGAAATCAATGCTGTCCCCAATCCTATAGAAACCATTAATATCAAGGTCTGATTATTGGGGCGAAATAAATTAGCAATGCCTTGCCGCCAAACAAAACTCCAAGAAGTTGGAAAAAATCGCTTGACCAACCACATCAACAGACGTGCCACAGCTGCGAGGAGTAGGAAGGAAATTCCTACGCCTACGATTAAGAACAAAGAGGCTTGCCAATCTCCTGTTTGTAAAAAAGTAAACCCTCCAATAAATATTCCTATTAAAATAAATACCAACCATCGCAAAATATCTCGATTGGTATTTTCTTCAAAAGAAGCTCGCAATGTTCGTAAAGGGGAAGTTTTTCGAATTGCTAAAAGAGGCAGCATCGCAAACAAAACCGCAATTCCTAAACCTGTAAAAATTCCTATCCAAATAGCAGAAATTGAAATATCAGCACTTACATTTTGAAGCGGCAAGAAGTCATCTAAAACCGCAGGCAAAACCACCTGAATCATACTGCCCAAGGCAGCACCGATAACCGAACCAATGACTCCAAGAATAAATATTTGAATCAAATAAATCAAAAATGCTTGTCGCCCACTCATACCAAGCGTCCGTAAAATCGCAACTGTCGAAAGTTTATCTTTGATGTAAATATGAACCGAACTCGCCACGCCAATACAGCCCAATAATAAGGCAATAAAACCCACCAAATTGAGGAAAGTCGCCATATTAGAAAAGGCTTCTCCTACCCCACGTTTGCGCCCTTCGACTGTCTCGGGACGCAAACTCAAGGCTCGCATCCGTTCTCGATTTTGCGCCACCAAAGTATCAGGATTAGTCGTACCATCAAATTTAAAATAATGGAAATAATCAACCCGACTTCCAAACTGAATAAGTCCTGTTTGTTCTAAATATTGTTTCGGAATATAAACCGTTGGAGCTATCGAAGAAGTAATTCCCGCACGCCCTGATGCCGAACTAATCTCGCCTGCAATCTCAAAATTAACTTCTCCTACTTTTATGGTATCACCAACTTTTGCACCGTACTGAATCATCATAGAACGGTCAACCAGAGCTTGTTTTTCTGCTTGAAAACTACGTGCTGATGACTTTGGGATCGTATTGAGATTACCGTAAAAAGGATAATTTCCTTTTACTGCTTTGATTTGGGCGAGTCGGGTGAAATCTCCTTTGGGAAACAACACCATTGAAGCAAAATCTACAATTGCTGCTCGTTCGCCGCCCAAAGTATCGAAAAATGCCCTTGTCGTTTCATTCAAAGCGGCATTCGCTTCTAGCACCAAGTCTGCACCCAACAAGGTCTTTGCTTCGGAATTGATGTCTTTTTGTAAATTCTCACTAAAGGAGTTGATTGCTACCAACGCCGCAATCCCCAATACAATGGAAGACATAAACAAAAATAAGCGTCCCCGATTTCGTCGGCTGTCTCGCCAAGCCATTTTAAGTAACCAAGTCATAGAAAAATTTTCGTAGAAAATTTTGTGCTCACGTGTTCACGTACACACGTGTTCATGTTATATTTGCAACGTGAACACGTGAACACGTTAATACGTGAGCACTTTAACCATACAAAATTATGCTTCCTATTGTTTTTAAAAATAGACTATTTGTTTTATTGATTGGACTAAGTGCTTTACTAGCCTGTCAGAATGAAAAAAGTAGTCCACAGCAGTCCTCTAAAAGCGGCAAAGATAGCACCGCTATCTTTGTGAACCAAAAACCTAAAGCTCCTGCTGATATTCAAGCTACTATCCAGCAATTTGTAAAGGATGAAGCACTCCAACATGCAAGCATTAGTATTTCAATTATTGAAAATTCTACGGGTCAGGAAATTGCCAATTATCAGCCTCAATTGAGTGTAATTCCTGCTTCTAGTTTGAAGGTTTTACCTACGGCAACAGGATTGGCTGTTCTTGGAAAGGATTATCGTTTTAAAACGGAAATATTGCATGATGGAAGGGTGGAAAATGGTATTTTAAATGGTAATATCTATATCAAAGGCTATGGAGACCCGACTTTGGGAAGCGACCAAATGAGTGGAGTTAAAGGATTGAATGAGGTCATGAATGATTTTGCAAATGCTGTTAAAAATGCTGGAATTAATTCGATTAATGGACGTGTGATTGCCGACGCTTCTTGGCTGCCTACGGCAGTCAATAGCCCGACTTGGGCTTGGAATGATTTGGGTAATTATTATGCAAGCGGTGCCTGGGGATTGAATATTCATGAGAATTTATATTATCTCAATTTTCAACAAAATCCAAATTTAGGTGGACAACCTAAGATTACAAATACTTCACCTGACATTGGTGGTCTGGATTGGACAAATGAACTGGTATCGGGGGCTCGTGGATCTGGCGATAATGCATACATTTATGGTGCTCCTTATAGCAATAAGCGATTTGTGCGTGGCAGTATTCCTTTGGGAAGTGGGACGTTTAAGATAAAAGGTTCTATTCCGAATCCTCCTAGCTATGCGGCTGCGGAGTTGTATTTTCGATTAAAAAAAATTGGCCTTACTCCAAATCAATACCCTGGTACACAATTAAACTATGTTGCCGCACCTTCGAGTGCAAAAACACTGCACACACATCAATCACCACTTCTTTTTGAAATTGCTAAACGTTGTAATCTAAAAAGTGTGAATTTGTATGCAGAGTCTATTCTTCGTGCCATCGGAAAACAACAATCGAATAAAGGAGATTTGCAAAGTAGTCTTCGAGCGATGCAGTCTTTTTGGGAACAAAAAGGCTGGGATACGAAGGGTTTGTTTTTAGAAGATGCAAGTGGACTTTCGCCTCGCAATGCTGCGTCGGCGCAGCATTTGAGTCGGTTTTTATACCTCGTGGCTCAAGATCCTGTTTTATATCCTACTTTCAAAAATACTTTGGCCGTTGGTGGTCGTACGGGTACACTGAAATTGATGTTTAAAAACACAATCGCCGAAGGCAAAATTTGGGGCAAGAGTGGTAGTATGAGTCGGATTCGCTCGTATGTAGGTTATGCTAAAAATCGAGCTGGACAAGATTTGTCTTTTGCTATAATTGTCAATAATTATACTTGTTCGAGTGGGGAAATGCGGAAAA
>JAHDEQ010000108.1 GCA_020628755.1 Saprospiraceae bacterium
GTCATTTCGCCAAGTGGATCAGAAGCACGACGACCTGTAAAACGCACATCCGCAAATGAATTTTCGCTAGATGTAGAATAACCTAAGCCAATATTTCCGTTTCCGTCCATACAAATACTTGGCATAAATCGGTCTAGTCCATCGTCGGGTGCATAGGTTCCTTCTTGATAAACTTCCCAATCGCTCCCTGCTGTACGGCGAAGCTCTACCCAACGAATACCTGATAAATTATCACCTCCTGTAACATCCGTTACATAACACATCAACAGAACCTCATAAGAACCAAAATTTCGGTAATGTGGTTGATTCATAATTGTTTCGGGTAAACCGTCCAAACCACTTCCATTCATTTGAGGAATACATGCAAAGCCTGGCCCTGTAACCGAACAAGGATTAGAATCAAATGGAGAAACTGGAACCGACTCTAATTCAAAACCTGAATTATTTGGATTGTCCCAATCCAAATTGAAGGAATAAATATCAATTTGGTCTTGCAAACCAGCTCCCCAAGCATCGTCAATCATACTTACTACAAGTGGAGCCATACCATCTGGCGGAGGAGTCAAGCCCGTCCAATCAACAGGCGTATCAACTTGAAATCCAGGGCCACCATTTTCTCCAGGAATCGTAATACGAATAATTGGAACATTGGCATCGCCATTTAACATACTTTCTCTATTGATAAAGTAACAAGGCGAAACGCCTGGGCCTTGCTCATTTGTAGTTACCGTATAAGCATTCGACCAAACTCCATATTTGGGATAATCTGGAAAGTTAGGTGTTCCAAAATTATAAGCGGTATATGAACCCATTGGGTCGCTATCATCAGAAATAGCAACTAATAATTGATTGCCAAATGGAAACTCCGTAATTATCCAACGATTAGCTTCTTGGTCATATAATATTATAGGATCACCTGCCGACTGAAATCCAACTTGTGACCAAATGGTATTAGCCGAAAAGTTATTTCCGATTTGATTGCCTTCTTTATCAAAAACAGCCAAATTAGTTGCGTTTACAGCTTGCAAATAACTGTCTGCACCAATATCCCCAGAAGGGTCATTGGGCGAAGTCCCACTTGTAATACCTTGAATATTGACCGATGGTTCGATAAAAATATCGTTGGCACTTTTATTAAACCCTTTTTGCCATAACTTGTCTGGCCCTTGAGGTAAAGCATCAGGATTGGTCGAAACGTATTTTCCACGACCTGCAAAATTGCTGGGTGCTTTTTTATTTTTCTTTACTAATTTTCGTTTTTCAGGGTCCATTTTTGGGACAGGAACAAGGTCTCGAATCGGAGGAGTCTTGCCCAAATAATTGGCGTAGGTTACACTTACTTCTGATTCAAATGGTGCTTGGCTTTGCGAAAAGGCAAAATTGAAAACAAGAAGTAAACTAAAAGTTAAAAAGAGATTTAATAACTTAATCATGGTTTGAAATTGGTTAAGATTGTTTGAATATTCTGTGCTGATAATAATTAATTGACTGGAGCAAACTCCGCTTCCAAAACAGAGTCGTGATTTTTGAGTAGGGATAATAATTCTTTGGCTTTGATTCGGTTTTTATCAAAACCGAGCATAAAGCGATTTTCGGAACGGCTCGTTTGACCCAAATCTTGTAGTCCATATTGAGCAAAAGCTCTCGTTAAAACATCGGGTCGAATTCCATTTTTTAGTAAAACTAAAATTCTTTCGTAATTGAGGTTCTCCGTTTGGGAGGTAGTGTTTTCAGTGGCGGTAGTATTAGCACTTTGCGTGCTAGTGCAGGACATCGCACTTCCTAGTAACAACAAAATAAATAGTAGGTTTTTCATTAGATTGGATTTTTGCCAAAGATAACAATTCAAAAATATACTTCTGATGTTCTAAGTCCCATATGTTAATATCAAGACACAAAAAAACCTGTTTCCCACTATTGGGAAACAGGTTTTTTATAAGGATTAGTTGTCAAAACTAGATTAAAAATCTAAAGACAAACCAAGTTTGACGTAAGTCCCCATAAAACCAAATTGATTAACTCGCCAAGGATACTGCAAACGGTAGCCAAATGGATCTAAAGTTCCGTCAATACGGTCAGGATATACATTGAATAAATTGTTGGCTGTTACCATAACGCCAAAATTTTCAGAAATATCATATCCTAAAATCAAATCGGTAATCAATTTACCAGCAAACTCTTGACCTGAAACAGGTGAACTTACTTTACCAAAATAAGTATTATTAAGGCTTGCTCTGATTTTTCCAAATCGCCAGTTTGTTGCCAAACTCACTTTTGTGTTTGGACGTGCGCTTGTCAATAATCTTGAAGGAACATCTCCAAAAATGCTTACTTCACCAAAAGAATCAGGTGCTTCAACTTCACCATCCAATACAGTTTCGTTGATGTTAAGCGCGAGAATAATGTCAACATTATTTTCTCTTGAACCCAGCTCTATATTTTCATAATTGAAAACCGCATCAACACCTTGTGTACGTGTATCAACAGCATTGATAAAGAATTTGAAAGCATCAACATTAGCAGCCGCTAAAGCATCGCCAAGTGGCTGACCTTCAAAATTAGCTGCACCAATTTGGTCAGAGAAAAGTACTCGATCGTTCACCAAGATATTGTAATAATCTAAAGTAACAGATAAATTCTCCACTAATTTATACGTCAAACCAGCCGTAATATTGAAAGATGTTTCAGCATCCAACTGAGGTACTTCCAAAACGTTACGTGTAATATCACTAACATTGTTAAATGTTCCTTCTTGAATCAAACCACTTGCACCTGCAGTAGTTTGGATATTACTCAAATAAATTTGGTGCAATGAAGGCGCTCTAAATCCTGTGCTAACAGAAGCACGAATTGCCCCTTTGCTATCGCCCAAAAGCTGACGAGCATTGACTTTCCAAGAGAAATTACTACCAAAATCTGAATAATTCTCAAAACGAACCGCACCACCAATCAAAAATGATTTGGTAGCATCAAAATCAGCACTTAAATAAACACCAATATTGGTTCTGTTTTCATCAACTGCATTGTCGGAAGTCAAGCCAGGAAAAGAATCTGTACCTGGTGCTGGAGAATGAGATACTTCATCTCCTTCAGTTGCTACATAATTTTCTTGACGCAACTCTGTACCAAAGGCCAAAGATAATTTCTCGAAAGAACGATTAAAATCTATGTTTCCTAACAAATTACTAAACGTATATCCACCAGGATTAAATTCTGTAGGGCTATTTGCTTCCAAAGAACGATTCAAGGTATTATTTACAGAATAGTCAATATCGTTGCTACCATAAGTAAGACTAATGTCAGAATTCCACTCTCCAAATTTAAGTTGATTTCCGATAGTTGCTGTAATGTCATTGATATCAGACTCAAATGTTGGTTGATAACCAACATACGGCTCGCCCGCATCGGTCAACAAACCCCAATCGGTATCTCTCCAATAAGAAGTTCTATAGAATGCAAAAGACTTGGTACTTCTATTGGTATAACCTAAATTTCCATAAAACATACCATTATTGTAGCGTGTACCAAAGTTAGCCATAGCTGAAATTTTCTGAATTTCAGGTTGTCCATAAGTCATACCCAAATCAGGAAATTCTTGAAAATAAGCATCCAAAGCTGGATCATCTCCAAGTGCTATTCCAAATAAAGGATCACCTTCTGTATCTGCAAACTCACCTGCACGGTCGGTAATACCTTGGTAAGAAAACTCTCCTGTCAAATTTAAAAATCCAGTTTTTCCTAAACCTAAGCCGTAGTTGATGTCGCCACTATAGGTTTCGCCATCGCCTTCGGTGGTGATACCACCTTCTAAGTTTAATTGACCTTGGTTTACACGCTCTTTTAAAATGATGTTGATTACACCAGCAACGGCATCCGAACCATATTGTGCAGCAGCACCATCACGCAAAACCTCGATACGTTCGATGGCTGCAGCAGGGATACTTTTCATATCGGTACCGACTTCACCACGACCAGGCGTATCGTTCAAATAAACTTGAGCACTCTGATTTTTTCTTTTTCCGTTTATCAAAACCAAAGTACGAGAAGGACCTAAGTTTCTCAATTCAGAAGGGTCAATGTGTGCCGATGCATCAGAAATTGCCTGATTAGAACTGTTGTAAGAAGGCACTTTATAGTTTATCATTTGGTCAACAGAACGTTGTCCACTAGCTTGTAGTGCAGATGCATTGATATTATCAATTGGCACAGCAGAAGTCAAAATAGTTCGTGGCTTACCACGAGTACCCACAACTACAATTTCGTCGAGGCTACTTGCCAAGTCGGCCATTTTCACATCAATTCTAGAGCTTTGATTTGTTACCTCAACTTGTTGTGTTTGATAACCAATGTAAGAAATTTCAATCGTAGTCGGTACTTCATCTACATTCAAAGAAAAGCTACCATCTACATCCGTTACAGTTCCTAGATTTGTCCCTACAACGGTTACCGTTGCACCAATAAGCGGATCGTCTTCTGTGGACATCACAGAACCACTAATTGTGTTTTGAGCAAAGCTCGTAAAGCTCGCCAAACACAATATTAGTGTAATAAATAGAGATTGTCTCATACTAATACAATTTATTTAAATGATTAAAAATAGTTTGACCAAACCGATCAAAATGAAAATTTTGATAAGTTCAATAAAATGATTATTTAATGTCTTTTATCTTGCCTATACAATGATTCAAAGTATAAAAAAACAAGAGCAACCTTATTCACAATATATTATATCGTGAATTTCCTGAATTAAATTACGGGATTAAAGTGCTAAAAGTGAAAGTTTAGCGGGTTAGTATAATCAAATGTAAAAATAAATAAATTAGAAAATTACAAATCCAAGACTTTTTTATAAACAAAAAAGTCCAGACCAAGCATATGGGTGAGCCTTGATCTGGACGGTTGTTGAAATTTAGCAGAAGTTATAGATTACTGGTAAAAAATCTTTTTCTACTAATGGACATAATTTTTGCCCTTGTTTTAGTCCTTTTAAACTAAAATTGAAAGGGAATCGGTTTTAGGGACGGCCTCAATTTTTTCCGCAATCCGTTGCTTCGCAACGGATAAGTTGATTAAGGTTCGTCATTTTGTACATAGTTTTGAAAATTGTTTTTTGTACTAAAAAAATATATGTGTGTTTTTAGTTCGCCTACAAAAAAGGCATAACTTATCTGCTTCAAAATGTGCAATAAGCACGTTTTGAAAAAATTAATCGGTATTGATACTCCATAAAATATGGAAGAATCAATGGCTTTAATAATTATAGCGTTTCGTGAGAAGTAGTACGGGAAAGAAAGGTAGTGTGGGATTAAGTTTTGGTTACCTTAAATTCGCTTTGGTTAAAATTTGTAAAACTTCTATTATAAGTTTACGCCGTTTCAATTGAAGGTTGCTAGAGAGTTACATTTTTTTTAAAAAAAAATCTTTTTTCAAAAAAACCCATTTTAACCCCTTAATAATCAATACTTTGCAACTCTAAAAAAGTTTCAAAAAAAAGATAAAAAAAAATCAACAACTTTTGAGTTGTTGATTTTTTCAATGAGTTATGAATTTTCATAAATCATATTATAAAATATTTTAATATCAAACTAAATCCGAATCGTTGTAGTTTCTTCTTCTTTCAATCTCTCTCAATTTTAAGGGCAGTTCATCATTGTTGAGGTCAAGTTTTTCTTGCTTGGTTTCAAAACGCTCTCCAAGTTTACGCATTTCTGCTGCCGTTTCTCTGTCCTCCCAATCTTCAGTCAAGACACCCTTAGTAAAAGGTAAACCGAAGACAGATATATAATGCAAAGTCAATCCCAAACTCCAAGGAATCATAGGAATTAGTACATCGCCATTTCCATCATTAGTCGTAAAATCGAGCAAAAGAAAAAATACTCCAACTGCTACAAACAAACCAAGATGGCCATAAAAACTCTTTTTCTTTTTGACTCGTTTTCGGGCTTCTTCATACAAAACATCGTTCATGTTTTCCTTAGACATACTGACTTTATATTTTTTTTCATGAAATTAAAAACAAAATAAACATTTTACGCTATAATTGCAAAATCAGAGAACTACTTTAAAAACGCAAATTTACTCGACAAATTACACATTAATTAAGATATTACTATGACTACACAGTACATTACACTTATTACCGCCGAACTCGGCATTCCGACCAACAAAATCAAAAGCACTTTGAGTTTGTTAGAAGATGGTGCGACGATTCCCTTTATTGCTCGTTATCGCAAGGAGGTTACAGGTTCTTTGGATGAGGTACAAATCGCCGATATTCAAAAAGAGTACAAAAAACTGACCGATTTGGATAAACGACGGGAAACCATTTTGGCAGCCATCGAAGAGCAGGGCAAACTTACTCTCGAACTCAAAAAACGCATCGAAACTTGTTGGAATCCAACTGAGTTGGAAGACATTTACCTTCCTTACAAGCAAAAACGCAAAACAAGGGCTAGTGTTGCCAAAGAAAAAGGACTCGAACCCCTCGCCCAACGTCTTTTTGAACAAAAAGACGAGCAACTCCAACATTTGGCCGAATCTTATTTAAATGACAAGGTTTCTTCTACTGAAGAAGCCCTCCAAGGTGCTCGTGATATTATTGCCGAATGGATAAACGAAGATGAAAAGGCTCGTGGCAAAGTAAGATATGCCTTTAAAAAAGAAGCCGTCATTGCATCAAAAGTGGCTCGTAACAAAGAAGAAGAAGGCTCGAAGTTTAAAGACTATTTTGATTTTCAGGAAGCACTCAAAACCTGTCCCTCGCATCGCCTTTTGGCGATACGACGAGGCGAAGATGAAGGATTTTTAAGAGTTAGTATTTCGCCCGATGAGGAGATGACCTTATATCATTTAGAAAAATATTTTATCAAAAATAATAGTGCTGCTGCGCTTCAAGTCAAAGAAGCCTTGAAGGATGCCTACAAAAGATTGCTCTCCCCTTCTATCGAAACCGAATATCGAAATCTTTCCAAAGAAAAGGCCGATGCCGAAGCCATTGACGTTTTTGTAGAAAACCTTCGCCAATTACTCCTTTCTGCTCCTTTGGGTCAAAAACGAGTTTTGGCCGTTGATCCAGGTTATCGAACGGGTTGCAAAGTCGTCTGTCTCGACGAAAGCGGAACTTTGCTGGCCAATTCAACCATTTATCCGCATCCGCCTCAAAATGACCAATATGGAGCAATGCAAGAATTGACACATTTGGTGGACAAATTTGATATTGAAGCCATTTCGGTCGGTAACGGAACAGCAAGCAAAGAAACCATGCAATTTTGTAATGGTGTTGATTTTGGTACGAAGATCCAGGTCTTTATGGTCAATGAAGCTGGAGCATCCATTTACTCGGCTTCGGCTATTGCACGAGAGGAATTTCCCGACCATGATGTTACGGTTCGTGGAGCTGTTTCGATTGGTCGCCGCTTGATGGATCCGCTTGCGGAACTCGTCAAAATTGATGCAAAATCTATTGGAGTTGGTCAATATCAACACGATGTCAATCAAACCAAACTCAAAGAAAGTCTAGACCGAGTTGTCGAAAGTTGTGTCAACTCGGTAGGTATCAACCTCAATACAGCAAGCAAACATTTGTTGACTTATGTTTCAGGTTTAGGGCCTACTTTGGCTCAAAATATTGTTAATTATCGTAAAGAAAATGGTCTTTTTGAATCCAGAGCGCAGTTGAAAAAAGTACCTCGCATGGGAGCAAAAGCCTTTGAACAAAGCGCAGGTTTTTTGCGCATCAGAGATGCCAAAAATCCGCTTGACAATACGGCCGTTCATCCCGAACGCTATGCTTTGGTCAAACAAATGGCTTCGGACTATTCCAAAAATATTTCTGATTTATTAAAAGATAAATCCATTCAAAAATCCATCAATCTCAAAAAATATGTTTCGGAAGAAGTAGGACTACCAACTTTAAACGACATTATAAATGAATTGGACAAACCTGGCCTCGATCCACGAGGCAAGGCACAGCCTTTTGAATTTGCAAAAGGCATCAATACCATCAACGACCTCAATATTGGAATGGTTGTTCCAGGAATCATAACCAATATTACCAACTTTGGAGCTTTTGTGGACATCGGCATCAAAGGCGATGGCTTGGTACATATTTCTCAATTGGCCAATAAATTTGTCAAAAACCCTGCTGATGTCGTCAGCCTCAATCAAAAAGTCATGGTCAAAATAGTTGACATTGATGTTCCTCGCAAACGAGTCAATTTATCCATGAAAGAAGTCTAGTTCTCTAAATAATTAACTCCACATCGTTTCAAAACTGCGACTTTATTTCTTTTAAGGTGGGTAAGGAATGACAAAACATGTGGGGGCGGGGCGGTGAGTATAGCAGTTGTTTTGTCGAGAATTTTGGTGGCTTTTTTTCGACTGAAAAAGTCACACCCCGTAGGGACATAATGATTCAACTATTTTTTCCGTAACTTTGAGGCATCGTAAATCAATAATCCAATGAAAAAAATCATACTATATAATATAATCCTTTTATTGTTCAGTTCTTGTGCAAGTTCCAAGTACAAATCGGGCATTATCACCTACGACATTAATATGGACGAGGCAGCCAAACGCCAAGGCATGGAACGCAATGTCGGCACGCAAGCAACCGTCAAATTCAACAAAAAATATTTGCACCTCAAACGCAATAAAAACACACCATCTAATGAGTTTGAAATTGTAGATTTAAAAACAGGGCAATTGACCCAGTATGTCAGTGTATTTAATCAAAATTTTGCCATAAAAATGGAAGGCGAGTCCCTCCCTGATCTTTCGGAATTGACGATGACCGAAGAAACCAAAGAAATCGCAGGTTTGCCTTGCAAAAAGGCAACCTGGACGATGAATGGCCAAGAAGCACACGTTTATTTGACCGATGCCATCAAACCTTATTTTTGTCCATTTACCAATCAAGAATATGGTTTTGCACTCGAATACCAACTCAATTATCCTTACGGAAAATTCACTTATACGGCCAAAGAAGCCAATTTTCAAAAGATAGACAAACGACTTCTACTGCCACCCGAAGATTACAAAAATGTAACGCCTCTTGAATATCAAAAAGCCATTTTTAATCGTAAAGTAAAATCATTTATTGGCCGTGATGCTCCAAATTTTTCGCTAAAAAGTTTGGATGGAAAGGTCGTAGAGCTTCAAGAAACCAAAGGAAAATACATCCTTATCAATTTTTGGTTTACGACTTGTCCGCCCTGTATCAAAGAAATTCCAGACCTCAATCGCCTCAAAAGACAATACCGCAACAAAAACATCGAGTTTTGGGCCATCACCTTTTCGGAAGAACAAAAAGTAAGAGACTTTTTGGTAGAACATCCTTTTGCCTTTGATGTTTTTGCTGATGCCAAAGACATCACTAAGATTTATGAGATAGCTTCTTATCCAAGCACTATTTTGATTGACCCAAATGGTAAAATTGTAGCGGAACAAATTGGTGGTAAGATGAAGATTTTTGATAAACTCGAAACCATGATAGAAACCCACGTCAAATAATGAGCGAAAACACTGAAAAAAAGAAAATTGTTGGCGTTATTGGAGCTGGCAGCTTTGGGACGGCCATTGCCGACTTGCTGTCGGACAATGTGGACGTGATACTATATTCTCGACAAAAAGAGGTGGTTCAAAAAATCAACCAAGACCACAATCATTATGGTGTTTTGCTAAGTCCCAACGTCAAAGCCACCAACGATATTCAAGAAATTGCAGAACAATGTACCGTCTTTTTTGCAATTGTTCCTTCGACCAATTTCAGGGAAATGATGCAAAATATTTCTCCATATTTGCGTCCGTATCATATTATTATTCATGGTACAAAAGGTTTTGACATTACCCATATTGAACTAGATAAATTAGAAAAAAAAGATGGTATTTCGAGGGCCAACTTGCACACGATGTCAGAAGTGATTCAACAAGAAAGCTCGGTTGTACGAATTGGTTGTTTGTCTGGCCCTAATTTGGCGAGTGAGATTTTGCAAGGACAGCCGACTGCCACTGTCGTGGCAAGTCGTTTTCGTGAAGTCATCAAAATTTCAGAAAAAATCCTAAATAGTCGCCGTTTTCATGTCTTTGGTTCTTATGATTTGTTGGGGGCAGAGTTGGCAGGTGCGCTCAAAAATAGTATTGCCATTGGTTCGGGAATGTTGGGTGGTTTGGGTATGGGCAAAAACATACAAGCACTCTTGATTACACGTGGCTTGGTCGAGATGATCCGTTTTGGTAAAGCGATGGGTTCAGAAGCCTCAGCTTTTTTGGGTACGGCTGGCATTGGCGATTTGGTAGCAACAGGAACGAGTGAAAATAGCCGCAATTATACCTTTGGGATGCGTATGGCCAAAGGCGAATCCCTCGAAGAAATTAGTACTAAAATGCCCGAACTCGCCGAAGGCGTTCGTACCATAAAAATCATGAAACACTTGGCCGATTATTACAAAATCCGAGTGCCAATTATTCAAATGTTGTATGCCATTGTTTATGAAGGTTTTGATATGGAACGTGCAATGGATTATTTGATGAAATTCCCTTATGGTGTAGATGTGGATTTTTTATAAAACTCCAAATTGATACATTGTTTTTGAGTAATAATTTTCTCCTTTTTTAAGTATAGTTGAAGGAAAATCTGGACGATTGGGACTGTTTGGAAAAAACTGCGGTTCTAGGCAAAACCCTGAGCGAAAACCATAGGTTTCGCCCCTCTTTCCTTTTAATGTCCCATCTAAAAAATTGCCTGAATAAAATTGTAAACCAGGTTTATCTGTAAACACTTCGAGAGTTCTTCCACTAGAAGGTTCTACAACTTTGGCCGCCCACCCAAATGCTCCAATAGTTTTATTTAAAACAAAATTGTGGTCGTAGCCTTTTCCATTTTTGACTTGTTGATGCTCAACATTAATTCTTTCACCAATTGTATTTAACTGGTTGAAATCAAATGGACTAAGATCGGTTTGTTCTGAATCTTTCAAGGGAATAGACTCATCATTAATGGGAGTAAATTGCTTGGCATTGATACGGATTTGATGCGCTAAGATATCGCCCCTTCCCTCTCCTTTCAAGTTAAAAAATGAATGATGTGTCAAATTCAAAATCGTGTCTTGGTCAGATTCGCCAAAATATTCAATTTCTAATTCGTTATTTTCGGATAAACTATAGTTTACAAAAATTTCTACCGTGCCAGGGTAGCCCATTTCGCCGTCAGGCGAAACGTGTTTTAGCTTGAGGTGTTTTTTATCAAAAGAAACCATTTTCCACACCACATTATTCAACTCATTTCCTCCATGCAAATGGTTATTTCCATTATTTTTGGATAAAAAATAGGTTTTTCCATTGAGGTCAAATTGTCCCTTCGCTATACGATTGGCATAGCGACCAATCGTTGCGCCAAAGTAAGTATTGCGATGTTTTAAATAATCTTCAATACAAGGAAATCCAAGTACAATATCATCAAATTCCCCACCCTTATCAGGTACAAAAAGAGAGACGACTCTTGCTCCAAAATTGCAAATTTGGATATGAATTCCATTGGAATTAGAAAGGGTAAAAAGGTCAATTATTTTACCTTCAAGTTCGGATTGAAATTGTTTTTTGGAGAGAAGATTCACTTGATTTTTTTTAGAAACATCAAAGATTAAATCGTCAAAAAAGCTAGTGCCATTCCGCCCAAAATAGCAACCATTTTTAAGGGAGAAAAATGATGATGCGTGGCCGAATCAATCTCAAAAAGAATCGTTGTTGCTATATGTAAAAACGAACCGACTACAACGGCTAATAAAATTCGAATCATCTCGGCATTCAAATTAAGCGACTCTCCTAATAAAGAACCCAATGGAGACATGGACGCAAAAATCAACATACAAATAACTACAGATACGGTTCTAAATTTTGACAAAAGTAACATCACTACTAAAGCAAAAGCAGCTGGTATTTTATGCAAAATAATACTGTGTAATAGATGGTTGCCGTGTTCGTGTGCATGAGCCAAAGTCTCGTATTTGCCGAGCGGCAAACCTTCGATAAAAGCATGGACACAAAGACCAATCATTACTTGAATCGCAAAACTATTTTTCTCGGATTGTTTGGGATGTATATGTCCGTGTTCGATACCTACCGATAGTTGTTCGAGTATAATTTGAATCAAGAATCCCAATAAAATGTACATACCAATATGCTCGTCAGGACTTTTGAAAACGGTAGGCAAAAAGTGCAAAACAGTGATAGCTAGTATATACGCTCCCGAAAAAGACAGTACGGTTTGCAATACTTTCTTGTTGGATTGCTTAAAATAAAAAGCAACCAAGCCGCCAGCGATAACCGAACCAAAAAGTAGGATATATTCCCAAATTGCCATATTGTTATAAAAATAGTTCTTTGACTTTTCCCGTAGAAGTATTTCTATTCAAATCTAAAATTGTTCACTTCCTACGGTCGTTCTCTCTTTCATTTTGAATAGAACACGGATTTTGTCAAAGAAGTATAAAAATTAGCTTTACTAAACTTTCCCTTTCTGCTTTTCAACCCGCAAATTTAGGAAAGCAATTACTTCAAAAAAATCTTACTTAATTATTTTCTACAAAAAGTGATTTGATTTCGGTTGCATTTTCGGGTTTGAGTCGGCCTCCTAAAATCAGACGCATTTCTCGACGACGAAGTGCTCCATCGTGCATTGTTTGTTCCTCTTTGGTCAATGGGATTACTTTAGGAACGGGTTTGGGTTTCATGGTTTCATCTTCTAAACCAACAAAAGTAAAGTAAGCATCATTGCAACGACGATTGTCTTTGCCCTTGACATTGGCCGCAAAAACCTCTACATAAACCTCCACCGAAGTATTAAAAGCTCTCGTAACCTTCGCCTCAATCGTTATGACATCGCCCACTCGAATGGGTTTTTGAAACGAAACATGGTCAACCGAAACCGTCACTACATGCGCTTCGCAATGCTTTCCTGCACAAATACCACCAACAATGTCCATCCAACGCAAGAGATTACCTCCCATCAGATTACCAAGCGGATTGGTGTCGTTGGGCATTATCATTTCGGTCATGATGGTTTTGGACTCTACAACTTTTTTTTCTTCCATTTTAGGTTTAACTTTTTTATTAGTATCAATCAATTCTTGGGCTAGTTGAGCAAGATTCGTACCGCCAAATGTCCCAGAACTCATCCATAGAACATTCGTTTTGGCTTGAAAGTTTTGGCGCACAAAAGTAGTAAAATTAGCTTCATCCGAAAGCACAATTAAGTTGGGATGTTTAAAATTTTCTTGGATGTCGTTTTTGGTAATTGGAGGCAATTTTTTCATTTTCAGGGTATGCTCGCTAAAATAAACGACGGCTAAATCGGCCGCATTCATTGCTCCTTCATATTGCGACAAGAAATTTTTATTGAGACTACTAAAGGTGTGTAATTCTAAGTAAGCTACTAATTTTCGTTGCGGAAACTGTGCCTTCATGGCTGAAACAGTTGCTTTGACTTTGGATGGAGCATGAGCAAAATCTTGGTAAACTTCGCTTTCTTTGTCGTAGGCCAAGCGTTGCAAACGCTTGGCCGCACCTTTAAAAGTCTGCACGGCACTAAAAAAGGCATCATCATCAATACCCAAAGCGTGGCAAGCCCAATAGGCAGCCTCCAAATTTTGTAAATTATGTTTTCCAAAAATCGGAATTTCAATTTCAGATTTGTCTGGTCGAACCAAAATCGTTTTTCCATCTCTATTCTCAAATTCAAATCCTCGATAAAAAACGGGGTGTTTCACTTTACTTTCCTCGATTATTTCATTTAAAACTTCGTCTTCTTCGTAAGCGATTAAAGTGGCATTGCTTGCTAAAGTTTCGAGCAAAAGTGCAAACTGTTTTTTGTAATCTTCAAAAGTTTTAAAGACATTTATATGATCCCAAGCGATACCCGTAATGATGGCAATGTCGGGTTTGTAATGCAAAAATTTGGGGCGGCGGTCAATTGGTGATGATAAATATTCGTCGCCTTCGATAACCATAATGGGCGAATCCGAAAAACGCACCATATTTTCAAAACCTTCCAATTGTGCGCCGACGGCATAATCAAAATCTATGTTTTGGTGCTTTAACACATGCATAATCATGGAAGTTGTTGTCGTTTTGCCATGACTTCCTGCTACTACAACTCGTTTTTTATCTTTAGCATGATGATAAAAATACTCAGGGAAGGAATAAATCGGGAGGTTCAACTCTTGCGCCCGCAAGAGTTCGGGATTATTGGGTCGGGCATGCATTCCCAAAATAATCAAATCCAAATCGGAAGTGATTCGTTCAGGATTCCAGCCCATTTTGGAGGGCAATAAACCTGCTTTTTGAAGACGTGTCCTCGATGGGTCGTAGATTTCATCGTCAGAACCACTAAGTTCGTGTCCGTTTTTTTGAAGTGCAAGCGCAATATTATGCATGACGGCTCCGCCGACGGCAATAAGGTGTATTTTCATGGATTTCTACGCAAACTGAAGTATGCGCCATTACTTTTTCGTTAATATTTCGTTATTTTGCGGCAAAGATGCGAAAAAGGTCAAAAAGTGGGCTTAAATTTGATACTAATAAAAAAATAAATTTCGTTCTCAACATAAATATTGACTTAATTGTTTCTTTTTTGAAAAGATACGTTAGGTACTTGTACTATATTCATATCACTAATTCTAATTTTGATACCAATGACTACTAAGCAAATTAAAAAATTAATCCCTGTTGCAGCATTTCTATTTTTGATGGTTTCACTCAGTTCTTGTAATCGAGGAATGGGTTGTCCAACTTTTTCGTTGGAAGATACTGTTACTAAAGTTGTAAAGAAAGCTCCAAAGGCGATTTTAGATAAAGTAAAGAAGTAAATTATACTTCTTTTTGGCTTTTCAAACTTTTTGGCATTCTGAATTGTTTGATAAAGCAAAAGACAAGCTCTTTTACAAAATGTGTAAAAGAGCTTGTTTGATTTTATAAATTATTGATATGATAAATTGGAATAAATTAGAAAATCCTCAACAACTCAATGAGATTGTTGAATCCTCTAAAGACAAACCTGTTCTTATTTTTAAGCATAGTACGACTTGTCCGATTAGCTCTATGGCAAAAATGCGTTTGGAGGGTGATTGGGATTTTTCGGAAGATGAAGTTGATGCTTTTTATTTGGATTTGCTTCGCTTTCGTCCTATCTCTAATCTGATAGCTGAGGACTTTAAAGTGCATCATGAATCGCCACAAGTACTATTGATTCGAGGTGGCGAATGTACGTATGATGCTTCGCATTTGGATATTACGGTTGCGGAGTTGCGAGAATGTTTTGAGGACTCTTTTTAACGAGTAATGCTTTAAT
>JAHDEQ010000109.1:0-1172 GCA_020628755.1 Saprospiraceae bacterium
TAATCAATAATTTTTACGGTCATTTTTACATCTTCGAGCGGACGATCGCCTTTGGCTGTTTTGACCGATGCTATTTTGTCAATTACATCGAGTCCTTCTACGACTTGCCCAAAAACAGTGTAATCTGTATCAAGGAAAGGTGTACCACCATATTCTTTTAACATTTGGCGTTGCTCGGCAGAATATTTAATGCCTTTTTGTTTTTCAAAATTATCTATTGAACTATCCGACATGGGCTGGCCATGAACGATATAAAATTGCGAACCCGACGATTTGCGTTCGGGATTGACGGCATCTCCCGTACGAGCAGCAGCAATTGCTCCTCTAACGTGTACCAAAGAATCAACAAATTCCGCAGGAATTTGATAGCCTGGCCCTCCTGAACCCAAGTTTTGGTCGGGGCGTGCATTGCGTGAGCGTGGGTCGCCTCCTTGTATCATAAAACCATTAATGACACGATGAAAGATTAAGCCATCATAAAAACCATCTTCGGCTAGTTTGATGAAATTATCTCTATGTTTAGGGGTTGCATTAGAAAGTTTGACGACCATGTTGCCATAGTCGGTTTGGATTTCGACTAGGCAATCTTTTGGAGCGTCAATAAAAACTCTTTTTTCGGAGGTACTCATTTTTTTACCTTTTTTGGCTTTCAGTACGACAGTATAATTGCCAGAGGACTTATACTTATGCTTGGGCGATACCTCGTCAGAGGTATTGCCATCGCCAAAATCCCACTCGTAGCTATCTGCTTTTTCCGAACTATTTTGAAATTCTACATCCGCAGGAGCAGGTGTTTCTGAGCCTTTATAAGTAAAATCTGCAATGGGTTTTCCACAACTAGCCATTATAAAGCATAATGCTAGAATGTATAATATTTTTCTTTGAATCATATTCTACTATAAAAATATGAACACATGAGTATTTTTACACGTGAACACAAATTTTTGAAAAAAATTAATCCACAATACGAACTTTCATCTTCACATCTTCTAGTGGACGGTCGCCAGAAGCCGTCTGTACGGCGCAAACCTTATCCACAACATCCAATCCTTCAACAACCTCGCCATAAACGGTATAGTCCATATCCAAGAAAGGCGCACCTCCGACTTCGAGGTATTTTTTGCGTTGCGCTTCATTGAGTGTCATCCCTTTTTGTTTAGAAAACATATCCA
>JAHDEQ010000109.1:1272-14983 GCA_020628755.1 Saprospiraceae bacterium
AGTTTGATGAAATTGTCTCGATGTTTGGGTGTATCGTTGTATAATTTGACTTTAATCGTTCCAAAATCGGTTTCGATTTCGGCATGGGTAAATTTTTCGCCTTGTTCACATGAGGTCATAGATAATAAAAAACTTAGACTGAGTAAGATTAGGAATAGTTGTTTCATCATTTAATTATCGTTGGTGGAAAAATGAGCTTGTTCTTGCTCCAAATCTTTAAAATATTGAATGATTTTAAGTTTGAGTAATTCTTCTTGTGCTTTAACGCCTTCATGCTCGACCAGTTTGGTGGCACGCCAATGCGGCCAACCATCAGCATCCCGCCCTACAAATTCATAATGACCATCGTAACTCAATAAGCGACAAATGGCAATGTGCATGAGGTCTTGCTTTTCTTCTTTGGTAAACTTGGATTGCCAACGCCCCAATTCTTGTACACCAATCATCAGCAAAACGGCATTCATACTCGGCAATTCTTCTTTGCCAAGTGAGTCCTTGACAAAGTGTCGTACTTTGAGCCATTCAAAATCGAGTTGCCATTCTTCCAAAAGAAAATTTTTTACCCTAAAAAATTGATGCAAATATAGGAAAGTTTGAGTACTTCTTAAAACCTATAATTGTTGTGCAAGTAGCAATAATTGCATTGCCAAAGTTCGTTCATCATATTCGTCGAGTGCCTTTTTGGCGAGAAGCTGTAAGGCTTCTTGTGGATTAGCAGTCGTCAGTGCTTTTTGGACGGCACTATCTGTTCGGATGGTATCGAGCGTTTCCAAAGATGGCAACTCTTTTAAACCTGATAATTGGCCTATATTATTAGCCGAAAGTATCGTGCTACTTTTTACATTTTCGGGCAATTGGTCGTAGCCAATTGTGAGTTGAGTAACAGGTTGTATGATTGTTTGTACAGCATCGCCACTTGCTCGGACATAATAAGCTCGACCCATTCGGCCCATCAAGTCTATTTTGTGTGGGTCAATACGATTGTTTTCGTCAATCACTTCGTCGGCAACGTGCATACAGACGACTTCGCAAATAATTAGATGTCCTGCGCCGCCATGTTCACCTAGAGTGATAATATCTTTGACCTGACATTCCATATTGACGGGCGATTCTTTTACCCGAAAGGGTTTGACTACTTCAGATGGGATTGGAGTAAGACCTGTTTTTTCAAACTCGCTTACTTTGCTATCAAACTCTATTGCCGTTACGGCCATTTGACGTACAATGTCGTAAGAAACGACATTGACCACCGCTTCTTTAGTTTTCTCTATATTATATAGAGTATCTTTTGTCGTATTGTTCAAGACCCGACGATTGGAGCTAAAGACCAAAATGGGCGGATTGGAACTAAAGGCATTAAAAAAACTATAGGGAGCTAAGTTGGGATTGCCTTCTTCATCAACTGTACTCACAAATGCAATCGGACGAGGTGCTACCGAGCCCAACAAAAATTGATGTAACTCACGTGTTGGGATTTCTTTTGGATAAATTGTCATTTTAAAGGTAATTGTGTTTGCCGAAAGTTGAAAACTTTCAGGATACGTTTCGCTGAAGCTGAAAACTTCAACGAGCGTTTTTTGAATAGGGTTTAGTAAACTTGAGGGTAGGAATTATGAAAGTTATAGTTTTCTAAACCTACAAGCCCAAACCTTAATTATTCGATAATGTTTCAGAAATATTGGTTCTAAATGCTTGGAATGCTGGTATAAGCGCAGCCACTAAACCCACAAGTAGCGCACCTGCAAGCAGGTACCATTCCTCTGTCAAAAAGGTTTTGCCTGTGAAAGAATATTTATAGGAATCTTGCATTTGACCTGCCAAAACTTCCATACTAATATGACTCAATGCAATACCAATGACATAACCAATGACTGCTAAAATCAATCCTTCTAAAATAATGAGCGTAAAGAGTTTGCCACGTGATGCACCCATCACGCGCATAAGAGCCAATTCGTACTTTCTATCTTTTAATGAAGAAAACAAAGAAATAAAAATACTAAATGCCGATACCAAAACAATAGCCAAAGCCAAGCGTCGCAAAAAGTCTTCACCAACGCCCATCATGCTGTATAAGCGATTGAGTTCCCAAGCGGGTTTGGCGGCTTGCATATTGGTGTTTTCATTGATGTTGCGAGGCATGTTGAGCGACTGAAAATTGTTGGATTTGAATTTTATCAACAATGAGGTGATTTCTTTGGTTTCATCTTCTTCCAGTAAGGCTTGCGCTGTAGTATGATCGTGATTGTGCTGGTGCGAGTCAGGGGCAGCACCAGGAGCTAGTCCAACTTCTTCATTATGATTATGCGAATGTCCATCGTGGTCATGGTCGTGGTGACTATGATCGTGGTCATCGTGTGAATGTCCTTCATGCGAGTGGTCATGACTGTGTCCGTGTTCGCCGTCATGATCGTGGTCATGGCTATCATGGACTGCCCAGACACTTTGTGTATTGGTCAAAATTAATTGGTCGATAACCGAACCCGACGGTTCTAAAATACCTACAACTTTAAAGGCTTGTCCGTCGTCGTGCAACAAATCATCGTTTATATCAAAACCATGTGAACTGTGAAATTTATCTCCGATTTTAATACCAACTTTATCTGCAACGATTGCTCCAACATTAACTTCAAAATCATTTTTCCAAATTTTTCCCTGGGCAACTTCGGCTTTGTACAATTGCATCAAATCGTGGGTTGTACCAACAATCCGATAGCCTCGATGGCTATCGCCAAGCGACAAAGGAATAGCTTGTTTTATCAAAGGATGTTTGGGATTCATAAAAGGCTTTGCCTCTTTGATACTAATATTTCCTGTAGGACTATCAATATGATACATCGAACAAAGAATCATTTGTAAAGGACTGCCTTTTGCTCCAATTACGAGGTCAATTCCTGCGAGATTTTTATCAAATTTTTCAGAAATCTGCTTATTGAGCAACAATAGCATTGCAATCATACCAACACCCAAAGCAAACAAAACCAAACTCAGAATCATGCTGAGTGGTTTGTTAATGATATTTTTCCAACTTAGTTTTAGAAGATTCAAAATTGTATTATTTGAACTTTCATGTGCAAGCGACCAAAGTCGCTGCTACAATGAAATTTGATTTTTAATATGCTCTTTTAGGCGATTATCGTGTGTCACAATGAGTAAGGCAGCATTGACTTCTTGTGCTGTTTCTTCTAACAAATTAATGACTTCATCGCAGTTGGTATCGTCCAATGCAGAGGTCGGTTCATCTGCCAAAATAACTGCTGGCTTGTTGATGATTGCTCGTGCAATGGCCACCCGTTGTTGTTCTCCTTGACTGAGATTTTTTGTACTCGATTGCAGTTTATGACCAAGATTGAGTCTTTCCAAGATGGATTTGATACGTTCTTTATCAACGGATAAGCCTGCTAAGTTTTGAGCTAAGGCTAAATTTTCTTCTACGGAAATGGCACTAACAAAATGCGATTTTTGAAAAATAATACCAATGTTTTTTCCACGAAATTGGTCTAATGCAATTTGTGATAGTTTTCCTAAGGACTGGTCATTAATAATGATTTCTCCTTTTTGAGGTGGCATCAATCCTCCCAATAAGTGTAGTAAAGTTGTTTTGCCACAACCTGACTCACCGAGCAACAACCATTGTTCTCCTTTTTGACATTCAATATCAGGAAAAGCCAATTGTTGTTTTCCATCGTAAGAAAATTGTATGTTTTTTGAACTTAGCATTCAACTTGTGTTTGCGTGTTTGTGTATCTAGGTGTTTATGGCTTTTCACAAACACGTAAACACTTCAACACGTCGGTACATCTTTTAATATTTCAATCGCTCCAATAAACGACTAGAGATTCGTACAAAATCCATTTCGGTAACGACTCCAACCAATTCGTCATCCATTACAACTGGTAAGCAGCCAATTCTATTGTCTCGCATCACTTGCATGGCTTCCAAAATTGTAGCGTCGGGCGTGACAGTGATTGGTTTTTTGACCATAATATCTTCTACTGTGGATACTTTTCCGTTTAGTTTTTCATCTCTAATCAGGTGACGTAAAATAAGACGACGGCTAATCAAACCTATCAACTTGCCTTTGGTGTTTTCGACAGGCGTGTAGCGCAGCTCACGCCAATCCATCAACTCCGAAACCAACTCTATTAAGTCATCTTTTTGAACAGTAAAAATATCAGTTGTCATAAATTCTTCGACCTTAATATCCGTTGGTTTGTAATCTTCTAAATCAATCAATTCAGGCATTTTCCAAGTATGTATGGGTTTTTCTTCACGTTGATTTTTGACAATAGAAGCCGTTAAGCAAGATAAAGCTTCGTCTCGATTGGTTTCTTTGGCAAGTTTGGTGAAAGCACGCAACTGCCATCTTGCACCATTCATATGTTTTTTGGCTCGTTGCTCAATTACACCTAAGTAGCGATCAATGTCGGCTTTGTTGACCTTGCGTTTTTCGAGTCCTTTGCGAGCTATGGGCAAGAGTTTTTTGAGTACCAAATCAATTGCTGTGATTTTTTGGTCTTTGAACCATGTGAATTTAGAATCAATTCCGAATTTGGCCGCTTTACCAAAATTATCACTTACATCTTCCCAAGAAATATGCTCTCGGATGTCGTCAAGCTCATCGCTCATACCGACCATTGCGCCTAGCCAAAAAGCAGCATTGGCGATTTCGTCAATGATAGTTGGGCCAGAGGGCAGCACTCGATTTTCGATACGTAAGTGTGGTTTTCCATTCTCACTAATTCCATAACAAGGGCGATTCCAACGATACACCGTAGAGTTGTGTACTTGTAAAGCACGCAATTTGGGTGTTTTGCCATCAGCTATCATTTCGATAGAATCCTCCTCAATATCGCTACTAATCAAGACTCGAAAACGAGCAATATCTTCTTGGTAAATTTCAAGAATAGATTTGTCGAGCCAACCATTACCAAAACTCACACGAGGACTACGTTCTCGCATATGCTCGTGCGTGGTACGGGTATCGAGTGATTGTTGAAACAAGGCAATGCGTGATTCGTGCCACAAACGACGACCAAAAACCAAAGGTGAGTTGGCCGCTATCGCCATGACTGGCGCAGCAAGTGCTTGGGCAATATTGTACATTTTGACAAAATCCTTAGGAGCAATTTGTAAATGTACCTGAAAACTTGTGTTGCAAGCCTCCAAAAGGGGCGAGTCATGCTTTAGTAGTAATTCGTCAATACCACTAAGGCGTAGTTCATAGGCATTGCCAATCAATTGTTGATTGATGGCTTCCATAAGTGCATAATAACGCTTTTTGGGCGTGAGATTGTCCATATTGAGGTCAAACTTCCGTAGCGTTGGAAGTATTCCTGTAAGGATAATGTCAGCATCAAATTTTTTGAGTTTCTCTCGAATACGGGTCAAATTTTTGACATTCTCGTTCTCCATTTGACTCAGGCACTTGCCTTTGAGTTCACGTGGAGTCATATTGGTTTCGAGATTGAACCGTGCCAACTCCGTTTCGACCCATTCGTAGTTTTTCATGGCATCGAGTGCCTCCATTGCGATGCAAGCAGGCTTGTAATTTTTGGTATTGACGAGGCACATTTCTTGTTCGGCACCAATACGAGTAATGTCACTCTCAAACCAATCGTTTTCGAGCATATATTCGAGTGCTTGTACGTCGTTAAGGAGTTTGCGTACAAAGTGGTGCATTTGCTGCTGGTCGGTAACTAAGGAGACTTTTTGTTCGCCCATAAGATTAGGGGATTTTGAAGGTTCTTTAAAAATCTAAAAATAATTTAACTTGAGAGGAAAATATAATTTGTAGAAAGAAAATTTTTAAAATACTCGTCCTATGATTTTGGGCTTTGGTTTGGAGTCGATTTTTTGGAGAGAAAAATCGGGAAGTAATTTCTGACTTGCCTCATAATTTTGGGTGTAACCTAGAATAAAACCGCCGCCACCTGCTCCACATAGTTTGAGTTTATAAAAATCGGATTCAATTCCTTTTTTCCAAATGGGTTTGAATTTTGAAGGAATCATTTCTTGGAAAAATTCATATTGTAAATTGCTAATGTTATGAAAGTTCTGCCAAAGAGCTTGGGGTTTGCCATTCAAAAAGTTTTGAATGGCTGCGTGGTTCTGAGGGATGAGTTTTTCAAGGATTGCTTTTTGAAAATCTTGGTTTTCATATTTTTGATTAAAAACTTTGACCAAAGGAGCTGTACTTCTCGAAATTTGTGTATCAATTAAGAAAAAAGAAAAATTAGAATTTTCCTCTATTGTATTTTCAATAGATTCAATTTCGGATTTGGATTTTATCCAAACACCTTTTTGTAGGAAACTCACCAAAGGATCAATTCCCGAACTCGCACCATGAAAAAAACTCTCTATTTGAGCGAGTTTTTGTTTGAGTTGGATGAGATTTTGAGGTGTATCTTCATTTTTATAAACTCGATATATCGCTGCACACAAAGCTCCCGAACTCCCCAAACCATAACCCGTCGGGATACTCGAATTGAAATTGAGTCCTTTTGAAACTGCCGTTTGAAAAGCCGAAACATCTAAATCCGAAAGGAGTTGATTGTTGGCTTGAAGTTTTTGTAAGTAAATTCCTAAATCCGATAAGTCATATTGCTCGCCGCTATACTCCCATTGTCCAAAATAAGTTGGTAAAGGAATGGCCAGGGCTTGCGAACCTTTTATGATGGTGTATTCGCCAAAAAGTAAGAGTTTGGAAGGAAACTGTGTCAAGGGTTTTGAGCTTTTAGTAATAAATCGCTATACGAAACTTCAATCAAATCTTTTTCTTCAATTTCAAACAAAGATAAATAATGATTGCATTGTTTGCTCAATTGCTCCACTGAAATACTACCATCTTCGTCAATGGCTTCGATTTCGACAAATGAACCTAAATTTTGAACCTCGTCCACGTGAAATTTTACATTTTCGATAAAATAAATGGCTCGTTTTTTATCCACAACCACCAAAATGCCATTGGCAGCCGTGAGTAATTCCTTCAGAGTAGAATCTGGATTGGATTTAAAAAGGATAACATTGGATTGTTTTGGGCCTGCTTGGTTGCTGCGTTGATAATGGATGAGATTATTTTCGATATTTCCTTCTCGAAGTTTGAGACGACCATGATTGACTTTGAAGTAGGTATCAATTTGATGGTCTATTCCTCTAAAATCTGCATTTTGATTTTTTAGGAAATTATGGATTTTTTGAGTATTGGAGCAATGGGCTTTTATTTCAATTAAAGTCGGCATACTTGTGTATCATTTTTGCAGTTTCTCATAAACCAATTTGGCGGCAGCCAAATCTTCGAGTGCATGACCTACAGATTTGAAAAGTGTAATTTCGGAATCTGATTGTCGTACAAATTTATCTTTTTTACACAAATCAAAAAGATCAGCCCGAATATCTTTTTCTTGAATAATTCCTTTTTGGAGTGGAATCACTATATCGCCCGTTTCTTTGGTCGCTCCTTCAAAAGTATCTACATAAATGGATGCCTTTTGAATCGTCTCGTCATCTGCTTCTCGCATATTGGGTTGATACGAACCAACCAAATCTATATGTTGACCTTTTTGTAAATATTTTCCAAAAACAAGCGGTTTTTGACTCATCGTTGCTGCAGAAATAATATCCACTTTTGGTAAAATAGATTCGATATTTTCAATAGCATGAACGCTAAATTGATGCACAGGCAGTTGCGTAGCAACTGCCTGTGCTTTTTCAACACTCCTGCCCCAAATATAAACTTTTTCAATCGGTCTAACCGAAGCATGAGCTTTTATCAAAAAAGGAGCTAAAGCACCCGTTCCAATCATCAAAAGTGATTTGCTATTTTTTCGAGACAGAAAACGACTCGCCAAAGCCGACGCAGCAGCCGTTCGCAAATTGGTCAATAATTTCGCATCCATCAAAGCTAAAGGATTGCCTTTATGTGCATCAAATAATAAATATTGACCTTGAATTGAAGGGATTTTGTACTTACTATTATTAGGTGAAACCGTAACGATTTTGATGCCCAAATACTTTCCTGCCTCCCAAGATGGCATGAACAGTAAGGTAGAATCAATTCCTTCTTTTGGATTTTTATAGTTGTGATGATGACGAAGTGGAGTTGTAATATCGGAACAAAAAGCTTCCTTCAAAGCAGGAATCAAATCCTCGTATTGAAGAATAGATTGGAGTTGGTCGTTCGTTATTTGCAGCATTAAAACTGTTTGTTCATTTTATATTCTATAAAACCGCTTTCCTAAACTTGCGGGAGGGCTTCGATAAGAAAAGTTTAGTAAAGCTGAACTTTAATTTTACAAAGAAACAGGTTTTATACCTTTAATATTTTCCTCAAACCAATGCAAAGAGGCTTGATTTTTATCCCCTGTACATGTATCACACTTAAAAAATAGATAATACAATTGGATAGAACCATTGAAATTTTGATAAATACCTTCTAATCTTTTTTTAGCTTCTGGCTTACGCAAAGGGTTGCGTTGATAACGCCAAACATAGTAGGCTTCGTCGTGGTACTCGGTCAGGTCGAGTAGTAATTTGTTGTCGGTATATTTTTCCAAAAAATGTCGAGCAAGAACGGCATGATGTCTTGTCCAATCTCTCGGTACACCTCGATGCTCTTTATATTTAAAAGTATCGTGAACGAAGGCAATGATACGCAATTTTTGGCGAGTAAAACTATCTATTTGAAGTTTGTCAATATTGTCCAATACTTCTCGAATGTGAAAAAGGACTTTGCCTTCGGGATGCCCAAAACGAGGTGTACCCCAAAATAAGCCTTCACAAAAAGCATTGTTTTGTAGAAACTGTTTTTCCAAATCACTTTCAGGAGCAAGCAATTGAACTGCCTTATCTGTATTCCATAAGATATTTTCCATCACCTAGGTCTAAACTTATAAATTTTAGCCTTGCCTTCTTTTCCTTCGTTGGATATATATAATGTACCATCAGAATCAAAAAGCATGCCCTCAGGCTGTTCGTGCACTTTTTTGTTGAGTTTTTGCATGTAAACAACCTCGTTTTCTTGGGAAATAACTATAAGAGCTTTTCCCTTGCTAGAACTAATATATATATTTTCGGTGATGGGATGAATGGCAACAGCCGAGGGGGCAAAACCCAAAAGGCCATCATTGGTTTGCATGATTTTCTCGAATTGGGCTTTCATGACAGGACTGCCTTTTTCTTTGATATAATTTTCAATAGCATTTAGACTTATTGAAAAAGATGGTTTGTCGCCGAGCATTTTACTATCCAAGTCAAATGCATATAAACCTTTATGCAAATTATATGCTACGTCTTTTGATAACTCGCCCTTACAAGCAATAAGGAGGCGGTTATTTTTTTTGTCCAAACACAAACCCTCCATGTCGTGCTCTTTGTGATAACCAACTTTGTACTTGGTTCGTTGGAGCGTATCTGCTGAGTTATTGAGTTCATATAAAGAGCCGTTGCTCTTCATAATATAAATCGTGTTTTGGACGACTTCAATATCTTCGTAGTCACCATCTTTGTGAAACTTTTGTTGGCGAAGGACTTCGCCTGTTTCATTGTCTATATAAAAAAGTATTCCATTTTCGTCTTGGATGGCAATGATTTCCTTTTTGTCGGGACTCAAAGCGATACCAGAAATCTCTACCAATATTTTAGGTAATTCAAAAGTAACATCTGGCTTTTCTAAATCGTATGGGAATTGATAAGACTTTTGCTTGGGTTCGACAGAAGCTGTTTTCTTGGAAAAGGTACAACTTGCGCCAAACAAAAGGAGCAATACAATCCAAAAGGGATTGTATTTTACCAAAAAGTATTTATTGTGTGCTTTTTTAGTATTTAAAATCAAAATGATATTTTTGAATCAAATCACAAAAATAAAAGTTTCTTTGAATTGTTTTGTTAAGATAATTGTTGTGGAAAGAATATTATCTAATTACACTTTTGACAAGCAATAGCATATCGCATCACAGTTTAGAAACAGTGACGAAACGGGATTGTCAGCCTATCTAAAACGTTTTGAATTTTACAAATGATGGTTGATAGTTTCAACTTTAGTAAAATAACGTATTTTTGCACTCCAAAATATTAAAAAGTAATAAAATGTATAGAACACATAATTGCGGAGAACTCCGCATGGAACATATTGGACAAGAAGTGACCCTTAGTGGTTGGGTACAACGTTCACGTGATAAAGGTTTTATGATGTGGACGGATTTGCGTGACCGCTATGGCATCACACAATTGTTGTTCAATGAAGAAAAATCTTCTAAAGAACTTTTTGAAACGGCTCGTTCGCTTGGACGTGAAGATGTCGTAAAAATTACGGGAGTTGTGATTGAGCGTGTATCTAAAAATGATAAAATTCCAACGGGTTCTATCGAAATCGAAGTGACAGCTTTGGAAGTTTTAAACAAATCTAAAGTTCCGCCATTTACGATTGAAGATGATTCGGATGGAGGCGACGAGTTGCGCATGAAATATCGCTATCTCGATATTCGTCGTAATCCTGTGAAGGAAAAATTGATGTTTCGTTCCAATTTGGCAATTGAAACCCGTAAATATTTGGCGAGTCAAAACTTCGTAGAAGTCGAAACGCCTGTTTTGATTAAAAGTACGCCCGAAGGTGCAAGAGATTTTGTTGTGCCAAGTCGTATGAATCAAGGACAATTTTATGCTTTGCCGCAATCGCCTCAAACCTTCAAACAAATTTTGATGGTTGCTGGTATGGATCGTTACTTTCAGATTGTGAAGTGTTTCCGAGATGAAGATTTACGTGCCGACCGCCAACCTGAGTTTACTCAGATTGACTGCGAAATGGCTTTCGTTACGCAAGAAGAAATCTTGAATACATTTGAAGGATTGACCAAATATTTGTTTAAAACAACTATAGGAGTCGAACTTCCTGACTTTCCTCGTATGCAATATGATGAGGCAATGCGCCGCTTTGGTTCAGATAAACCAGATTTGCGATTTGGAATGGAATTTTGTGAATTGAACGATATTGCTCAAAATAAAGGATTTAGTGTTTTTGATAATTCTGAATTAGTAGTCGGTATTTGTGTAGAAGGAATTGCAGAGCAATATTCCAATAAAGACATCAAAAAACTGACTGAGTGGATGCAACGTCCACAAATCGGAGCGAAAGGTTTGGTTTATGTCAAATGTAATGCCGACGGAACATTCAAATCTTCTGTTGGTAAGTTTTTTGACGATGCTGCTTTAGCAGAGTGGGCTCAAAAGATGGGAGCAAAAGCTGGCGATATGCTCTTTGTTTTATCTGGTGAAACCGATAAAACTCGTAAACAACTCAATGAATTACGTTTAGAAATGGGTCGTCGTCTAGGATTGATGAAAGAAGGCGACTTTAAACCACTTTGGGTCGTTGATTTTCCTTTGCTGGAGTGGGATGAAGAACTGGAACGTTTCCATGCGATGCATCATCCCTTTACTTCTCCTAAAAAAGAAGAAGTTGAACGAATGCTTAATGGTGACCACGAAACGATGAAAAGACTCAAAGCCGATGCTTACGATTTGGTCATCAATGGTTCTGAAATTGGAGGTGGTTCGATTCGTATCCATGATAGAGAATTGCAATCGAAAAACTTTAAATTATTAGGTTTTACACCAGAAGAAGCAGAAGCCCAATTTGGCTTTTTGCTAGGAGCTTTTGAATATGGCGCACCTCCACATGGCGGAATTGCATTTGGTTTTGACCGCTTGTGTGCTGTGATGAATGGTTCTTCGTCAATTCGTGATTTTATTGCTTTTCCGAAAAATAATCAAGGTCGAGATATGATGATTGATGCACCTTCTGTTATTCATCAAGAACAATTGGATGAGTTAGGAATTGGCGTTATCGAAATGGATGTCGAAGCCTAAAAAATATACAAAACATTGGAATGAGCTTGCTCATTCCAATGTTAAATCTCTGTGTTTCTCTGCTAACTCTGTGGTCAATAATCTCCTATGAAAGGCTTTATTCCCTCCAAAAAGAAAGTTCCTTATCCTATCAACAGCTTGTTACGTTTGTACCTTGACCAGTACAATCGGGAGATGAAATTGCCTATTGCTTACGAAGATTTATTGCGTTTTACGACTTCGGTTTCTTTGATAGATGCCAAGGGTGAGGACACCCTTTGGGAGACCGTTTACTACGACCCTGCCGACTCGGACGAGTTGCATCGAGCTTTGACTCAAATTTACGCACTCCTTAAAACAGATGGCGATACCGAAGTTTTACAACACCTTTCTGTTGCACGAATTGACTTTTGTACTTTCGGAAATACTAAACCTTTTCGAGTCAGAATTATCAATCGTTATAATGATAATTACGACCATTTTTATGTAAAACGTGCCGATGCTTCTCGGATATATGGACTAGAGTTAGAGCATATTTTGTCGCCAAATAGAATTACTTATTTGGTCAATGAAAATACTTTGATTGAAGAACATATTGCAGGCATTCCTGGTGACCAATTTATGGAACATAATTTGGGAGAATCTGTTTTTAATCAAATTCGGATAGCAAAGGAGTTTGTGAAATTTAATGAACGTTGCTTTGTCAGATTGCTAGGTGATATGCGTGCTTACAATTATGTGGTGGACATCACGCCCGACATTGAGGGTTCGCAATATCGCATTCGCGCTATTGATTTCGACCAACAATCGTACGAGGGACGCAAGAGTTTTTATTTGCCTCAATATTTCAAAGAAAACAATCCTATTATTTTCCTCGGCATCGAACACATGACTCCCGCTACAGTCAAACAATACCAACTCGAAGAGCGCAGTCTCATTGCCAATCGCCTCAAAGGAGAGCAAGGTCGTATGAACAAACTTTTTGAAATCATGCGAAAAGACACCATTTCCACGCCGACGAAAGTCAAGCAACTCTCCAAAGAGTTGGCAGCACACCACAACAATCCAAAATTTCTTCAATGCCGAAATATGGCAGAAGTCGTCCTCACCAACTTGGAATTATTAGTCGATAAAGATTTTGTACAAAGTATGCGATAGAGATTTTAGATTTGTCAAATCGAAAATCTTAAATCCTAAGTGAATCCTGCATCGCCGATTCCGTCTTGAACTTCTAAGTCTTGCGTTTTTAAATCTCTTGGAAAACCATTGCTATATAAATAGTAACGATTAATTTTTCGATTCAGTAAGAATGGACTTTTGTGCTGATGAAAATATTCTGCCAACCAAGTTTGATAAATTGTTAAAGTATCAATCTTTAATTCGATAGCTTTTTGTCGAATGACAGAAGCCATTCGAGCCGTATGAATTTTATCAAAATAAGCATAAGGTACGGTGAGTGTTTTGCCTCGATGCGTCAAAATTAAAAATCCGATACGTTGTTTTTTATAAAACACAGCTAGACAAAATTGCTCAAAAGGTCGGTCGAAAGCACTAAAATGAAAACGACTTTTTTCATTAATTTCATCTTTGTCGGGGTCAATAATCCAAGGTAAGTTGAGCATCCAATTAAGCTCTTCTTGGTTACGGCGAGTAAGCTCTTTTTCTTGTCGAGATTGGATAAATTGCCAGTCTTCGTTATCAACTTTATATGACTTTTTAATTTCTATATCTACTTCTAATTTATTGTTGTAAATAGAAAGGCGAATTTTTTGAAATAGGTTAACTAATAAATCTATAATCCAAAAAAAGATAAATAAGACTCTCAATTTAGGATTACGTTTGGGAAGCAATTGTGCTAAGGTCAATTTTA
>JAHDEQ010000110.1:0-3036 GCA_020628755.1 Saprospiraceae bacterium
TTAGAAAGAAGAAAAGTATATTTTTCATGGGTAGATTAAGTTTTAAAATCTAAAAACTTCTAAAATAACGTTTTCAAAAATCAAATTGTTATGATAATCAGGATTTAGTCCAAAGACTAATAATTGTACAGTCAATTATCGTAACGATACCACATCAAAACGCCACCAAACAGTGTAATTAGAGCCGCCAAAACGCTTGCCATTTTTATGGAGTATTGCATATGATTGACAAAGGTCTCTATGTTTTCTTTTTGTTCGGGATATTTGGGATAGATTTCTTCCTCCATTTTTTGTTTGTTAAACAAATGGCTTGCGCCAAACTCGACCCGATTTTGAACCAATATTTTATAGCTTTTCATCACCTTTACTCGAAAGTAAACATTGACAAAAAGCATCGCTACAAATAACCCAATAATAAGAGAAACAAGAATCAAATACATAATGAAAAATTCTGTTCTCAAAGGTACGACAAAAAAATTATCAGTAGAAATAGAAAGGATAAGGATGTGGTTTTTAGATAAATTACAGCGATTCTCGCTTTGTTTTTTTTCAAATATAACTTTGTTCTTTTTTACCGCAAAAAAGAACCAAAAAGCTCGTCGAATCGCATATTTCTCAAAACTTTTGACCTAGATTTTTGATTTTTTCCGCTTTGGCTTCAAAAATTTAAAAAATTCTCCCTGCGGGCGGTCAAAATTTTGGAAATTGCTTTTTTCGACACTCAAATTTTTCTAAAGCGAGAATCGCTAAATGAATAACAAAAAAATGTAATTTAAAATAAAATAGAAAACAATAAAATACATATTGGCATTTTATTTGATATGTTTTAAGTTAATAGGTCTATCTATTTTTGATAGACCTAAACCCTTTTAGTTTACAACTCAACTCCAACTCAATAAAAGTCGAATATTGCAGACTTTTATAGACACTTTATTTATTTACTTCCCTTTGAGATTCCTGTAATATTTCATTAAGAAATGAATGATGTTTTATCTTCATTTTAATAGACATGTTTTATTATGGATACTTTTTTCACCTTACGCCCAAAAGGTAATCTCATGAAACTAAAAGAGTTAAAACTAGCTTTTGGATGGTGCTTTGTTACCATATTTTTAGTCGCCAATCCTTTTAAGACTTTCGCTAATTTTATACAAAGCGATACTACACTGCAAATTGCAGCGACCAACGATGCAACAGGTCTTTGTACAATTCCATCTTTTCAAATTCAAGCACCTTCAACAAGTGACCTGTGTGCGCCGAGCACCATTTCGATGACGACCAGTTTGCCTTTGGCATTGATTAGAGATAATTTAAATAATTCAATATCTGCTTTACCTTATAATGCACTTAGCATGGAAACGCTAACGGTACTGGCAGGTTTGGATTTTGGAGTTTATACCGTCAATTTTGAAATTACGGACTGCAATTCTGATATAACAAATTTTACTTATACGATTGCGGCAGATCCAATTTTGGTCTGCAATAACGATTTGTATTTTACAATTGATAATAATTGTGGGCTAGAATTGGTAGCTGATATGCTACTCGAATCGCAATGTGCAAGCAATGAGCATTTTCAAATCAGCATAATGGGCGAAGGCGATGATGTGATTGAAAGTCCTGGCAATTATACCGTTACTGTAGAATATGCGCCTTTATTTGACCACGATAGCGACCCAAGTACACCTGCTTTTCCGATACCGTCGGGCTATTCATGTTGGAGCGAGATTACGGTTGAGGACAAAGTTGGGCCATTGTGTACACTCGAAGAAGAGCAAGTAACGGTTTTTTGTACGGATGAGCTAGGACTTGCTCCGCCAACATTTTTTGATTGTACAGGAGTAGGAACGGACACGACATATTTTGATACGACTTTGGGAGAATGTTCAGTTTTTGAAAATCGAGATTTTACTATTCCAACACTTCAAACGATAAATGGAGTGGACTACATTGCTGAATTGATGCCTAACTTGATTCCATTTCCAACGCAAACTTTTGGGACTTCTTTTGCTTTAGACCATGTTGTAATTCGGAGCTGGATGGTGAGCGACGTACTTGGCAACACGGCGCAGCCGTGCCACCAATACTTTTACTTTTGGCGACCTAGTGTAGTACATCCTCCAGTGAGTACCATAGAATTGGCTTGTCACAATAATATTGATTTGGCAGGTTTAGGTTTGTTGGATCCGAGCTATGTACCGCATCACGACAATCCTAATTTTGTGCCGTCAGGTTTTTTAAACCCTTCGGTATATCCTTTAACAGCAATAGACGCGACAGGAAATCCTCAATTTTTACCGCTTGACCCAACAAGTCACCAAACGTGTAAATATTCAGCAACTTACGAAGATGAAGCTGTGCCTAGTACCTGTGGAGAGAAGTACAAATATATTCGAGATTGGACGGTCTTTAATTGGTGTAACAATGAAGTCAATTCATGGACACAAACCATAAAGTTAATTGATACGATTCCGCCAGTTATTACTTGTCCCGAAAATATAGTCGTTCAGGCAGAGACAGGCAACTGTTTTGCAACAGTTGCAATACCTGATTTTACGGCTACCGACCTTTGTTCGGATACTATTATATATTCACATCGTTGGGAGTTTGGAGTTGGTCTTTCACAATACGAAAATGTACCAGCAGGGATTTATCCCATGACCTTTTTTGCATCCGATGCTTGCGGCAATATAGATTCTTGTCATATCGAAGTACAAGTACAGGATATTGAATTGCCAACGGCTATTTGCGACTTTATTACACAATTGTCTATTACTGAATTTGGCGATGCCGAAATTTGTGCCGACGATATTGACAGCGATAGTTATGATAGTTGTAGCTCTGTAAGTACTGAAATTGCCCTCATGGGAAGCAACGAATTTAGCGAGTGTCTGCAATTGGATTGTTCGGATGTAACAGATACGATTCGAGTGATTTTGCAAGTGACCGATGAAGGAGGATTGACCAATACTTGTATGGTCGAAATCGAGGTAGTAGATTTAGTACCTCCAATCATTGCTTGCCCCAGTGATGCGA
>JAHDEQ010000110.1:3136-14661 GCA_020628755.1 Saprospiraceae bacterium
CCGACACAACTTTGTTGTGTAGCCCACCTGATGATAGTTTTGGAAAGCCCGAAATTGAAGACGATTGTAGTTTGTATAGTACGGCTTTTGAGGATTTAATTCTTGTAGATGAAACCTGTTTTCGTAAGGTGCAACGAACTTGGTTTGTTCTAGGCGAATGCGATAGTTTAGAAGTTGCGCAAAGTGTTTTTATCAAAATAGAATTGGATGAAACACCGCCAACTTTTGCTAATGTTCCTACGGATACCATATTGAGTTGTACCGATTCGCTTACTTTCTTTGACCCAATCATTTCAGATGAATGTGATGCGAATTTAGACATCCAATTTACAGAAAGTAGCGAGTTTGGCGATTGTATTTATGAAGAAACCATCACCCGTACTTGGACAGCCACCGATGATTGTGGCAATGTGAATACTTTTGTTCAAAATATACAAATTCTAGACACGCTAGGGCCAATTTTCAGCGGCATACCATCAAATTTGCAGCTCGAATGCGATGAGCCAATTCCTAACGATGCTCCAGTTGTCACCGATAATTGCACGCCTGATGTATCTATCGAAGTCAATATGTCAGAAGTTGTATTTGCAGGAGCTTGTACAGGTCAACAACGTATTTCTCGTACTTGGGTAGCAACGGATTTGTGTGGTAATAGCTCTTTCTTTTCACAATCTATCAACATAGTAGATACAACAGCTCCTTTCTTTTTGAATGTTCCCCAAGACACCATTATTTCCTGCGAAATGGAATTGCCTCAAGAAACACCTGTCGTTGGCGACAACTGTACCGAACCTATTGTATTGGATTTTAATGAGACAATTGAAGTTGGAACTTGTTCCCAAGAAAGCATTATCACCCGTACTTGGACTGCCGAAGACGATTGTGGTAACGTAGATAGCGTGGTACAAGTTATTTCAGTAATTGACGATACACCACCGATATTTTTAAATCCACCTAGCGATGTGACAGTAGGTTGCAAAGATATGTTGCCCTTTTATATTCCCTTGGTACAAGATGAATGCGGTACAGACTTTTCAGTTATTGAGACTCGTGATACTATGGGATCTTTTTGTGAGTTGATTATTACACGTACCTGGACGGCAGGCGATGCCTGCGGCAATACCTCAACAGTGCAGCAAGAAGTTACTAAACTAGACAATAATCCACCTCAATTATCTAATATTTTGAATGTTGACGTAGATTTATTTGAAGGTTGTAGTTCTAGAGTGAATTTGCTAACACCGATGGTAGAAGATGATTGTAGCGAAGATTTAGATATTACCATCACGATTGATTTTTATTCGGATGGCATTGTACATAATACGGATTTTGTACGCAACGATACTACTTTTGTCAATGGCAATCCAAGTGGAGAATTTCCACTTGGACGACACAGTATTTTTTACTCGGCCGTTGATGATTGTGGCAACGAACGCACCGCCATTAGCATTGTCAATATTAAAGATGTTCGTCCTCCCGTAAGTGGTTGTTTTAATTTTGAGTTAGAACTTCAACCTGATTCAACTGTCTCTATTGTCGTAGATGAATTGCTCAATATGGATGCGACTTTTGATAATTGTACAGACATTTGGTTTGAGTTTGGAGTCCAATTTCCTCAGATTATGTTGTTGGGTGATACACTGACTTTTGATTGTAGCGATTTGGGTATCAACAATTACTCTATTTATATAGAAGATACCTTTGGCAATTTTGATTTTTGTGGCAATGTCCTCAATATCGTTGATCCCAATGATTATTGCGGTTTAGCTTCCAAACAGCCCATCGTAGCAGGAAAAGTTTATACCGAAAACCAAAAAGGCGTAGCCAATACCGAAATCATGCTCAACGAAAACGCACAAAGTATGACCGACGATTATGGAGTTTACTATTTTGAGCATATAGAAAGAGGTACGACTTGTATCATCGAACCCCAAAGCCCAGATGACTATCTCAATGGCGTTTCTACTTTTGATTTGGTCTTGATACAACGTCATGTTTTAGGTATTCAAACCTTGCCTTCGCCTTACAAAATGCTGGCGGCGGACATCAATCAGTCAGGCAATGTTAGTACGGCCGATATTGTAGAATTGCGACAAGTTATACTCAATATTCAGACTTCATTTCCGAATAGCGATTCTTGGATTTATCTCAATTCTAATCAGACCTTCGACAATCCTAGCAATCCATTTGAGGAGGCTATGCAAAAAAAATATGTTTGTAAAAACATCACAGGAAGTCATTTAAACCTTGATTTTACAGCTATTAAAATTGGTGATGTTGATGATTCTGCTAGTCTGAATGCTTTTACAGAAAATAGCCAAGAACGCCATGCAAAAAGTTTGCTTTTTGCAAGCGAAGTCCTAGAAGAACAGGACTATATAATACTCGATTTTTATACCGAAAATCCAGTTGATATACAGGCTTTTCAGTTTACCTTAAATTGGGAGACGGATTTATTAGAAATTATAGATTTTATACCCAAACAAGCTATGACTAGAGCCAATTTTGGGACATCTAAACTAGAAAAAGGGATTTTGACGAGTAGTTGGAATGGATTAGAATCCATAAAACCCTTTGAAGTTTTGTTTAGTCTAAAAATGCGAGTTAGGCAAAACACCAATTTGAAGGATGCCCTTCAAATGACTTCACAACACACCAAAGCCGAAGCCTACCAAAGCGACGGAACAACTTGGAATATCGAATTATTGACAAACGATATAGATTTGCCTGAAACGACAATAAGTACTTCAACTGAAACTGTTGCTTTGGAAGAAAAGTTTGTATTAACTCAAAACCAACCCAATCCATTTGGAAAACAAACCTTGATTCAGTTTTATGTCGAACAGCCTTGCGCTACGACTTTCCAATTGATGGATTTGACGGGCAAAGTCCTGATGCGCGAGACTATCGAAGCGCAACAGGCTTGGAATGATATTTTGTTGTACAAAGACCAATTGCCACAGGCGGGCGTTTATATTTATCAGGTTCAAAACGAGTGGGGGAGTCAGACCAAGAAGTTGATGTTAGTAGAGTAATGCTGTGCCGACGTGTTTGTGTGTTTGCGTGTCTATGATTAGCTACGCAAACACGCAAACACGCAAACACGCTCAAAATTGCCACGCCAAAATGCGACTTGTTTTTTGGCCTTGTGCCATTGCTATAATTTTGACTTGTTTAGCTTTTTGTTTTTCTAATATCTTTTGTAGGAAAGGGATATGATCTTTATTCGAGACAAGGCTCGTAAACCAAAGACAGTTTTGGGTAAACTGTCTGCTCTCCTCAATCATTTTTTGGATAAAAGCTTTCTCGCCACCCGCACACCACAACTCCTTGGACTGTCCACCAAAATTGCGTGGATTGGTTTTATCTTTTCCAAGATTTTTCCATTTGCGTTGCGATTGCTTTTGGGCAGCTTGCGGCGAAGCATAAAATGGCGGATTACAAATCGTACAAGCAAAAGTATCTCCTTCTTTTATGATTCCTTTAAAAACAGAGTTTGGCGTTTTTTGAAGGCGCAGCCCCAAGCTGCCCTTTAAAATGGGGTTGGCATTTACTATTTTTTGAGCCGACTCGATTGCTTTTTTATCAATATCCGTCCCAACAAAAGCCCAATCATAGGCTTTTCGACCAATAATCGGATAAATACAATTTGCGCCCACGCCAATATCCAAGATTTGGATATGCTTTCCTGTAGGAACGTTACCTTTTTTGCTACTCAGAGCCAATAAATCTGCAATATGATGGATATAATCTGCCCGACTTGGGATGGGCGGACACAGATAGTTTTCGGGAATATCCCAAAAATCTATGCCATAATATTGAAAAAGTAAGGCCGTATTTAGTGCTTTTACTGCTTTAGGATGGGCAAAATCAATCGTTTTTGTCTCGTATTTATTCACAAAAACGAATTCTTTGAGCAAGGAATATTTTTTGCACAATACATCAAAATCGTATCGAAAGCGATGTGGATTTCGGGGATGCAAACCAGACTTAGCAGCTTCTTTCTTTTTCAATTTTAAAACTTTAGTTTGACTAAACGCAAGCGGTTACGACGTTCGCTGGCAACAATCATTTCACGGGAAGAAATTTGTATGGCTTCTTTGAATTGGAGTTGCAAATCTTGGTCTTCGGTATTGAGAATGCTTGTCCGTTCTACTGCACCATTTCCTTTGATTTGGTAGGCACTTACGGTATTTTCGATTTTGATATCGTCGTTAAAAATAAGATGAATATTTTGTGGTGTTTTCATCAAAAAATAAGATGAAAAAGAACCATCATCGTCATAAGAATATTGTTTTTTATGCAAGACTTTTTGCCAGTGCAAATCGCCAGTCGGATGTATGGAAAAGACAAACATATTATTGAAAAAATAGTCTTGCGCCCCGTTAAAATTCGGATTGTAGTAGGTCGAGGTGGTCGCCCCACCTCGTCGGTTGAGTTTTTGACGTTCGCCAATCAGAAGGATTCCGCCATCACGTCGAAATAAAATTTCATTGATTTTAGTATCGTCAAGATTGCTATTTTTGAGATTGGTTTTGTCTAAAAATTCTTCAGAAAAAGCGATGTCAAAAGGAAATTGCTGAAAGGTTTTTTTGCCCAAACTCGCTTTGGGCAAACTCAAAAAATAATAACCTTGTGCTTTGCCTCTACTTTTTTCGGAATACAAACCGCCCGCCACCAAAGATTGATTGAGGTTGTCATATTCAAAAATATTATCGTAGGTCAAGACACCTTCAAGATTGATTTTATGGATAGCCAATGCCGAATTGCCAACTTGCCGTTCATAGACTTCAAAATAATGCTCTTTGGACTTAGACGGAAAATTATCTTTGGCAACAATCAAGTATAAATCTCCTTGATTGTCCAATACGATTTGGTCAAGCCCTTGTGTATTGTTGAGGCTGATTTCGCTAAAATCGTCTTTCCATAAAATTTCCATTGTATTGGTATCAAAAACAAAAATATCTTTGATTTTTCCGTAGTCAAATTCATAAAAAACAACTTTGGTTTTATCTTCCGAATGATAGACTTGCAGGTTGAGCGAACTCAGGCGATTGCCATAGTCTTTGACGATGACCGTATCTATAGGATTGGCCACATGGTCATAGCGATGTGCTTTAAGGTAGAGGTGGTTTTTTTCTCGATGGGTATAAAAAAGTACAAATTCTTCTTCGCTGGGTGCGAGTATGTGTTTGATTTTAGGGAGGCGTTTTTCTAAGGTGATTTCTTTTTCAAAAACCTTATTCATTTTTTCGTTAAAGCCAATGACTTCAAACTCCGTAATTTTGTTGACAAACAATAAGGTTTTTTCTTTTAGTTTTCCGATGACCTCAAAATTGGCATCTGCTCGTACCTGAACCGTTTCTGATACGACGATTTCTTGCCCTAAAATAGCCCATGCAAAAAGACTGAGTAAAAAGGTAAATAGGAGTTTCATAAACTTTATGTGTGTTTACGTGCCGATGTGTTCGTGTGTTTGCGACAAATCATATACACGCAAACACATAGATTCATAGACACAGGTTGACACTATTTAATAGTTTTCGCAATTTCATTGAGGTCAATGCGTTCTTTTTCGACTTGTATTTGATTGGCAATTCGATTGAGCATGGCTTCAACTTGTTGTGGCTCGTCGGAGTTGGTAACGACGCTATATAAATTCAATATTTGTTGATTGCAAAGTAAAGACAAATAATGTTCTACTTGTGGCGTTCGTGGTTTTTGTTCTTCATTTTGACTGCTAGGCGATGGAAATTGCCAGTGCACGTAGGCAATTCCTGACTTGGTCTTGCCCATTTTTGAACTTACTTTTATCGTAAAGTCAATACTGTCTCTATTGAGTCCTTCTTGAATAAAGTTTTTTTCATGCTGTACAAAATCTTCTAAAATAGAATCGGTAGAGTGTTTAAAACTGGATAGCGGAATATCATACATTTGTAAGAGCATTCCATCTACGGCATAAACGATATTGGCGGGGTCATTGATTTCTACGACTCGGTCGCCCGTTACATCTACCCGATAAAAACTTTCTTTTTGATTGAAAACTTGGATAGAACCATTGCTTGTTTTGATGCTTCCGCTACGATAATTATACTCCTTTTTAAGTGAGCCTTTATCAAAGATTTGCTTACCCAACAAAAAACCTTGTTTTGACCAAAACAAGTGTTCTTTATCTTCTAGGTCATTGGCAAAAAGCCCTTGCATTTTGATTTGGCCATTTTCAAAGTATTCTTTGACTGTTCCTTCTCGTTTGCCCGATTGATAAGGCGCTTCTAATTTGATTTGTCCGCTACGGTACCAGTTTTGCGATAGCCCTTCTTGTAGGCCATTTTTATAGGTTGTTTTTTGTTCGGGTTCGTCCCAATCGTACCACCAGTTGTGTTCGCCCTCTTCGAGACCATTTTTGAACAAGCCTTCTGATTTTTTCTTACCGTTTTGATGCCATTCGAGACACATACCATTGGGTTTCCCATTGAGATAAGCCACTTCTAATTTTTTTGCACCATTGGCATACCACTGCATTTCTTTATCGACTTGAACGCCATTTTCGTATTTGGTTTCAAAAACTTTTTGTCCATTGCGAGCCCATTCTTTTACCGTACCGTGCAAGCGCCCATCTTTGATGGGAGCTTCTAGCTTTTTTTTGCCCTTGGGGTGTACTTCGTAAGCGACACCATTATACGGTCCCATTGTATTGGGTTGATAAAATTGTCCTCGAATCACATCCAACTCATAAATTGGAATTTTTTTCTTGACTTGGGCGTGAAGAACCGAAAAAGTTAGAAGTAAAATACTGAATATTGAAAAAATCCGCTTTGTCATTTATAAAATTAAATAGCTTAAAATCTTTTAGGAATAACGCCGAAAAGCTCCTAAAATAGTATTTGTACCAAATACTATTTTGGCTAATCATATTATTTTTAATTCCGAAAATTCGATTAATTTACTTGAAAAATAGCATTGCCCATTAAAAACAAACCTTGTTTCCAAAATCCTCGAAATAAAGGATTATCTACCATGTAAACGACTTGGCCGCCTCCCATATTTTGTACCCCAAAAGTGAGGGATTTTTCTAAGCGTTGTTGAACATTAGAACCCACAAAACCTGCATACATAGGGTCGTTTTCGATAAAACCTACATTCCAGCCTTTGTCGAGGTAAGCATAAGCCGAACCGCTTGTTTTGAGTGAGAAATATTTATCTCCAATACCAAATCCTAGCGGATGCGTATTGTCAAAAGTGGTTTCGTAAACAGCTCCAGGTATTTGATTGCTGATAGATTTGCGTTCTTGTGCGGCATAGCAACCCACATAAGCGACAGGCGAAGAGGCACTATTCCCACTTTTGCGTTTGATGGAGAAACCTTCTTTGCCCGCGAGTTTGCCAACGGCACTACCGATGGCGATGACCTTGCCTCCATCCCGCACCCAAGATTGAATTTTTTCGGCAGCAGCCGTATCTAATTTAGGATACCAACCTTCAGGTAAGATTAAGACATTATAATCTTCTAAGTCAACATTGCCAACTTGCTCGGCATCCACAACCCCTAAAGGATAGTTGAGTACTTGCTCAAAGTAATGCCAAACTTGTCCAAAGGTATAGTAACTTATCCCCTCGCCACTCAAAGCCAAAACTTTGGGAGCTTTTAAAATTTGGACAAAACTTGACCCAAAATCGTGTCCTTTACTCACAAAACCTGTTTGAGCGAGGGCTAATTTTTGTTCAAAATTTTTGGCTGTTGATTGTACAATAGCATCAAAGTTATCGCCATGTTTTTTGAGATTGTCTATCTTTAAAATGATAAGCGAACCAGCTTTATGCGTAGTGCCATTTTGTTCAAAATCTTCGGTTGCTGAACGTACCACAATTCCTTTTTGGAGCAGTTCGCTCAAAAATCGGATATTATCCATTGCATTCCATTCGGCAATATAGGCATAAGGAGTTTTATTGGTACGAATAGCCTTATAATCAGCCATTTCGTAAGTGTCCTTATTGCTTATAGCTTGTGTACTGGCGTATGCTTCTAAGCCGTAAGCATAAGGCAATGACCAAGCCGTAATATCGTAGGTCAAGGAGTCAACGAGCTTAGATTTTGGTTCAAATAGAACTTGTGCCAATACGGACATGGGCTGATTGAGATTGACAATTAAATCTTCTTTATTGAGACTGATTGTATTATTTTTTCCTGTTTGAAAATCAAAAGCCGTCATAGAGCCACCTTGCGTGCTGGGGTTGCCATAACGAATTTGGTGAAGGTCAAGGAGCTTGGTCAGTTCCTTTATTTTATTGCGACCATTAGAGCCTTTGATGATATAACTTTTGTATTTTCCGATGTTACCTGAATTAGAATCTTTGAAATATTTTTCAAAGTTTTCGACTAAGCGATCTGCATTTTTAGAACTTACTTCTACCGTTGAAAGTGTAGCTGTTTTATGATGTAAAATTCGATCCATGAGTTTGAGCGTATCGCCATTTTCTATCAAAATGGCTCGACCTGCACGGCTATGACCTGCTTGTTCATAAGTCATACCAATTGCTCCGTTAAAAGTCGGATAAGTATCACCATAACTAGGATAAAACAAGTCAAATATTTCTCTTGTAAAATATAGCCAACCTTCTGCGTCAAAATACTTGGTATGGTTGAGACCGATTTCGGTCTGGAAATCGGCTTGCCATTGTGTGATGTATTCGTGATAAGGCTGTGCGGCTGGTGCGAAATAATAAGGTGAATTATGGCCTTGTTCGTGGACATCTACATTGATGTGCGGCATCCATTTTTTGTATTGTTCAAGACGCTGTTGGGTTTCGACTTGTGTAGCCCAAGCCCAATCACGGTTGAGGTCAAACATATAATGATTGACACGGCCACCAGGCCAGGGTTCGTTGTGTTCTCGTGATTCAATATGTGGATTGGGGTGGTAATGCGTAACATTCGTATTCCAATGTGTATAACGAGAATAACCATCAGGATTGAGAGCAGGGTCAACGATGACGACCGTATTTTTTAGCCATTCTTGTATTTCACGGTTTTTGGTATTGGCAAGTTCGTAAATTGTAGCAATAGAACTATTAGTTGCTCCAGCCTCGTTACCATGTACACCATGACCGAGCCATACGATTGCGATGGGTTCTTTTTCTTCAATTTTACCATCTATCAAACCTGTACGGATAAGATTATTTTTACGGATTTGCTCTAAGTTTTGGAGGTTTTCTTTGGAAGAAACATAAGCCAAAATAAGGGGACGTTTTTGATTGGTACGCCCATATTCTTCTACGATAATATGGTCTGAATTTTCGGCTACGTGTTCAAAATAATCTACGACCAAATGGTGTTGAATAAAATGCTCACCTAAATCGTGTGGCAAGAACTCACTTGGTGGCAGGAGTTGAGCTTGGAGCATAAACAATGCTCCAAAAAGAAAGGTCAAGAAGGCTACGGTCTTTTTCATGTGTTTGCAATTAATTTGAAAACACAAGATACTAAATTAGTAGCGCATGCTTTAGCTTGCGCAAAAGTTTATGTGAACAACAAATTGTGCTTTTTGATAAATATGCATTATGTTATCTACACAAGCTGAAGTTAGTACTATTCTGTTTTTACAAACGAAAACGGATAATCTTGCCATTTTTCAACGATTTTTGCTTTGACGGGATTATTTAAAATATATTGGATAATCCGACTTTGCTCTTGTTCATCTCGTACTAAATGATCGTAGCTTTCGTGCTGCCAAAATGTTCCTTTTTTGTTTAGCAACTTATTGATTTGATAGGCACTACCACCTTTGATAAATTGCATAATTTTTGACAAAGGTGTATAGTCTTTGTTGTTCGGTTGAGTTCCTTTTGGCAGGTTATCCAACTGAATAGAAGTGTCAATTAGAAGATGAAAATGGTTGGACATAATAGTGTAGGCCAACAAATGATAATATTGGCCGTCGTACTGTTTGAATTTTTCGGCAAGGATATGAGAGGCATTTGTATTTTTTAGATGATGTTGTCCTCCTTTAGCAGCATCCAATAGTTCATCATATCTTTTGAAATGAAGTTTATGCTGGGTTATAAGTTGTTCATAATAAGCATTATTCGTTATTCTACCTTGCTCTAAAGCAGATTGGTATTGTTGAATCAGTTGCGCTTTTTGTTCTTTTAAGACTTGGATTTTTTGAATAGGAATGGAGTCTTTTAGACTGGAGGTCACAAAAAAGATGCCTCCAGGTGGCGTGATGTGCGGGAGGTAGCGTTCGTAGTATGTTTGCATGGAGGTTTTTCGTTTTTTATGCGTATAACATTGCATTATTTTTTATGCGCAAGGCTGATTCCATGATTTTTACATTGTTCTTTATGCGCAAGCTAAAGCGTGCGCCACTATGTTAATAGACGGCTTCTACAATGCGTCGGATGGTTTCGGAGTCGCCCATTGTATAATAGTGTAAGCAAGGAACGCCTTTTTTCTTTAGTTCTTTGGATTGGTGAATACACCATTCGATGCCAACTTCTTTGATGGCTTCGGAGGTTTTGGCTTTTGTAAATGCTTTTACTAATTCATCGGGGAGGTTGATGAAAAATAAGCGTGGCAAACTGTTGAGTTGGTATTTTTTGGTGATGGGTTTGAGTCCTGGGACGATAGGCACATCAATTCCCATAGCTCGACACGCATCTACGTATTCAAAGTATTTTTGATTGTCAAAAAACATTTGAGTTACAATATAATCACCTCCTGCATCAATTTTTTGTTTGGTAAAATCCAAATCCATATTGATATTGGGAGACTCAAAATGTTTTTCAGGATAGCCAGCGACTCCTATACAAAAATCAGTGGGTTCGCCATGAGAAATAGTGCCATCCAAATATTTGCCACTATTGATGTCGGCTACTTGTTTGACTAAGTCTATTGCATATTTGTGACCTCCAGTTTCTGGTATGAACTTCCCTTCAAATTTGCGGGCATCGCCACGCAGGCAAAGTACATTTTGGACATTGAGAAAGCTGAGGTCTATGAGGGCATTTTCGGTATCTTCTTTGGTGAAACCCCCACACAACAGATGCGGAACAGCATCTACGCCATAGCGGTGCATGATGGAGGCACAGATGCCAACGGTACCTGGGCGTTTGCGAATGGCCGTTTTTTCGTAGTAACCGCTTTCTCTTTTGTTATAAACGAACTCTTCTCGATGGTAGGTTACATCAATAAAAGGTGGTTTGAACTCCATCAATGGATCAAGAGTATCAAAAATAGCCTTCATACTACCTCCTTTTAAGGGAGGGAGTATTTCAAAAGAAATAAGTGTTTTGCCTTTTGCTTTTTCAAAATATTGGGTAACCTTCATGATTGTATTTTTAGGTTGATACGAAAATGGGATAAAATGTTTCCTTTATAAAAAGACTAATAGAGAACTACAAAAGTAACAGCCTCAAATGAAATTTTCATTTGAGGCTGCAAAAAGTCTTTGTTTGGAATTATTATAAATGATTCTTTGACTTTTTCCGTGAAAATATTTCCATTCAAATCTAAAATCGTTCACTTC
>JAHDEQ010000001.1:0-3096 GCA_020628755.1 Saprospiraceae bacterium
ATATCATACCGAGCAGCCGAGCCGAGTTGCTTTATAGCAACTCCCTGTTTCCCGATAATAATGGATTTTTGCGTTTTACGAGCAACATAAATCAAGGCCGAAATTCGTACCAAAGGCTCTCCTTTCTTGGTCGTCGTTTCTTTAAAAGATTCAATCATCACTTCGCAAGAATAAGGAATTTCTTGTTTGTATTGAAGTAGGATTTTCTCTCGTATAATTTCACTTACAAAAAAGCGTTCGGGTTTGTCGGTGAGCTGGTCTTTGGGATAGTACGCTGGCCCTTCTTCTATATTATCAAAAATAAGATTGAATAAAGTATCCGTATTCTTTTTCTGCAAAGCCGAAATTGGAATCGTCTCTTTGAAGTTGGGAATTTGTTCGTTCCAATATTTAATTTTCTTTAAGACTTCTTCGGGTTCAACCAAATCAATTTTGTTGATCACCAAAAAAAGCGGCTGCTCAATCTCGCGCAAGCGAGGAATGAAGGGCGCATCGGCATCGTACGATTCATTTACATCCACCACAAAAAGCATCAAATCCGCATCATCAAAAGTCGTTCGTACAAAGCTATTCATAGCTTCGTGCATTTTGTAAGATGGATCCTTGACAATACCTGGTGTATCCGAAAAAACAATTTGATAATCGTCACCACTCAAAATACCAATAATGCGATGACGAGTCGTTTGCGGCTTGTTGGTAATGATAGACATTCGCTCGCCTACCAAAGCATTCATAAGCGTTGACTTGCCCACATTGGGGCGGCCAATAATATTAACAAAACCTGATTTATGTGCCATAATTTTGAACCATTTAAGGCATATAAGTTCATTTAAGTCAACTTATATTTTCTTAAATGTCTTATATGGTTTGCAAATCTAAAAATAAATTTCTTTTATAGCACCATCTATCATGGCTTCGATGGCTTTGTAGAGGTTGCGAGGTCGGTGCGGTCGCCAATTAACATCATTGTAATAATTGCCCAAATTAACAAAGTGTTGCAATTTCACATCTTCCATTTCATCTTGCACGTGCGAGAGCAAATTGACAAAACATATCCAACCATTTTCGTCTCGTACATCTTCTGACCATTCTTCATAATACGAATCGTCTGAACCATGAAAATTGAGGACATTTTCGCAAACAACGATGTACTTTGTAATTCCATAATCGGAAAGATTATCTACGACATTTCGTTTTAGAAACATAATGTCATTATTGAGGCAATCGTTCCACTCGCCGATGAGTTCAAAGATGGCAAAACCTTCTTCGTAGTCCACAAAAAGGATTTTCATGTACAAAGTACTCGAACCAAAATTATCCCATTGTGGATGAATGAAATAATTGTATATCTTTTGCGTAAATTGAAACTCATTATATTGTCGTCCAAAAAAAGGCGATTGCTCGTCTTCGGAGGCAATATAACGGTCACGCCATAAGTAATGTGGTTCGATGTCGTGCATAAGTGCGAATTTAAGGCATGAATGTCAAAATGTACCAATGCAAGAATGTTAAAATAGAAAATTCATTCTTGCATTCAATCATTCATACATTCCTGCATTAACAAAAGAAACCAAGAATGTACCAAATAGTTTTAACGGGTCCAGAATCAACTGGAAAAAGTACTTTAGCAGCAGCTTTGGCAAAAAAATATGATACGATTTGGGTCGAAGAATATTCCAGAATATACCTGAATTTTTGGGGAAGTGATTATGATAAAAAAGATATTTTAAATATCGCCGTTGGGCAGCAATATTGGGTTCAAAAAAATGCTTCGGAAGCCTCGCATTTTTTGTTCGCAGATACTTATTTTTTGGTGCTAAAAGTTTGGTCAGAGTTCAAATATCAATCTTGTCATCCTTGGATAGTAGAACAGTTGCAACAAAGCAAAGTGGATTTATATGTTTTGTGCAGTACGGATATTCCCTGGCAAGCCGACCCACTTCGAGAAAATTCTAATGAACGTGAAGAATTATTAGAAATTTACAGAAAAGAATTATTGAATATGAGTATTCCTTTTATTGAGGTAAAAGGTAATATGGAAGAACGATTGGAGCAAGTTAGAACTAAGCTAAATCAATTAGAATTTTAGCTTTACTAAACTTCTCTTTCTCCTAATACTACCCGTAAATCTAGGAAAGAACCAAGAATCAAATTTCTGCGTTCCTCTGTTTTCTCTGAGGTTCAATTTTTTTACTAAATTTACAAAATGAAGAAATTCGGATTTAAATATTTAGTGGTGGCTGTACTTGCTATTTTCATAGCAAGTGCTTGTGAGCAGGGTTCTATCTTGGATTCCAAATTCAATATTGATGTTTATAACAAAATGGTATCCTTAAAACTTTACAATTCTAAGGAAATTGACCATCACGACTGTTTTTTGCTCAATTACACCATCAAAAGACAAAAACCCTTGTATGGTTATGAAGTGAAAGGCAAAACCTATAGAGAAATACTCGAAATGGCTCGTGAGTTTCAGGCCAATGGCATTCCTGTCAAAACGACTTTCAACTACAACGGAAAAACGCCAAAGCTAACTCAAATGATTCGAGATGTTGAGCCAAGTACGGCCTACAAAAAAGGGAGCAAGAAAAAACTCAAAAAGACACTCAATTTTAGCTGCAAATATACCAATACCAGCAATTCTGAAATCGCACTCCAAACTTCTACTTTTCAGGTTTATGGCCCATTCAACGACCATGTTTGTTCGCTGGGTTACGAAAGCAATTGCTTGATGAGACCAAAGGAAAGTATCACGATCAATTATATTGTAGATGTCAAAGAATTGGTTAATAACCTGCGTTTTCAAGAAGTTTATTATGTCAATTCAATGGGATTGGACGATTTTATCAATAGTGTGGACATCGTTCCGAGTGGCAACTCTATCACGACAAAGGCTTATGGTTATGACAAATGCAAGTTTGGTAGTAGTCGTATTCCGCCCTTCAAAATATGGGATTATTTCAATGATGTAGATGTGCAAAAAATAGCTCGCAAAAACGAACAAGGACAAGTTGTTGAACTTTTGCTCGGCGATGCGCATTATATTATCAATGACCAACAAGAAATTCAGAATATGAAGAGAATTGGAAAAGGTGC
>JAHDEQ010000001.1:3196-6279 GCA_020628755.1 Saprospiraceae bacterium
ATAGACTTTAGAAAATAATTCATCATGGCAGAAAGAAAAATCATCACTCGCAAAAATATGTTGCTCGCCTTACTCGTAATGCTAATCCTGATGCAATTCAGACGCATTGACAAATCTGTACCCGAACATGATGCTACAAAGACCTTTCTGGCCATGACCGATGCGCCTTTGCAGGTGCAACGTGTTCTCAAAGATGCGTGCTATGACTGCCACTCATACGAAACCAAATATCCTTGGTACACCAATGTTGCCCCAATCTCAAATTGGATTGGAGGGCACATCAAAAATGGTCGCCGTCAAGTCAACTATTCGACTTGGGGAGCTTATACGCCCAGCAAACAAAAACACAAAATTGAAGAATCTATAGAAGTATTGGAAGACAAACGAATGCCTCCAAAATCTTACAAACTCATGCACCCCAAAGCCAAGATGAGCGACAAAGATTTGGAGCAATTATTGGCTTGGTTCAAATCTATCTAAAACTAACGAAGTCTGTCCATAGACTTGACCAATTTCTCGTCTTTATTGATAAAATGGTGTGCCAATATTCCAAATATTAGAAAAAGGACAGGCATAAAAATCCCCACACCATCATCTACGACTGCATCAGATGATGCCATCACTTTGTCATTGAAAAAAAGCAGTATCGCCAAACCCAAGCCCACCACGTTGGCGACCAAAGCCAAACGTGCGACCAACAATTGCGTCTTGCGATTATTGAACAAAAATATACTTACAAAAGCCAATCCGCCTGCCAAACAAAACAAAGCCAACAAGCCCACATGATCTTGGATGGTATAAAGCGAATCATTCATCAAAGTAGAACCATCTACGTTTTTATTGGTGTTTGCAAAGGGCAAAGCAAACAAAGAAAAAGCAGCTCCAGCCGCCAAAAGTAAAAATATAGATTGTACGCGTTGTATCATTTTAAATATTAATTTTTCTCGTAATTCTAATAGTTTTATTCCTCACAGAGTTTTAATTGAAAATCATTCCTGCATTCAATCATTCCTACATTTCCTTACTCCACCTGCGGCAAAGTTAGCTTATCCGAATACAAATTCAAACAATTTTTGCACAAACAACCTCGATATTCTTTTTGCAAAGCCATCAAGGTTTGAGGTAATACATTGACTGTATGGCACCAACAGGTTTCGTCATTGTAGCAGACCATCCCTCGCTTGCACCTTGCACATTTTTGTACAAAACTTCCATCCATTTCAATGGTCGCAAAACCGACTTTACCTCCTAGCGGCGGATTTTGTTTACGAATAATCAAACGCACCTCTTGAATACTCGGAAACTGGAATTTCAAACTCGCAATAATAGCATTGCCAACTGCTTCGAGCAGTCGGCGTGGACGCTTCATTTCGTGTTTGCAAATCAAGTAAACCGTTTCGTAATTTATCGTATCCACCAATTCATCAGACATACCAGCCTTTCCAAAATTAGTTTCAATTTCTACATCAATCCAATAATTATTCCCAATCAATCGCTCCTCTTCATACACCCCATGATACGCATAAAAGTGCATATCTTTTAAAGATACTAGTCCCATAAGTATATTTATAAAATTTTTTATTTATTTTTACAAATTATAAAACAAAACATTTTTTATGTCTTCGCTTGTAAAAGCTCTACGCAAAAATACAGAAACTATACAAGAAAACTTCCTCCATTTCTTGTGGCGTTATCGGCGTTTTGAGCAAACTAATCTGACCACTACACAAGGCCAAGCCGTCCTTGTACAAACCATAGGTGCATACAATACCGACGCTGGACCTGATTTTTTTAATGCTCAAATTCAGTTAGACAACACCTTGTGGATTGGTAATGTTGAAATTCATGTTTTATCTTCTGATTGGAACAAGCATCAGCATCAATTGGATGCAGCCTATCAAAATGTAATTTTGCACGTAGTCTTAGAAGAAGATGAACCCATCTATTTTGAAAACGGCGAACGCATTCCTTGTCTTGAACTCAAAAATCATATTCCTCAAAAACTCATCAGTCAATATCAACGAATAGAACAAAATACACATTGGATTCCTTGCCAACATCAATTTCATCAAGTCAATCCTATAACAAAACAAAATTGGCTTGACCGCATTTTAGTAGAACGATTGGAATCGAAAACGCAAGCCATTCATTTGGCCTTAGCACAAACTCAAAACGACTGGCAAACGGTCTTCTACCGTTTCCTTGCCCGTAATTTTGGAGTCAAAGTCAATATGCAACCTTTCGAACAATTGGCTTGCTCCCTCCCACTCACCACCTTAGCAAAACACAAAAATAATCTCTTTCAAATCGAAGCACTTTTATTTGGACAAGCAGGTTTGCTAGAAAAAGAATTTGAAGACAAATATCCCACACAACTCCAAAAAGAATATCAATTTTTACAAAAAAAGTACAGCCTCTCCCCCATTCCAACCGAAACTTGGAAATATATGCGAATGCGACCAGCCAATTTTCCCACTGTTCGCATTGCACAATTTGCACAATTAATTTTTCAGTCGAGTCATTTATTTAGCAAAATTTTAGTTGCTCAAAGCATCAAAGAAATCGAAAACATGTTTGAGCTTTCACTCAGCAATTATTGGCAAACACATTATGTATTTGACAAAACATCCATCAAACGGAAAAAAAGTTTGGGCAAAAATACCATCCAACTTATTATCATCAATACTATCATTCCTTTTTTATTCGCTTATGGACAAGCCAAAAAAGAAGAAAAATACAAGGAACGAGCCTTACAATTTTTAGAAGAACTGCCTCCCGAAAAAAATAGTATTCTCAATCAATGGAAAGCATTGGGGCAATCAGCCCACAATGCAGGCGACTCACAAGCCCTACTCCACCTCAAAAAACATTATTGCAGTCAAAAAAAATGTTTAAACTGTGCTATAGGGAATGCGATACTTAGATAAAATACCACGAATCTGACTGCCGTAACCAGATTCATAGTACTGACGAATTGTCGCATTTACACATTATTTATGCTATTTTTTCAGGGAGTTTTAAAATAAAAAGACGTTTTTTGCACTTATTTTCTAATGGTACAAATATTGACCATACTTTCTAGC
>JAHDEQ010000001.1:6379-12368 GCA_020628755.1 Saprospiraceae bacterium
TATGTTTGAAAATTTTCATTTCTCGAATAAGATAGAAGGAGAAACAGAGTTTATGCCACTCGTTTCCATTGATGAAGAAGACGAATCACAATACAATGAGTCTTATCCCGATGTATTGCCTATTTTGGCTCTAAAAAATACCGTTCTTTTCCCTGGTATTGTTATACCAATTACGATTGGCCGTGACAAATCTATCAAAGCCATCAACAGTGCTTATGATGAAGACCGCTTGATTGCCGTTTTGTCTCAAAAAGATGTCAAAAAAGAAAATCCCCAATCAGGCGATTTATTTCAAATAGGCACAGTAGCCCGAATTGTGAAGCTACTGCGAATGCCCGATGGTACAATTACTGCGATTTTGCAAGGGCGAAATCGCTTTCAGCTCAACGAAGTCGTTGACGAAAAACCATTTATGAGAGGTAGTATCAGTATTTTAAAATATATTGATGCCGAAGACAAAATGCGTTTTCAAGCTACCCTTGCCTCTATCCGTGATATGGCTCGCAAAATCATCGAATTGGCCCCCAACATTCCGAGCGAAGCTGCTGGAATGTTACGTAACATTTCAAGTGACAACTTTTTACTCAATTTTATAGCTTCTAATTTGAATACCAATATCAAGAAGAAGCAGCGTGTTCTAGAAGAAAATGACCTCACCGAAAAGGCAGAACTTATCCTAGAACAAATGGATAGCGAATTGCAACTACTAGAACTACGTGACCAAATTGAGTCTAAAGTAAGGACTGATATTGAGAAGCAACAACGTGATTATTTTCTCAATCAACAACTCAAAACCATACAAGAAGAGTTGGGGCAAAACCCTCAACAAGAGGAGTTAAAGGCTTTGGCCGAACGTGCCAAAACCAAAGAATGGCCCGAAGAAGCAGCCAAGACTTTTGATAAGACTATTACTAAGGTAAAACGGATGAATCCGCAAGTAGCAGAGTACTCTATTATGCTCAACTACTTAGACCTCATGCTCGAATTGCCCTGGAAAGATTATACAGAAGACAATTTCAACCTCAATAATGTCCTCAAAGTACTCGACCAAGACCATTATGGACTAGAAAAGGTCAAAGAACGTATTTTGGAACACTTGGCCGTTCTGAAATTGAAGGGTGATATGAAAGCTCCTATTATTTGTTTGGTAGGCCCTCCAGGTGTAGGTAAAACCTCACTTGGAAAATCTATTGCCAAAGCCTTGAAACGAAAATTTATTCGAATGTCTTTGGGTGGCTTGCACGACGAATCAGAGATTCGTGGGCATCGCAAAACTTATATTGGGGCAATGCCAGGGCGTATTATCCAATCTATGAAAAAAGCGGGTTCTTCCAATCCTGTTTTTATCTTAGATGAAATTGATAAAGTTGGAAAAGATTTTCGGGGCGACCCTTCGTCAGCACTTTTAGAAGTGCTTGACCCCGAACAAAATAGTACCTTCTATGATAATTATTTGGAAGTAGAATATGACTTATCAAAGATTTTATTTATTGCAACTGCCAATTCACTCAACACCATTCAACCTGCTTTGCTAGACAGAATGGAAATTATCAATATTAGTGGCTATTCTGTAGAAGAAAAAGTAGAAATTGCCAAGAAACACTTGATTCCTAAGCAACGAAGAGAGCATGGTTTGCAAACCAAAAATGTAAAACTGACTTCAAAAGTCACGGAGCAAATCATCAAAGAATATACACGTGAATCAGGTGTTCGCTCGCTTGACCGCCAAATTGCAGGTGTCATGCGCAACATAGCCAAAAAAGTGGCTATGGAAGAATCTTATTCGACAACAGTTAAACCTGAAGATTTGCGAGGTATGCTGGGGCCAATCAAATTTTCAAATGATGTTTATAAAGACGACCTAACCCCTGGTGTGGTCATTGGTTTGGCTTGGACTCGTGTGGGCGGAGATATTTTATTCATCGAAACATCATTAAGTAAAGGTAAAGGTAAATTGACACTAACAGGAAATCTTGGTGATGTGATGAAAGAATCTGCGACTACGGCACTCAGCTTTATCAAAGCCAATAATGAAAATTTGGGTATAAAAGCAGAACGATTTACCGACTTTGATATTCATATTCACATACCCGAAGGAGCGATTCCTAAAGATGGTCCTTCGGCGGGTATTACCATGTTAACTGCTTTGGCCTCTGCTTTTACAGGCAAACCTGTAAAACCCTTCTTGGCTATGTCGGGCGAAATCACCTTACGAGGTAAAGTCCTTCCTGTTGGAGGAATAAAAGAAAAAGTACTAGCTGCCAAACGTGCAGGTATCAAAGACATTATCCTCTGCCACGAAAATGAAAAACACGTGGAAGAAATCAATCCTAACTTTATAAAAGGAGTAAAGTTTCACTATGTGAAACGCATGGAGGAAGTATTGAAACTTGCATTGTAATAAAAAATAAAAAAAGCCTCGCTGCAATGCAGCGAGGCTTTTTTATTTTATACAATTGAATCAAAATCAATTTGCACGAATTCGAGCAGAATAATTTACTTTCAATTGATTGGACTTACGTAAAGCCGTTTTAACATCTTGTACAATCCCCATCGTAACATCACCATCTACACGTAGAGAGGTAGTGATACGAGGACGTTGCGCTTCTGGTACTTTGATACGGTGTTTTTCCAAAAAGATAGGAATCTCATTTTCCAAACTTCCTTTTACAAAAGCATCATTGAGCTGTACACGTGGCGATGTACCATACGTATTTCTATATTTTTCTTTTGGTCGTCCTACATAAATATAGTTGACCAAAGATTTTTGTTCTAACTTTTGCAATTCCGTTGCTTCAGGTACGACAACATCAATCAAAAGTTCTGAATTTCTCATTACAGTTACAACCATAAAGAAAAACAGTAACATAAAGATAATGTCAGGCAGCGAAGCTGTTGAAATTGCAGGAGAGGCTTTTCCTCTTTTTTTAGAAAATTTAGACATAGCTATTACTTTTTAAAATTATTTTAAAATAGCTTGGTATTTTTCGAACTACTTGAAACAGATTATTCTTCTCCAAAGTTGGTTGGCTCTGCCTCCGACAATACAAAAGGAATCTTCTTTTTGATTTCCTTTCGATAAGCAATGGGCAAATCCTCACTATATGGTACACCATATAAACGCTGACACTCAGCATCCCAAAGTTCATTATAAGCTGCTTTCAGCTCGTTATAAACTTCCAGATAAGTTTTATAATTCGTACCTCTATCGTTTTTCAAAGAAATAATTGCCTTTGTAGGTTTTTCTGCCAAATCCTCTTTCTTTTGAGGATTCATAATAAACTCCTTGGCATTTTCACGCAATTCGTCCACATTAGCCAAGTCACCTCTTACCAAAAGCTGGTTTTGAGCATTTACCAAAACAGAATATACATTTCGTTTATTCAATTTAGTAATATCAGGCTCATCTTCTGACCAAGGTGGCAACTTTACAGTGATACCTTTATCAACATCGATAGTTGTAGTTACCAAGAAAAATATCAATAATAAGAATGCTATATCTGCCATAGACCCTGCATTCACTTCATTGTTCACGCGGTCTCTTGAACTTTTCTTAGCCATAATTATCCTCTTATGAAGTTAAAAATAAGTGAGCCAAACAATGCCAAAAAGGCTACAGCTATAAGTGCCAACGTTAGCCAAATACCATTTGTAACAAGGCTATCTTGAGCAGCAGTTAGTCCATTTTCAAGTAAATTTTCAGGAGTCGCAGCACTAACTTTCCCAAATAGAGAAGGTACAATTACTCCAAAAAATGAGTACAACCATCCCAAAGTCAAAATACCAGAAATACCAGCACGAATTGGGCGATGCAAATTATTAATAACTGAAAAAACTAACATAGCTGTTATACACAAAAATATAAGTGTGATAACAACGTAGCCACCTAAACCAGTAGCACTACTATCAGCAACAGTTTCTGGTGTAAGAAGACCTTTATCACCGTCACCAGACATCATTAGCCAAAAGGCAAGTACAAGGATAACTCCAATACTGAAAGCCGCTCCTTGACCATATTTCGTTAATAAATTAAACATAATCTTCTTTTTGATGATTAATTAAAAAATTTCAGCGTCTTAGCCGTTTTCAATTACTTGAAAACATTGTTGCTAGCCATAACATCTACTAAAGCGATAGATGCTTCTTCCATTTTATTAACAATACCATCAATTTTATCAACGATGTAGTTGTAGAAGATTTGTAGGATAATCGCCACAATCAAACCAAATACAGTTGTCAAAAGGGCAACTTTAATACCACCCGCAACAACAGTAGGAGAAATATCACCAACTGCCTCAATTTTATCAAAGGCACCAATCATACCGATTACAGTACCCATAAAACCAAGCATCGGAGCAATAGCGATGAAAAGAGAAATCCAAACCAAACCTCTTTCTAAAAGTCCCATTTGAACACCTCCATAAGAAACAATAGCTTTTTCAACAGCTTCTGGGCCTTTATCTGCATTTTTCAAGCCTTCATAAAGAATGCTAGCAGTTGGTCCTTGTGTTGATTTACAAACTTCCATTGCACCTTGCATATCTCCTTGAGCGAGATTGTCATTAATACGAGACAGCAATTTGTCCGTATTGGTGGTAGCAATATTAAGGGTAATAATTCGCTCGATACAGAAAGCTAATCCTAGAATCAAACAAACCAATACGATACTCATGAACGTCCAACCCCCTTCAATAAACTTCTCTTTCAGCACCTGAAAGCCCGTTTTGTCTTGAAGTTCAGTTTGGTCAGCTTGAGCGTAGGTATAAGTAACATTAGCAGAAAAAACAACTAAGCCTAGTACCAAGAATAACAGTGTTAAGAACTTTCGCATAGTTAAAAAGGTTTTACGATTGTTTTTTATAAAATGAAAAAATTAGTTTTTAATAAAGTTACAAAGAATTTGATTTTGTCACTTTAGAATCACAAAAAAATAATTATCTCTGTAATTCCAAAAACAAAAATTATATTTTTTTAAAAAAATATGATTTTTCTACAATTTAGCTCTGATTTGAAGCCTTTAGGTCCATAAATTGTAGCGGAGAGAGCGGGATTCGAACCCGCGGTACCCTTACGAGTACACACGCTTTCCAGGCGTGCCCGTTCGACCGCTCCGGCACCTCTCCTAACCTATTTCTTAAAAAAATTAATATTCTGAGCTTGAATGAAATGTTTTGACTTTCTTTTCAAGAAAGCCAAATACGCTTAAAGCAGTTATTCCCTCTTAACTACTTGGATTACTTGCAGTTATTCTCACAGAAGAAGTACAAATATTGCAAATTGAGTTTGAAAAACAAAATTATTCTACGAAAAGGTTGTCTCATGCAATACAATTCGTAATCAGATGAAGGGAAAATGGTATTTTTTAGGGTTTAACTACTGGTTCTTTTTCAAAAATATTTAATGCATTATGCGTTGTCGTCTCCATAACCTCTTGCAGTGAAATATTTTTCACTGCGGCCAGCCTCTCAGCAACCAAGCGTACATAAGAACTTTCATTGCGTTTGCCTCGATAAGGCGTTGGTGCTAAAAAAGGAGAATCTGTTTCTAAAACTACGTGCTTCAAATCAACTTCCTCCATCGTTTTATCCAAGCCTGATTTCTTAAATGTCAATACACCACCAATTCCTAAATAAAATCCTAGTTCTGTAATTGCATTGGCTTCTTCGACGCTACCGCCAAAGCAATGAAAAATGCCACGCAATTTTTCATCCTGCTCGGCTCTCAATATTTCAATCACTTCCCAAGTAGATTCTCGTGAATGAATCACAATTGGTAAACCTAATTCTTTCGCCCAATTGATTTGAGTACGAAAGGCCGCTTTTTGTTGCTCAAAAAAAGTTTTATCCCAATATAAATCCAAACCAATTTCGCCCACCGCGCAAAAATGGCGTTGGTCGAGCCATTTTTTGACAATCGCCAATTCTTCTTCAACATTTTCTTTAACGGAGCATGGATGCAAACCCATCATCGCAAAACAACGGTCAGGATA
>JAHDEQ010000001.1:12468-19719 GCA_020628755.1 Saprospiraceae bacterium
TCATGAAAAAGTACAAAAGTACAGACTAATTTTTTTATACTCAATCTTATTTCTTGCTTTCAAGAAACTAATTTTTAATCTTCACTAATATAGATGCAAAATTTGTAGTTTTGGTGCATCAAAACGTGAACACGTAACACGAACACAATTATAAAATGGCAAAAAAGAAAAAATACTACGTCGTTTGGGAAGGCAACAATCCTGGGATTTATGATTCGTGGGCAGATTGTCAATTGCAAATCAAAGGCTATCCTGGTGCTAAATACAAATCCTTTTCAAGTAAGGAAGAAGCCGAATCAGCTTATCATGGCAACTTTGGAGATTATATTGGTGCAAACAAAAAACCGAAAGTAGAGACGCTTTCTGAGGAAACCAAAGCTAACATTATTTGGGATAGCATAGCTGTTGATGCTGCTTGCAGCGGCAACCCTGGCCCAATGGAATATCAGGGAGTTGATACTAAAACAGGTTATCAATTTTTCCATCAAAAATTTCCAATTGGTACAAATAATATTGGTGAGTTCTTGGCTCTGGTACATGGCTTAGCGCATCTCAAAAACGAAGGGCGAACGATTCCGATTTACTCCGATTCTAAGCATGCCATGTCGTGGGTGAAAAGAGGAAGGTGCAATACCAAACTCGTTAGTAATGCTAAAACGGCTCCTATCTATAAACTCATTGCTCGCGCCGAAAAATGGCTTAAAGAAAACACCTTTGAAAACGAACTCCTCAAATGGGAAACGAAACATTGGGGAGAAATTCCTGCAGATTTTGGAAGAAAGTAATGCTCTGACGAGCATGTGTTCACGTGTTCACGTTTTTCTTTTGCGTTAGAGCATTACTCCTTACTTCAATCTTGCAAACTTCATTTTATAGTCGGGTGCAATTTTTCCTTTTTTGATATTTTCGAGTTTGCGCTTGACGAGGCGACGTTTGAGGGGTTTGAGGTGTTCTGTGAATAAAATCCCGTCAATATGGTCGTATTCGTGTTGAATCACTCTTGCATTGACTCCATTGAATACTTTGGTATGCTCTTGAAAATTTTCGTCGTAATATTTAATTTTTAATTGGGCTGGACGTTTGACATCCCCACGTACATCGGGTATGCTCAGGCATCCCTCTTCGTAGGCCCAGGGTTCTCCAGCCTCTTCTATTTTTTGTGCATTGATAAACACTTGCTTGATGCCTTCGTCTTCTTTTCCTTCTTCTTGAATCTGCACGGTGTCCACCAAAAAAATGCGTATGGCGCGCCCAATTTGGGGTGCGGCTAAACCTACTCCTTGTGCATGGTACATCGTTTCCCACATATCTGCAAGCAATTGCTCCAAACCTTCATAGTCTTGGTCAATTGACTCCGCTACTTTCCTTAAAACAGGTTGCCCGTAGGCGTATATTGGTAAAATCATATTTTTAATAGTGTTCAAGTGTTCAGGTATTCACGTGTTCACGTACCAACAAAACTTGAGCACGTGAATATCTACCTGTCGATAGACAGGCTCGAACACCTGAACACATTTAGCTACGCTAAATTTTCCATATATTCTTGCAAAATCAAAATGGCACTTACTTTATCAACTAGCCCTTTGTCACGACGTTTTTTCTTTTTGACACCTGATTGTAAAATAATCTTTTTGGCATCGGCAGATGTAAAACGTTCGTCTTGTAAAACAACTTTTTTGTTGGGGTAAAGTTTTTCGATTTGGCGTACCAAGCCCACAATTTGTGGGCTTAAATGCGTTGGCGAACCATCCAAATGTTTGGGGTCACCAATTACGATACATTCAACAGATTCTTGCTCGAAATAGTTTTTCAAAAAGTCCAAAAGGTCTTTTGTATGAATGGTATCCAAACCATTGGCAATGATTTGTAAAGGGTCAGAAACTGCGAGTCCTGTGCGCTTTGCGCCATAGTCGATTGCTAAAATTCGTGCCACGCCGCAAAGGTATAAAATGAGCGTAGAAGAAAAAAGCCCGAACTAAATTAGTTCGGGCTTTTAGCAATATGTATTATGAATTGACTTCTTTAAAAGCATATCGCATCGCAGTTGCAAACTGCGACGAACCTATGTTATAAAGTTTGTCGTCCCGAGTGCTCGGGACGATACCTTACGCTTATCATTTGTACAATTTATTAATCAACTTTTATAAAGCGTTGTTGGTATTGCTGTTTTCCAGAACGAACGACTAAGAAATAGGTCGCACTTTCTAAAGAAGAAACATCTAGCCTATGAATATTTTCGCCTTGTTGGTAGCTTATCTTTTCTGACGAAATCATTTGTCCTAATAAGTCATAAACTTCTATTTGAGCCTTAGCTGATTCGTCAGCATTGAAGGTCAAATTCAGTTGACTTGCTGTTGGATTAGGCGCAAGCGTAAATCCAAATTCATTGTCAAGCGTACTAATGTTCGTTGTTGCTTGACAAGCCACATCAATTGATTGTTCTACCAAACAACCAAACTCATTAGTCATAGTAAGTGTTAAGGTTGCTTCGCCTTCGTCCACAAATAAGCTCATATTCTCTGCATCGAAAGACCATTCAGAGTCAGATTCAATATTCCACTCTTGTACATAATTTCCATAACCGCCATTGACTAATACTTCGACAGCATAAGAGTTACCACATTCGATTTCGCTAGGAACATTCAATTCGATAGTTGGCAAAGCATCTTTAATAATGACTTTGAGTGGGTAAACTGCCATATTGCCACAAGCATCGGTCGCTTCCCAACGATAGTTAAGAGTAAACTCATTACAATCAGTAATGTCATTTTCGATAATGACATCGCTCATCGTGACTTCACTACAATTGTCTTCTGTTGGCGGAGCTGTTGGAGCATACGTGGCATATTGTTCTGCTGTCAATTCTGCCGTTGTAGGCGGAATTAAGAAAACAGGAGCTTCGTTGTCTGTTTCTTCAATTTTTTGCTCGGCCAAAGTTGCATTACCGCAAGCATCAAAGATTGTCCAAACTCGGATATGAGTTGTGGCACAGCCATCTTGCTCCATCATATCGTTTGACATCAAGGTGATTTCAGAACAATTATCAACAACTTGTGGTTGGTCAAACTCAATTGCTTCGCCACAATTAATAGATTTATTTTCGAGAGCTAATTGCAATACTGGAGCTGTTGTATCTTCAATAGTAATCATTTGCTCGATTGTCTGAGCGTTGCCACAGCCATCAGTGGCTGTCCACGTTCGGCGAATACTATAGGTATTTTCACAAGTACCTGCAATCGTTTCATCTTCAAACAAAATTTCAACACCCGAACATAAATCTGTAGCCGCTGGATTATCAAATTGGATACTTTCGTTACAATCAATTATTTTATTTTCAGGAGTCATAGAAAATTCTGGAGCGTCATTATCAGGAGCAGAGGTAAACTCTTGCATCGCTTGTGTCGCATTGCCACAAGCATCGGTCGCTGTCCAAATTCGTTGGAATGAATGTCCGTTGCAATTGTCCCAAACGTCAATATCTTCAAATTCTAAGGCAACCAAGCTACAAGCATCTTCTACTTGAGGTTCGCCGAATTCAAAACCTTCGCCACAGGTCAAAACTCCATTTTCGGGTACAAAAGTAAAAACGGGAGCTTCGGTATCTTCCATCGAAATCGTTTGACTCACTACATTTACATTTCCGCAAGCGTCGGTCGCTGTCCAAGTTCGGCGCATACTATAGGTGTAATCGCAAACATTGCTTACTTCCTCGTTGGTAATTTGTAAATCTACACCTGAACAAAAATCAGTTGCCGCTACATTATCAAAAATCATTTCATCGCCACAACTGACCACTTTGTTTTGAGGTATCATTGAAAATTCAGGCGCAGTATTGTCAGGTTGACTTGTAAACGTTTGCTCTGCTGTAGCAACATTACCACAAGCATCAGTTGCAATCCATGTACGCTTAAAGGTATTTCCATTTTCGCATTCTCCGAAAAGAGATTCATCTTCAAAGGTCAATTCTACACTTGTACAAGCATCCGTTACAATAGGTTCGTCAAATTCAGCAGATGCACCACAGGTAATTTCTTGATTCGTCAAAACCGTTTCAAAAATAGGCGCATCATTATCTTCCATACGAATCGTTTGCGAAATAGAAACGGCATTTCCACAAGCATCGGTTGCTGTCCAAGTCCGTTTTTGGATTTGACCAAAAGCACAATCTGTATCAATCGTTTCATCTACAAAAGTCATTTCAGTAGATTGACAATTGTCAGAAACAGTTGGAGTGTCAAACTCAAATGCTTGTCCACAAGAAATATTTTTCTCATTTGGAATAGTTGAAAAAGTTGGAGCAATTTGGTCGTCAATGGTAATGCGTTGTACTGCTTGTGCCATATTGCCACAAGCATCCGTGACAGTCCAAGTCCGTTCGATGGCACATTGATCAGTTAAGTCAACATCTTCAAAAGCAACATTGAGGTGGTCAATACTGCTACAATTATCGGTACAAGTTGGCGTACCAAATTGTGGCGTTTCGCCACAAGCAATCATTTTATTTTCAGGTACAAAAGTAAAGATTGGAGATTCGTCATCAATTGGACGTGTCAAGACTTGACTTGCTGTTTCCGTGTTTCCACAATCATCAATTGCTGTCCAAATACGCGTATAAATCGTTGCTGAATTGCAATCGCCTAGTTGTTCGATGTCTTCATGAGTTAGTGTTACATTTCCGCAAGCGGTCGTACACGTTGCTTCTCCAAACTGAGGAGCTTCGCTACAGCCAAGCATCGTACTTTCGGGAACATAATTAAAGACGGGTTTTTGATAATCTTCGGGAACAACCCAAGAAATCGTTTGAGCCGTGCTTGCGTTTCCGCAAGCATCAGTAGCTGTCCAATTCCGAATAATATCATACCCAAATCCATTATTACAATTATCAGCAACTGCCCCTTCGTTAAGCTCTTCTTCAAAAGTTATGCTAACAGCGCTGCTACAATCATCGCTTGTTGTAGGCTCAGGAAAAGTAATATCGTCACCACACACAAAAGTCAAATCAGTTGGTAAACTTGTAAAAACTGGAGCTGTACTATCTTCGGCTGTAACGGTTTGAGCAACAGTGGCTGTATTTCCACATTCGTCGGTGGCCGTCCATGTTCTTATGATGGTGTATGCACCATCACAACTACCTTCGGTTGTTATATCTTCTGAATTAATTGTAACTCCTCCTTCTGCATCTGTAGCAGTTGGATTTCCAAAGATTGGAGCTTCGCTACAATCAATAGTCATATCAGTAGGAACATCCGTAAAGCTCGGTGGATTGGTTTCTCCCATGCCTAAAGTTGTGATAGCAGTTGCTGTGTTTCCGCAATCATCCGTTGCAGTCCAAGTTCGGATAGTTTGGCAGGTATTAGTAAAATCTTCAAAGGTGATTTCTACTTCGTTATCACAAGAATCCGTTGCTTCGGCAGTTCCATCTTCGTCTTCTGGAACAAAGGTGAAGGTTGGAGATTGTGTATCATTGACCGAAAAACTAGCTATTGTGGTAACAGAGTTACCACAAGCATCACTTGCAGTAAACGTTATTATAATAGCATCGTCTGTACAAATACCTGACAATTCAGGATTTTCAGGACTGTAAGTCCAAGTTACTGCCCCACAAGTAGAAGCCGATGCTCCACCATGATTGTCTAACCATGATTGAAAATTGTTAGCAAGGTCAGCATCACATTCAACAGCACTGTCTTGAGCTTCTGTATCCAAAGTTAAGTCTGCTTCTCCTATAACAGTAAAAGATGCTGCGCTGGTCACAGAATTTCCACAAGCATCAGATGCTATAAATGTGACCTCAACGGAGTTTTCACCAGCACAAGGAGAAGGAACTTCTACATTGGCAGGTTCGTACGACCAAATAATTGCACTACAACAATCGATACCATTAATACCTCCATATTCTGCTAACCAAGCATTAAAAAGAGAATCTACATTTTCTGAACAATCGGCCGTAATGTCTTCTGCGTGTTTGCTGAATGCAGGTGGTTTGGTATCAATATTAATAATTGAACCTTTACAAGTAGAGCTTCGTCCACAATCGTCGGTAGCGGTAAAGGTAACAACCTGTTCGCCTGCGTTTCCGCAAGTTAAATCAAAATTATCTTCATCATAATTAGTAGTAATCGAAACAATCTCGCCACAGGTTCCTGTAGCCTGCATGGATTCAATCCAGTCTTCGATAACTTGGTCGTGGTCAATAAAAGGTGAGCCACATTCTTTGATAAGAGGAGGCAACTGACAAGTGTCAGGATGAGGGTTGGTATCATCGGTAAAAACAGGTTCATCTCCAATCAAAGTATAACGCAGCTCGCAGTTTGCACTACGCCCACAATCATCTGTTACCCGAATATTGTAAATATAATCTGCAAAATCGCATTCTGTTCCCCAATTTCCTGACTCATAAGTCGAATCAACGACTGCTATGGTATAGCCCAAACCACAGTCTGTAATAACTTGGGTATTGGACAAATGGTCATTGATATTAATATCATCTAAACAAGCAACACCTATAGTTGGTGGGCAAACGGGTATAGGCCCGTGAGTGGATTCGGGATAAAATATATTTTGATAACAAACCGCAATATCCCCACAAACATTGGCCGCATAATATTGGCGAATGACTTGGCGAGCATCACCTGTACAACCTGTTCCTTGATTGTCAAAGGTAATCGCACTAGATAAGGCAATGTGTCCATTACAGGCACTACCAAAGTATCCTCCTGCATTGTAAAATTCGGCATAGGTTGGATAGGCCGTTGGTAAGTCCGCATCGCAAGAAGCCATAACAATATCGTCGGCGCAGTTCATTGCGAGTACATTGGTGTTGCCACAACTGACTGCACCTGCACTAGGATGCAAGGTATTGGTTTGTTCAAAGGTAAAAGAACTTGGCGAACCGTTGCTGATAACTAAAATTAAAAAGACTTCTCCTACAACGGTGGCATTTGCTCCAAGTACAATTGGTGAACCAGAGGAGTTTTTGCAACCAAAAGGTGTTGTTAGACTTCCACAAGCTGCATCTGCGGTGGCTATATCGGGGAAAGAACCCCATATAGCTGCCCCAAATGGGCCATCACTATCAATTGTAAATTGTAAAAAACCAGTTTGTGTGACCTCGACATAGTGCCACGCTTTGCCTTTTGGTCCCCAGGGGTCTAAACAACCATATTCATTGTCATGCGAAACTGGCGTACTAAAATCTAATGGATAATGTACATTGCCATAGCTTCCACAAATTGGAATTGCTGGTTCACA
>JAHDEQ010000001.1:19819-24834 GCA_020628755.1 Saprospiraceae bacterium
TGGTTTGATTGGTTCGTTTGTAGTGATTGCTTTTTCGAAGTATGAAGTTACTGAAAAAAACGATAAAATGGAAGGGAAAGAAGCCATTTTGGTATGTTAATATGCAAAAAGCCACTCTCTGAATTACTCAGAGAGCGGCAAATCAATGAACTTTGAGACCCCTAATTTTGTCTCTAGTTTACATACAAACTACTCAACTATCTTGGTGGCTTAGTGCCAATTTCTTCGGTTATATTTCGTTTTGATGTAGAGAGCAATTTGCTTTTTTTAAAAAAGGGCTTCGAGTGGCCGAGGCACACTCGAAGTACCCGTAAACGCTGTAATTACTGTTATTAAATATTCTTATATTCAAAATGTCTATTTGCGTTTGGTAAAACCTTGTTGGGAGGAACTTTCTTTTTCCAAACTTACGCCCCCCCACATTTGGGAGGGCATAAAATAGACATGAATGGATTACATAGTAGTTGTTAGTATATTAGTTATTTCGTTTATTGGTTAGCAACCAATTCACTATTTTACTAATTAACTAAACTGTCTTATTTGATGACAATCATCTTCTTAGTAGCAGTATGAGTTGGAGTATCTAAACGGTAGTATAAGATACCACTTGTCAAGTCGTCGTTACCAATTGTGATTTGGTTGTAACCTTTAGCATAATCGTTGGTGTAAACTTTCAATTGCTGACCTTCTACATCAAAGACTGTCAAAGTTACATTAGCAGCTTCTGGCAATACAAAACCAATACTTGTTTCATTGCTGAATGGATTTGGTTGGTTTTGATATAACTCAAATGAAGCGTCTGCTAGGATAGTACCATTACTTGTGTTGAATTGTAAAGCAAGTCCCATGTTGTTCATGGTAGCATCATAAGCCTCTGCTTTGGTGTAGCGACTGTTGATACCAATTGCTTCGCTCAATTGAACATCTTGCTTAGCAGTGAATTTCAATTCTACTACATTGTTTGCTTTTGATACTTCAGCAACTTTATTCCAACTTGCTGTCAACATACCTTCATTGACGAATGTGTAACCGAAGTTAGCACCACTCATACCTTCAAGGTCTGATTGTCCTACTTCTACAAACTCAAGTGCATCGTTATCGAAATCTAATGTAAACTGGAATCCTGAAACATTAGCCAAATCGCTGGCAGTAAGCTGAAGGCTTACTGTTTCGCCTTTAGCAACCAATTGGTCGTTAGCAGCGAATGTAAGTGTTCCAACTTCGTTTCTTTCTTCTGCGCCAAGCAAACTGTTTGCAATAGCATCGCCATTTACATCGGCAATTTTGATACCTACAAAGTTTTCAGTCATCTCGTCTTCTTCCAAGTCATTTACTGAACGAACCTCAGGGAAAACTGAAGCAAATGGGTCAGTTGGGTCAGGGAATACAAAAGAAGCATCAACAAATCTCCAAGAAGTATTTGTCGGGAAATCAGTTACAATGTAAAGAATCAATTGACGTGTTTGTACAATGTCAAATGTGGTAATTTTACCGTCATTATTAACATCGGCAGCAATCAATTTGTATGGCGTATCTAAAGCTTCCATACCTAAGATGTGCTGACTCATCAATACTAAGTCATAAGTACTTACTCCATTGAGTGGGTCATTGTCGTTTGTTGGACGTACAGTATAGTTGTCGTGCATTGGTAAATCAGAGATATTGTAGTAACCATCTGTACCAGTAGTATATCCCCAAAGTGATTGGTCAGAGTTAACTTCGATGTTAACTTCTTCTAACTCACTACCTGTTTCGTCCGCTAAGTAACCTGCGATAGTTGCTTTAGCATCGTTGTTACCGTCACCAGTTGTGCCTGTGTTGAGACCTGTGCCTACAAAACAGCCGCTATTGTTAGAAGTAACTAAAGTATTAGCTGTACAGAAAGCCCAGTTGCCATTGCCGTCACCTACCCATATTTCTACAGGAATTGTATTTTGGTTCACCGTATCAATGTCTCCATCATTGTCCACATCCAATTGTAAATCAGTACAATCGAAGGTAATATTAGTCGAAGAAGGCGGTGTTGTTTGGTTAGAATCGCTTTGACGAATAACTGTGATAATCAATTCGTCAGAAGCAGTACAGTTGTCTGTTGGCGCTGATTCTTCTTTGATGTAGTCAGAAGCCCACATCTCGATAGAATTACTAGAAGGCATCAATGTTACAGAAAGGCCTTTACAAGCTACCGTAGGTGCTTGGTCGTCGCCAATCTTGAAGTTGTATTCGCATCGTGCCGTGTTACCACAACCATCTTCGGCAATAAAGACAACACGGTGTGTACCCGCAGGGTAAATAGTGCCGTCATTTACAATATTTCCAGTACCAGAGTATTCAAAAGCAGAATCGTCATCATTTATATCAATAAAGTATTGATAAGCAATTGTATTTGTACAAGCGTCAACTGCATCGGCTTTTAAGTTAGCATAGCCACCACAGTTGTCAGGTAAACTTGGGAATGTAACTACTCCGTTAGGGCAGTTTACAAAAACAGGGTCAACTTCGTCTTGTACTTTGATAACTTGCGTGAAACGGAAGTAACCGTCGCCATCATCGTCGTAAGTGCATTGTGTACCTGCTACTAAGTTACCTAAAGCAGTATTTCCAAGATTGGTATCGTCATAGTTACACCAGTTAATAACTGTCCAAGTACGTAGTATTTTGTAACAAGCTCCTTCTACAATGTCAAATTGTGTGTCGGTGTGTGCCACACCAACTTGAGCACAGATGTCATTTGTAATGATAGGTTCTCCAAAATTGCCTAAGTTGTTAGGGTCAACACAAGTCGTGATTAGAGTATCTTTAGGAAACTCTACACGGAAACTGTTGATTGAAGAAATTGTAATCGTTTGTACACAAGTTTCAGTGCTGCCATTAGAATTAGCAGTCCAAGTACGTGTTGCTACACCTGCACCACAAGCCAATTCGCCAACATTGGTAGCATAAGAAATATCTAAAGTACCGTCGCAATTATCCCAAGCATAACCATCTTGTGCGTTAGGAGCAGAAGTACCTTGTATTACATTACCTGTTAAAGAAAGGTCATACAAATCGTCAGTACAAGTAATTGTAATGTCAGGAGGACAAGTCAAAAATGGTCCAATTTTGTCTTGTATTTCAACTTCAACCATACATTCGTTGAAGTTTCCAGCAGCATCATATACGCGCATACGTACCATGATAGGAGAATTTGCAGCGTCTTCGCAAGTTAAATCTATACATTCGGAAAATGGAACAGCCTCGTCGTCGCTCATGCGTTTTACTTTTCTGTCAGCAATACCGCAATTGTCATAACTACCACTATCTAAGTGTTCTGCACAAATTCTAGCTCCACCATTGACAGCATTAGTTAAAGAGATAGTTGTAAATTCGTCGCAAATAGCAACTGGTTTGTCATCGTCAATCACTTCGTAGAAATATGAACAACGGCTAATATTGCCACAAGCATCTGTTGCAATGTAGCACACTTCGTGTACTCCAAAGTCTAACTGTGTTGGTTGTGCTAAATCATCTACTGCATAAAGTACAGCACCATTTAAGTTTTTCACTTCTGCTGTGTAAGTAATCGTTCCGCAATCGTCAGTAGCTAGTGGTTGAGGCAAAACACCTACGTAGAAACAAGCTCCTTCGCTAGAAGAAGAAGAATTTAATACTATAGGTTTGTTAGCTGCACCTCCTACAACTGTTGTATCAGGACAAACCATCCATTCTGGAGCAACTGTATCAACTGTTTTTACAATTTGTGGGTATTGGTTCATCAATACTGTTGGCATTGCAGCATCTACATTGCCATCTACATCAATCTTAGTCGCATTGACAATACCACCATCGCACCAGTCCAAAATAGTCCATTCGCGAATAAACTTTTGTGTGTTTCCACATAAGTCTAATAATGGTACATCGTTGAATGTTACAGAGTATTTGCAAGCAGAGTGACTGCCTTCTATCAATGGTAAAAATTCAGGTGCAGTTGGGTCAGTCAAAAACGCAGGGTTTGTAAAATGCGGTACATAGCGAGGATTAGCGGCAGCTAAATCATCAGCCGTCAAATCAGCTAAACATTCCAACTCAATAGATGGAATTGGTGCAAAAATAGTGCTTGGTCTCCAGAAGTAAATATATGCTCTACAAGAAACAGAGCCATTTCCTAATACATCTGACATTTGCCAAGTTCTAACAACAACATTGTCTAAAGAAAATCCTGCTCCAGGAATTTCGCAAGGTAGTGGAATGAAGATATTGTCTGGTTCAAACACATCAATAAATCCGTTTCCATTTGCATCTACAAGCCAATCAATAGGTGTATCATCGTATTCGCCACAAGAACCATAAGTTTGGTCAAAGCGAACGGTATCGTTTACTAAGCCTGTACAATCAGAAAATACAGGTACATCTGTTTCAAAGTCAGAACCACAAAATGCAGTGTAACAATCTTTTTCTAAAGTACAAGTAGGTCCTGTTTTATCTTCAGCATTGATAGTACCCCAACAGTAAAGTCCTGTAAATAAAGTACCGCTTCCTGTTTGAGGAGCATACTCTACTCTTACATAGTAAGAACCAGGTGCTTCAATAATATTGTCTGTGTCTCCTGTAATTGTAACTACGTAATCTTCGTCGTCTGCACATTGTCCCTCTAAAATCATATCAGCAGTAATTTCTACTGCACAATTAGCACCAAGTGTAATATTTACTTCATCGTTGCAAACCATAACTGGCTCAATGATGATTTCTTGTGTACACATCACTGTATTTCCTGCACAGTCCGTTACACAATAGTCAATTGTATAAGCTCCTGGAGCATAATTTGCTGGAGCATTGGTATGTGTAAGTACAGTACTAGGAGGTACTGAACCTGTAATCGTAGTTGGTAATGTACCACCGCAAATTTCTAAAGAACCTCCGTCACAAACATCATTGAATGATGGTGTTTGAGCATCTACTTCAGTAACTTTACATTCGCCATTTACATTGGTTGTACTAATGTAAATTGGTGATAAACAATTGATTTCGCATTTTTC
>JAHDEQ010000001.1:24934-33678 GCA_020628755.1 Saprospiraceae bacterium
GTCGTAATAACCTCTGAGTGATCGCTTGCGCAAACCACTTGTGCATTCAAATTCACGTTTCCAAGTAAACAAATCGTCATAATCAGTGTAAAGAATCTCCCAATGTTTAGATACGTTGTGTTTAGTGAGTCTCTAATACTGGGATTACAATAGTGTGTAGTGCCCCTTCGTTTCAATCGAGGCAACTCCATGTGTTTCATAGTGTGAGAGATTTTTAGTGATTAAATAATAATAAATAGTGTTTCAAAAAATAAAATAATTAGTGTTTCAAATTTCTTTTAAAGTCTCATTAGTTCAATCACTTAAAGTTCGTTAGTCAATAGTACTTGCATAGGATTCCAAGGGAGCACATTCCCCACTTAGGGGAATGCTCCGAGGGCTTTTACAGGCATTATTTAATAATAAATTCGACTTACGGGACTCTAAGCTTGTAGCTTCTAGCAATAAAATTTAGTATTGGGATGACCTCTTTTTTATTACTAAAAATCCTGTCTTTTCTCAAAAAAATAAAGTAATTCAATAAAGTTGACGACCTTTGTTACTACTTTAATTGTGTAAATATGCTCCATTATATCTGAGTAAAAAGGGACTAAAAAGCATAGCATTTTCAGTCCACTATAATCTATATCATAGTAGATAATAGGTAGTTTTCTTCGGGGGGAAAAGAACTACCAATTCAAATTACAAGTAAGTTGATTTTATCCGAATAGACACTTAAGAGAGGGGGTATTGGGCGAACCAATCGCTCTTAGGGGGTAATCGTATAACATCAAAATGCCATACGAATGTCCAAGGGATACAATCAAATTTCTTTATCCATTCAATGTAAAAAAATGAAATCTTAGGATATGCGTACAATTCACACGCATCCTATTAAGGGTCGTCAAAGGTCGGTTTACGGGATGGGAATAAGCTGTATTTTACAGCTTGCAGTCCTCGGCCATTATTGGCTTTTAGACATTATTATTATTATCGGTTTATTTTGTAATCGGTCTTTTATATTCTACGCTTCTTTTCTTGAAAGTTGCATCAAACATTAAAAATAAATTACATATAGATAAAGTCAAACACTGTGCCAATAAATTAAATTTATTAATATGTATGAATTTTAACTATTCTTAATTTTTTGAATTTAAAAACTATACATATAGTATTTACATTAATGTATTAAAAACAACTAAAACAAAAGGCGAGACAATCGGATTGTCTCGCCTTTTGGTGCGAAATAAGTATTTTAAGAAAAAGCTTAGAGCGATATATCTAAAACTTCAAATTCTATGATTCCACGAGGGGTTTGTACTTGTGCTATTTCTCCTACTTTTTTACCAATCAAGCCTTTTCCGACTGGTGAGTTTACAGAAATCTTTTTGGCTTTCAGGTCAGATTCTGCTTCGGGTACTATTTTGTATTTTACTTCTTTCTTCGTCTTTACATTTTTGATGGCTACACAAGTCAATAAAGATACTTTAGAAGTATCAATTTGCGATTCATCTAATATTCTCGAAGTTGCTAAATTAGTTTCTAAGGTAGAAATTTTTAATTCTAATAAGCCCTGTTCATCTTTGGCTGCTTTGTATTCAGCATTTTCAGAAAGATCTCCTTTTTCTCGTGCTTCTGCGATGGCACTGGCAATTTTTTGACGTTCTACTGTTTTTAATTGTTCTAGTTCTGCCATAAGTTTATCGTAGCCGTCTTTTGTTAAATATGAGTAACTTGACATACAAAAAAAATTTATAGCCTTTATTATTTCTTACTATAAAGGCAGTTCGTTTTAGCTTAGAGATACTTTTCTTGCCCCCTTCTTTGTACAGAAGATTTTTTTATAACAAAATCTTATGGTATAGAAAATAACTCGGTTAGTAGAGCTATTGGGGCTGAGTTCAGCAGATATTTATTATACTGACTGAATGTGTTAGTATGGCGTAGCTAAAGTTAAAATTGTTTTTCAATATAGAGCAGAGCAGTTTGCCCTTTACTATAAAATAAGAACGCTTCTATCATTCAGATAGAAACGTTCTTACTTCTCTATATTTACAAATATATAAAAACCTTAGCTAATAAGCAAATAGTTGTAAAATGAGGCCACAAGACAAATTATAGGTATGTAATCGCATTTTACTTATTTATAGTGCAAACCAAATACGCTGTGTAAAAAACAAGTTTAATTTTATGTAACCACCGACTTTAGTCGGTAGGTTCAAAAAGGCTCAAAACATTTTAGATTCTGCCGACTGAGGTCAGCGAATACAAATTTTAAGAAAACTTTTTACATAGTGTAGTATAAAGTTTGCGCCACTAGATGCTAAAAAACTAAGCGAATACCGATATTGTGCGAACCTCGCCAAGGGTTTGATGTACGATAGGCATAATCAATACCTATTTTACGGTCGCCTCCTTTTTTGAAAGGAACTAAAGCACTAAAACCGCCACTCAATCCTGTATAAACAGGATCTTCGATGCCATCATTAGAACCTTGTCCTAAGGTGTATTTGTAAGCTCCTCTAAGCATAAAAAGCTCATTGAGCGAAAATTCTACACCTGCTCCCAACTGATCTTGTGAGAAAGAATTGGATGTAAAATTACCCAAAACCGTCAAACGATTGCTATTCAAATAGAAATCGTAAGACCCTCCAATATTCAATACTGAAGGTAACTCAAACGTTGCAGATCTATTATTGTAAGTCAACTGGATGCCTTCGTCATTAACCAACTGCTCCGAGAGTCCTTCGCCTCCAAAACGCATAGGCGAACCTACATTGCGAAGTGAGATTCCAAACTTGAAGTTGTCTTGTTCTCCTGACACATATTGTACCCCTGCATCAACAGCAAAACCAAAAGCATTGATTTGAGCAGTTGACTCAGAAATGGCTCTTACCAAAATACCTACAGATACTTTGTTCTCGAAAGTATGGCTATAGCTAAACCCAAGGTTTAGCCAAGCTGGTGAGTAAGTAGCACCTGTACCTTCGGGTTGGTCAGTAGTTGTTACTTGAATTTCTCCAAAATCTACAGCCATAAGGCTTACACCAAATGCACCATTTTTTTCTTTTCCTATCTTTTGAGTCAAACCAAAAGAGTTGAGTTGAATATCTGTACCTTGTAAGTATATGGTACTACCAAATACCACTTCTGTATTGCTGATTCTTGAAACACCAGCAGGGTTTAAGCGCATCGCCTCAACACCGCTAATACTAGCGGTGTTCATCGTGTGTAAGCCAGCACTACGAGCCCAAGGATTCATCAATAATTCATATGCTCCTGCCTCTCCTTGTCGATCAGGATTTCCTGCAAAGGCTGTTATTCCTGAAAGCAGAAATATGATTAAAATGTATAAATTCTTATTCATTTTTAGTTTTTTAAATCTTTAAAATAATGAACCTGTCTTATCTCTTAAACAGATATTTGGACAGGTAAGCATCATCGAATACTGAATAACGAAAATGAAAAATAGTTCACTATTCGTTATTCAGTATTCAATATCTGCTTGCGCAAACAGGTTCTATAGTCCTGATGGATCGAATTGTCGAGCTACACCAAACCATTTGACAATACGTTCGCCGAGTTCACCAGCATCAATATGTATGAGATAAACCCCACTTGCTACTGGAATACCGCTTCGGTTTTTCAAATCCCACTCAATAGCAGGATTGACTTGTGTATTCAAAACACCTGGATTGGTTAAGTCTTTTGATAATTCAACTTCATCACGTCTATACTGACGGATAAACTGACCATCTAAGGTATAAATCGTTACAACACATTTGGCTGGCAAATTGGTAATCTTGACCGTATTGGTAAATTGACTGATTTCGTAAGAAGAATAGCCATAGTACGGATTAGGCACAACATTAATCATATCCAATTGCTCATCAAATTGTTCTTGAGTCGTATTTTCATCCGACTCTACACCATTTAATGAAAAGCGATATTCTGGATAACCACCATTGGTAAACGTTTCGTCTGTTTTAGCATATGGATTATCCACTCGTAAGTGTACCGTTACATCATTTGGAATTAAACCTGTGTCGCCACTACCCAAATCTGTCAAAGAAGTTTCAGGATTCAATAATGGGAATCCTGCCCACTTGATAGATTGATAAGCATCTCTACGCAAAATTGGTAGCGGATTAGTAATGGTTTCTCTCAATTGAGCGCACTCATCGTACTCCGTATCGGTTACATATATAAAGTGTTGAGCTCCCATCAAGATATTGTAGAAACTAAAACCTCCACCTCCAACATCAAGGAAAGCCTGAGATGTTGGATTCCACATCATATCAGCACCTGTAGCTACAAAATCTTGGTAAGAACCGCCTCCTGAATTAGGATCACAAAATACATCAAGACCTTGTGAAGCATCACAACGGAATGTTGAGTTTTCACCAAAGAAGATATTCAAACGTTTTCCTGTTTCGACATCAATGGCATAGCCTGGGAACCATCCCATACCAGTACCGTCGCCGTCGCCGTCGGCAACGCCGTCGCCGTCAGAATCGTTTTTGCCAACAGAAGCACTTCCTCTTAAATCCAAACTACGTGCATCTCCAATAGTAGGAATTGCGATAGGCGAAATATTGCCATCATAATATAGTGGACTAGCTGTTTCGACTACGATACAGCGACTCCATTTAGACTTATCAGATGTAAGAACAATATCAACATTATTGAGTGTTTGTAGCGGATTGGTCAAGGTATTACCCAAGTTGTTGACCCAACCTGGAGTCACAACTTGCTCTGCAACACGGTACTCTGTCAAAGCAAATGGTGCAAAAATCTGAGGCCCTAAGTGCGCCAAACCTTCATTCGGATCGAGTTCATTAAATAACTCTCCGTTAGAAGTTGGCAAAAAGTTAAAGTTATTTCCTCCAAAAAGTGGAGCATCATCCGTCACCCAATTGAACCAATCCGTGCCAGCAGGATCGTCATAAACAAATGTTTGTCCGATTGCACCGTTGGTGTTATCGGCAATTTCACCTGCATCATCTGACTGTCCCAAAGCAATAGAAAATCCATGATTGGCAATCAATTGTTCATTTAAGCGAGCTATATCTCGTTCTGACTCTACTAAGAAATCAGAATCTCCTTCTTTGGTCAAAGTCCATCGGTTGCGTCCTTCTAGTTGTCCATCTGCATCAACCGCACCTTGCTCAAAACGAAGTACAAAATCTCCGCTTACTGCATTGCGTGGGTCATATACATTTACCTCAATCGGTGCAGAACCTTTTTTGTAGGTGATTTCTCCGTCAAATGAACCATTGAGGATGCCATCTAAGTCTGTGGCTTCGTAATCAATTTCTACAAAAGTTTCGCCAATACCACTACCATCTACACGTGTAACAGTAGCTCCATCGCCATAGAAAGTATTGAGGCTACGGTCTGTAATTGGTCGAGGTATAACCGTATAAGTTTGGATATTTCGACGACCCTCTAAGTAAGAATTTCGTTGTCCTACTTCGGTAACAGGATTAAATTGATCCCAATTGTTATAAGCATAAGCAACCGTCAAGAAATAATATTTCTTGTGGTTGACCAAACGAGTATCATCTGTAGCAAAGCGATCTTCGGTAATTCTAAATGTGTGGCGAACGCCTGCATCATTACCTTCTACTTCTAAAGTAGGTGTCCAAATATTTATAGGGCTAGTACCTACACCTGCATTTGGGTCAGGATTGGGCTGAGAAGTCCAATTATAAACTTCTGAAATACCATCCTTAATATCTACTTGGTAAACCAATTCTGCTTGTGAAGGATCATCCAACTCCCCTACTGTTACTTCAGGGCCAGCTAATTGATAAACTTTATACCCTTGAAAACGGTACAAATCATTATCAACACCTTCAGGTGCTTGCAAATCTTCTTCTTCGTAAGTTTCGTTGACATTATTAGAACTTGGCTCATTTGTCAACGTAAAAATCAACTCTCTATCCAACTCGATAGCACACAAGTCTGGTGCATCGGGACCATCTGTAATATCAAAACAATTGTCAAATAAAGATTGCGCCAAACCATCGGCAAATAAAAGTTTTGAAATGTCTGGTTCTGGATGGTCAATATCTGGCACCCATGGCACCCCAATAATCAACTCATTTACAGCACCTGGATCAAGACGGAATGGGCCAGAAGCCTGTACTGTACGACGGTCACCAAAACCGATACCTTCTTGTGCCATTGACCAACCATCAACTTCATTAGGTTCGTCTGGAAAAACATAGTTGGTTACCATAGTTCCACCATAAGCTGTACCTCCTTCGGTAAAAGGTGTACCATCTCTCCATGTACCTGTCAAATAGTTATAATATTCTGGGCCATTACCAGGGTCAGTAGTACCTGGTAGTGGCGTACCAACTCCACCATTGTTATAATAAACAAAAGAAGACATTCCAATTTCTTCAATGATGTCTGGTTCTTCACCCAAGAAAGGATTACGTGTTACAAAGTCTAAGATAGTCCCATCTGTATCAAAAATAGTATCCAAAATAACTCTAGGAGCTAAAGGTCCTCTAAAGTAATCAACACCCAAAATTGGCACTTCATTACAATAAGTATTTACACCGCCTTCGCAGTTACAACCTGGGCTACCATCAACAGCATCGTCATTATATACATACATCAAACTACGTTCGATATCACAACCTACATAATCATCGAGGTGACAACCCAAATCAGGGTCAACCCACATCGCAAAGTAAGTACTATCAATACTCTCAACCGCACGATTAATCAGTTTGTAGCGTTGGAAAGTCATATCATTCAACTGGTCGTTGGTAGCATAAGCAAATGCTTGTACTTGGATTTCCATTTGAATGGCATCTGCATTGGTTTCGGTATGTACCCCACCTGCATCATTATAAATCCAGAAGTACATTTCATCTGGATATTGGGGAACGGGACAACCACGAATTTCGATAATTGGATAATCTCCAAATTGTGGCTCGTAATCGCCATTACCATTTTGATCCCAAAATGCTGCTAGACCTTGAGAAGTATTGGGCAACTTAAAACCTTGTAGATTAAAGAAAAACTGATTACCTCTTGCTGGATAACCCAATACATCTTCGGGTATGTCAGCTACATCCACTTCAGCTAATAAATTCAATTCTTCTTCTGTAATGTCAGGGTTTTCTTCTATCAACTGGTTGCGAATTGCTTGATAGTTTTTGAGGTGTGCTTCGATATTGCTACCTATGACACGAAAGTGCTTGTCCCAATCTGCACAAGTTTCAGCATCTACTGTACCTGTTTCGGGATCAAGTGGGCCAGGCCAAAAATCAGAGTTACCTTGTGCTGTACCGTAGGTTTGGGCAGCAACTTTGAGGTTACCTGCAGGGTCAACCCCCCCCAACCAAACAGCACCAGCAAAAATAGATGATACAGGGTCAACTCCTGCTGGTACATTAGGTACAACATATAGTCCGTCGTTGCCATCCCACCAAACGTCTCCACCTGCTAGTAATCTAGCACGAACATTGTTGATTCCCATATCAACCTGCGAAGTTGCATTGGCACAATCCATACGGAAATCAGCTGTGCTTTCTCCCCGTTCTCTTTCGAGTTCAGGATTGATATGCGCCGAGGCTTGGAAGAAGCCGAAGGTGCCTATCAATGTGATTATAATAAATTTTAAATTATTCATATTTTGAAATATTATATTTTAAATCGTATAAATCTAATTTTCTTTACAGGCTAAAGCCTCCCTTTGGAAGTAAACCTGTGATACAATATTAAAAATCGAAAATTGCTCCTACATAAAGTCGTCTTGGAATACTGTAAAATCCAGGATTAACCAATCCCCAATTGTAAGCATCTAAGTAAGCATCTAAAACACGTCCTTCGGCATCAACTACTTGCTGAATCGCATCTTGACCCTGTGAAGAGGTCAAGTAACCGTCGTCTTCAGGTGAACCTGTAAAAGAATAAACATCGATAACATTTCGTGCATCTAACAAGTTTTGAACACGGAAATAGACATTCAAGTTAAGCTGACGAGCTGCATCTGGTTTTGACAAAGAAAAGTTTTTGTCAATACGCAAATTCACCCAATAGTTCCAAGGTTTACGAGCACCATTTAAAGCACCTCTTGTACCTGCACCACCAAACTCGTCGGCACGGATAGAAGCGGTATAAGGACGACCCGATACTGCTGTACCTTGAATATTCAAACCTGCATTGGCAAAAATATCTCGACCTGCAACACGTGGGCCATTGTATTTTTTACCAGAAGCGTAGCGATAATCTGCTGTAAGGTTGAAACGGTGTCTTTCGTCAAAATCAAGTGGGAATAATACACGTAAGTTACCACGACTGGTCAAACCTCTTTGAGAATCAGCATTTGAACCTGTACCATCTGCAAATTGTAGGGTATAACTTGCATTCAACTGCAAGTTATTGGTACGTCTCATATCGTATTGGAAAGAGAAGGCTTTAACTGTACCAAAATCTTGATTGTCATAAGTCGTATAAGTATTGATAGGCGCAGCTACAAATAAGAATGTACGACGCTGAATCATGTCTCTCAATTCACGATAGTAAGCTGAGATATTCAAAGCTGATGAGTTGGATAATTTTTGTTTGAAACCTACCTCATAAGTTACTGTACGCTGTGGGCGTAAGTTTGGATTTCGGTACAAAGTAGAACTTGAACGATCTTCAAAATAATAGTAATCCAATGCTGTACCACGTGCCTGACCAGAACCAGGACGCTGCACTAAGATGTCATAGTTTGCATAAAAGTTGGCTTCATCTGA
>JAHDEQ010000001.1:33778-42003 GCA_020628755.1 Saprospiraceae bacterium
GGTCTTTCTTCGTCGGTGAATGTGCTATAAAAGTCAGCAGCATTCATAATATCATACAAAGAGTAAGGGTCTTTGAGTACTCTTGTATTGGCATCGTAACGATCAACACGTACTCCTAAACGGAAGATAATATCTTTGAATGTAAACTTATCTTGTACATAACCAGCCAAGTAGTTGGGCTGAAAAGCCGCAACTGGCAAGGTTCTTACACCATTTTCATCAACCGCCGTAAAGAAGTCGTCAAAACTTACATCATTGGCCAATTTATTACCCAAATAATCATAACCATAATAGTCTAAATCCAAGTCTGCATCATCATTTAGCTCTTGTGCAGAAAACATATCTAGGCTCAATTGGCTTGGGTCAAGTGCATCTACGTTAAAGTATTGATTGATTGGCGTACCATCAATTTGTCTTACTCTTTCGAAGAAGTAATTGCCTTGAAATTCATCGGCTGTATTGATAGGAGCGTACTCATTAAAAGTCAATGAATCTCCAAAAACTTGTTGCGTAAAAGTATTACCTGTTGGCGAATCAAAATCGGCACCTGAAAGGTGACGATTAGCCTGTCCTCTTGCTCGTACCCACAATTGGTTAGGACTAAAACTGTGTTCTCGTAAGAAACGTTGTTCGTACATAAATCCTAACTGAACACTGTGGCGACCTTTTTCAGAATCTCCTCCTGGTACTAAATCAAAAGAAGTGTTGGCATTAAAAGTATAATAGTCATTATCTGTTTTTCGGTTGAAATTGTAAACTCTACCTACATTCTCATGAATGTCCCAAGAAGAAGTTACATTACCAAAAAATTGACCATTAATAGCTGAAAAGTTTAAGTCCGTATCTGTATCGGCTGCTACATTATTGTTGTAAGCTGCCAAAACAGGGTTGCTACTATTAGAAAAATCAGCACCCAAAAAGTCCTGACTATAATCCGCATGAGCAAATAAAACACCAGGTATTTGCGTTGGTACACCAATACCTGTCGTATCTGTAGTTTGTGCAGCTATTGGACTCCAGTTATAGTCAAATTTTCCGATGTGTCCATAACGGAAATAATCATCTTTGTGGCGAGGATCTTCTAAGTTGTTAAGGGTTCTTTCATAACCAAACTGAAGAATGTAAGACGCTCCTTGTATAACTGAAGAGCTTTTTTCAGCATCTCCATCAGCCGTTTTTGCTCCCCCCAAACGATGACGAAAACGGAAATTTCCACGATAACGTGTCGTTTCACTCGTTGGGTTGTTATGGCTATTAAATACCTGCCACAAGTTCCCATCATCCACATTTCCAGGGGTGAATTTATTTCTATTGTCAATATAGGAACCACTAAATGTTACGTCAATCGCATCACTTAGGCGAGCATCTAATTTACCCGTAAGGGTCAAATCCGTTTGCTCTTCATTTGGACGATAGTCCAATACATTAATATCTTCATCTGTTACAAATTCTGCTGCTGGCACAAAACCTTGTCCCAATTGTACAACAGGATTTGCTTCTAGCTCCGCTAACTTTTCATCCGTAACCTGAAAAATTGGCAATGCTGGTGGATCATCATCCAAACGACCAATATACTGACCAGAAAACCGATAGCCCAAAAGCGTTGTACCATCTTTTCTTTTCAAAATAGGGCCACTCAGGTTACCACTCAATAAGTTGTAACCATAAGAATCTAAGTATTGAGAAGTCTCCGCCTCAAAACCACCCGAAAAACGAGAAGATGGTCCCTTAGTTGTAATCGAAATCACACCACCCGTCACATCACCATACTGGGCTTCTACACCACCCGTGATGACCTGTAACTGGTCAATTTCTGATTGTGGTACTAAGTTCGCCGAACGTACTCGAATACCATCTACGTAGTAATCGGTTGCATCGGAACGAGACCCTCTAATAGATAAAGCATCTCCATCATCCGCAGAACCTACACCTGCAGTTGTAGCGGCCAAACCATTAATGTTTTTGGTTGGTAAAGTCTTGATTTGGTCAGAAGTCACAATACCACCTTGCGTGGTATTATCCTGCTCAATCAAAGGAACTTTGTAGGCAACTACAATAACCTCATCAAGATTGACACCTCCGCCCGCACCGAGCTGGATGTCTAACTTATTGGCTTTACTAGCAGCTATGATTACACCAGTAACACGCTGTGGATTAAACCCAACATAGGTTGCCTCTACATCGTAAGTACCAGGGTCAATGTTGGAAATATTGTAATTTCCGTCGAAGTCGGTTTCGACTCCCGTTACAAGTACCCCACCTTTGTACAGTGCGACGTTACCAAAAATAACGGGCTCGCCTGACTCTTCCTCAATGACCTTTCCTTGCAGAGAGGTTTGAGCAAGTGCGAGCGTACTTGTGAACAAAAAAGCAAAAAAGAGAAGTAAATTACGTTTCATATAGTACTGATTTTATGTAAAACTATTCGTAATAAAATTTCAAAAAAGTGTTGCGTTCTATCTGCTTACGCAGATAGATAATGTATATGTAATTGGGTATGTTTGACTATCTTCTTGTGGCGAGTTATTGCAGAAGAGAAAAGATAAAATAGTTAAAGCAGTAATGTATTTTTACAATAGGTTTTTCACTTCGTTTTATAATTCTCTTGCCAAATAAGAATTAGCCCACAATTTTAAGAATTTTATATGTGTTTTCAAAACAAATTGCCTGTTCCTTGTCAGTAGTCTGACATAAGTCGAGCAAAGAAATAAAATCACATAATTATTCCTTCTAATATCAAATTGGGTTGAGTTTGGATTGACCTATTTGGTTTTTCTTAGATTGACTATAAAGGTAACAATAAAATAAAGCAATTGGTATGCAATATTCAAAGATAAGTCAGGTTTCTAATAGATTATGTTAGCCCGTAGAGTTTCCTGATTTTTTTGAGTAAGATAGCCGATAGTTTGTACTTTGACTCTACTGTCCAGCCTGCGACGTGAGGTGATAAAATAACATTAGGAAATTGATATAATTGGTTATAACATTCGGTTTCCTTTTTGGTGAAGGTATGCGGTTTTTCATTTTCAAAAACATCGAGGCACGCTCCCGTTAACTTGCCTGATTGCAAACCATTAATAATGGTTTGCGTGGGAATGACTTTGCCTCTGGACGTATTTATCAACAAAATATTTTTCTTAAATTTTTTAAAATAATTATCATCTGCCAAATGAATCACCTCCTCCGTCAAAGGCAAATGAAAACTTACAATATCTGCTTCCTTAAATATACGTTCCATTGTACTTTCTTCTACATAATCTAAGTCATCTGCATAATTGGTTTTGTACTTGTCATAAACCAAAATAGTCATATCCAATCCTCGCAACTTGCGAGCAAAAGCACTTCCTGTATGTCCAAATCCGATGAGCGCAATAGTTTTGTAAGCGAGTTCAAAACCACGATTGGCTTCACGCCGCCATATCTTTTGCCGAACTTGTTGGTCACTTTGTATCGAGTTATTGGCCAAAGCCAATAACATAGCTAAAGCGTGTTCGCCAACTGCATCGCAATTGCCATCAGGCGCACTAAAAACAGCTATTCCTTTTTGGGCGGCATAAACTTGGTCAATAATTTCCATCCCCGAACCGAGTCGTCCAATAAATTTGAGTTGCTTCGCTTTATCTAATAATTCAATATCACAAATAATTTTGCTATTGATAATCATACCTTCATAAGGTGCAATCATATCGTGTACTTTGGCTAGACTGATTTTGGGATGGTAATCTACTTCAAAACCCATTTCTTGAAAACCTTCCAACAACATGGGATGTACTCCGTCGGTTATAAGTATTTTTTTCATTCTGGCGTGTTTGCGTGTTTGCGTGTTTGCGTGTTTGCGTAAGTTGGTTATAGCCCCGTAAACACACAAACACCTAGACACATCAATACAAATTCATTATCTTTGCAGACCTTTAAATCAAATACCTTGAATAATGCGATATTTATTGGTTTGCTTTTTATTTTTTTCGATGATTTCTTGCCAACAAGATAGTGCTAAATCTTCTAATAATGATGTAAAATTATTTGCAGATTTTTATGTTCGTTATCTTCAAAACGAACAACAGCTCAAAGCTGAGGCGATTTTCAAAAGAGGCTTGGACAAAGAAAAAGCCAATAAAATTGAACTCGAAGGCGATGTGAAATTTGATGGACAATTGCTCAATCCTATAAAACTAAACAACTCCATTTTTAGGTATCAATTGGAAAGTAAGCGAGCTTTTAAAGAAAATACGATTTTTAAAATCGAACATGATAAAGGCACAACTACAGAGCATTCTATTGGAATGTCTCCGATCGGAAAATTTAGCCTAGAAAATGGTAGTGCCAGCAAAAAAAATGGTTTTTTGCTGGCTTGGGATGGCGCAAATCTAACGGATAAAGAGCGTCTGCTTGTTTTAGTAACCGACAAAAACAATAAGGCGCATTCTATCAGTATAAATGGTCCTTCTAAAAATCAGCAAGCTCGTATAAAAGGAGTAGATTTGCAGCCCTTGGCTACAGGTGCAGGCTATATTTATTTGGTAAAAAAGACCAGTAATACAGTAACCAAAGACGATATGATTATATCGTCTTTGGCTGAATATTATACCGATCGTATTTTGATTGAGATTTTGGAGTAAATTAGTATTAAACTTTCCTTATTCTCTCTATCCATTCCTGTAAGTTTAGGAAAGCTACAACACACTAATTTTTTGGCTAAGTTGCTGCTCTCCTATCTTGGCCTGAATGATATAAATGCCTTTTGACCAAGTAGAAATATCAATTTGATTTATATCATTTTGATAAATCTTCACTAACTCTCCTAAAGTATTAAACACTCGAATTTCAGCAATCGATTTTGTACCAAAAGTTGAAATATTTATCACTTTTGAAGCAGGGTTGGGATAAACCAATAAGTTGGTTTGGGCGAGGGCATTTTCGGCCGAAACGACAACATTTTCATCAATCGAAATATTAAAAGTATGTGTGCCTGTCCAGCCACCTTCGCCATCAATAATCGTAAAATCAAAACTATCGGTATCTGTCTCACTTCCATCGTGTACATAGCGGAGTTTGCCCCAAGTAATATTGCCTTGATTAAACTGGTCGCCCACAGAAAGTGCTGTTCCATCTAAAAAAAGTTGACCATTTTTTACGTTTTCTACTAGCGTAAAATTGAGTTGCCAATCGAGATTTTCATTATCTTCAGCATATAAAAATTCGTCGTCAATATTTCGTCCCATTGCGGGAGGCAAAGGCATCAACTCATTGCGAATGAGTTGGGGATTGCTCAAATTAATGTCGGTGCAAAATTCTATAGACCAATCTTCTAAAGTCCCTCCTGCACTTCCACCAACTTTATCTTCGAGTGTCAAAATCCAATCGCCTTTGGTGCTCTCTCCGATAAAAGCACTAAGCGACTCTTGGGGGCGCATCGTGCCAATGGGCGGACACGAAAAGCCCACAGGAGCTTCGTCGTCTAAAGTAATATTGAAAATACCATTGTAATTGGCACAACGTCCATCAAATAGCAATACACTTTTGCCTGAAGGACTTGTCAATGTCATACGCAAATCACTAAAAAACTCGTGACTTCCTTTGAGTTGACTAATATTTATATCACTGATTGTTCCATCTGCAAAAACATTGATTTTGGTTTCTAAGGTTGGAGCTTGTGAACTAGAAATAACAATAGGTACATCAATTGCTTCTTCGGCTTTGCAGGTAATGGACTGTGTATGAAAGGCAAATATTTTGGAAGATTGCCCTTCGCCACATTCATTATAAGGTAAAATTCGCCAATAGTATAAGGTATTTTCATCTAAAAGAAAATCCAAATCATAGGGCGATGTTGTCAAATTGCTAGCTTCGTCAATGATATATTCGGGTGCAAAACTAGGATTGGTGGCGAGTTGTATTTTATAAAAATTGGCATCCTCGGCAAAGACCCAATCAAAAGATGGGGTCGCCTCTACGCCTGAATTGCCATCACTAGGATTGCCTAAGCTCAAAGCTGTAAAATTGTTAGAAACCGTTGTCAATACAATCGAACGCAAAATCGTATCAGCATTGGAAGCGACAGCTTGCAATACTACTTCGTAGGTATCTTCAACCAAGACATTGCTAAAATCCAAAAAGAGTTGACTGCTCTCGCTTGGCAAAATTGTACTAGTAGATAAACTCGCCATTGCATCGTTTGGCACACCACTTATGATACTTAAATCAATAGGTTCGTTAAAGCCCAATAACGAGGCTGTACTAATATCAATGGCAACTACTTCAGGCAAACAAACTTGGTAAAAATTGGGGCTGGCTGCCAATGCGTAGCTTGGCGCAGTCGGTTCAGCAATATCAAAATTCGTATTTGAAATATCAAAAAAGATATTGTTACTCGCTTTGATTTTCACCCTTGCTTGATTCGTAATTTCGTTGGGAACGGTTATAAAATCTGAACCGTCATTATTGGTATTTTCTGCCAAAACAATGGGATAAGTATAGCCTCCGTCCAAAGACAAAAGTATGTCAACTGCTTGGCAGTTAACAAGGCTGTTAGTGGTATTGGCTACGTCCCATTTTACTTCTACCAAATCTCCTACTTGCCAAGTCATGGCTTCATTGGGACTTTCCACCAAGAAAGGGCCAGCCGTTTCGGTTGCCTCAAATTCAATCGCATCCCAAGCGACTCCCCCACCGTTAATATTATTATCTCGTACGGTACAACGGAAATTCAATTCTCGACTATAAGGCGGCATCACTTCTGCACGATCAAAACTATTATTCACAATAATTTCCATACGTGGAAAAATACGCTGCGGATCAGGCGTTGGCGTAAATGAACGAAACAAAGGAGAGGTTTCTTCGGGCTGGCCAGGAGGCGCAAATGGCCCCAAGTCCATTTGTTCCCAACAATAAGTGAGGTTATCGTTTTCGGCATCTGTAGCTTCGGCAATCATTTCAAAAGGCGTATTGATGGGAATATAAAATCCGTCTTCAATCGGGATGTTTACATCAGGATTGGTATTGCCCGTTTCTGTTTTGAAAGAACAATTGTCGCCATTATTGTCACGGGTATATTTAAAAATTTGGGTCAGAGAGTAGGTAAAATAATAACCATCTGAATCACCTTGTATATTGTGGGCTGCGCCACAAACGCCTGCATAGGACATAATAGTAGTGCCACTCCCTGGCTCGTAAGCTGTACCAAAATTGATATTTTGGATGCTACCACAACTGCTCATGGTGTGCTGCGCTCCTAGTTGGTGTCCCATTTCGTGTCCGACCAAAGAGGTAGCAAAAGCATTGTTGACAGGTGAAAACGTAGTAGAAGCTGCCCTTGCCTTACCGCCAGTACAAGTACCGCCTAGTTGCGCTAAGCCATTGCCAAATCCCATACTAAAAACGTGTCCAATATCGTAAAACTGGAAGCCAATAATATTATCAATCGCTTCTTGACTTTCATCAATAAGCGCATCGGTATCACCATTGGTAAAAGGGTCAAAGTCGCCATTAAAGTAAACAATTTGGTCATTGTCTTCTACCAATTCCATGTGGATGGCGAGGTCTCTTTCAAATATCAAATTGAGTCGATTGAGTGTAACTACAATCGCCGAAAGTCCATCTTCTATAGTTCCACCATGTGCGGCCGTAAATTCGCCTGTACAGGCAATTGCTGCACGATAAGTGCGCAATTGGACAGGGCCTCCAGCATTATTTTTTTCTAAACTATCTTCATTATCCAAAGAAAATTCGTAAGCTGAATTTTCTAAAAATTCCTCATTGACACCACATTTAAATTGGCTCATCAATTCAGGAGTCAATAAGTCTTTTGCATAATAAGAAATGTAATATTTGTCTTGAAAAATGGCATAAGGGTCAATATAAATAGACTTGCCTGCTTGATCAATGATAGCATGCAGTCCTTTGGTCGTGATGTCCAAATGCACTTTGGCTGTTTTGTCTTTAGAGTAGCCTTTGAAGGTTTGAATCATTGGATATTTGGTCGCCAAATTGGGGTGCATTGTGGTCGTTTGAAAAACAAAAAACTCCATGCGCTCACCATTGGGCAAAGGCAAAAAAATGGATACATTTTTTGCAGCATCGCTTTGGGCAGGAGCTTCTTCCAAAAGCGATTTGAGGTGCTTGAGTTCTAATTCGTAGGTTTTATATTGTTGAGGAATCGTATATTGAACTGACTTACTAGAAAGTGTGATTTCGTTGGGATTGATGTTCTTCCAGTAGTCTTGGGC